>CAZAHL010000172.1:0-15175 GCA_964484845.1 uncultured Chryseolinea sp. | reverse complement strand
CCCCTTTGGATCCGTATCACGGCCATCCATGAAAGCGTGAACAAAAAGGTTTTTGATACCATTATTATTTGCAATTGTGATGAGCCCTTTCAAATGATTTATGTGAGAGTGTACACCTCCGTCGGATACTAAGCCCATGAGATGGACATTTTTATTGTTCTTTTTGGCGTAGTCAAAAGCATCTAACAATGCTTTATTTGTGTCCAACTCCTTCTCGTCAACCGCTTTGTTAATTCGGACCAAGTCCTGATAAACAACTCTCCCTGCACCAATATTCATATGTCCGACTTCCGAATTACCCATCTGGCCTACAGGCAATCCAACGGCTAATCCGGAAGCTTCAAGCTTACTATGCGGATACCGGCTGTATAAAGAATTAACAAAGGGTGTTTGGGCGCTATCGACTGCCGAAACTTTTTTGTTGGTAGCGATGCCCCAGCCATCCAATATCATTAAGAGAACCTTTTTATTCATGCAGAATTGTTGTTAGACTATTGTAAAGCGTCGCAAATATAATGAGGATTTAAAGCAAAACGTTGATTTTAGGTCAATGACGTTAGTGAATCGTTTGCAATCAGACCTGAGATCACATATTTTATTATCTTTCGACAATGGCATAGTTTTAGCCGAATTATCATCATGAAAATGAAAAGATATCTTTCAGCATTCGTTTTTCTTTTGGTTAGTGTTCAAAGCATTAAAACGTTCGCTCAAGCAGATGTAATAGATCAGGTGAAGGAAACAATCAAGGCTGGGAGTGCCAAAGAACTCTCAAAATACCTCAACCAAACAGTTGACGTAACCTTGGAAGGACGCGTAGAGTCGTATAGCAAGGCTCAAGCTGAGTTTGTTTTTCGTGATTTTTTTAAACAACATCCTCCGTCAGAATTTAGTATCATCCATCAAGGGTCGTCAAAAGGAGGACAACCTTTTGCTATTGGGCAATTTAAGAGTGGAAGCGAGACATACCGCGTTTTTATGAAAATAAAGGCTATAAACAGTCAGCAGCTCGTACATGAAATCTCCTTTGCAAAGGAATAGGTAGCCAATCATAAATTTTAGATAGAATATAGGTTCTAAAAATCTGCGTTCTATTTTTGCCACGTGCATCCGGATTATATAACACCTGAATTCATCCATCAATTTATTTCCTCAGCGTTAGCCGAAGACATCGGCGATGGGGATCATTCTACTCTTGCCGCAATACCTGTCAAATCTTTAAAAAAGGCGAAACTGTTGGTAAAAGATGCCGGCATACTCGCTGGCGTTGAACTCGCTAAGCAAATTTTTAATTTTTTTGATAAGGGACTAGTTATCGATGTAAAGATTCCGGATGGTTCGCTAGTAACGAAGGGCGATATTGCTTTCACGGTCGAGGGGCCCGCTCAGTCAATTCTTACAACCGAGCGATTGGTGCTTAATTGCATGCAGCGAATGAGTGCTATTGCGACCAAAACCCATCGTCTTTGCACTTTAGTGAGAGGCACGTCTGTAAAACTGCTAGACACCCGCAAAACTACCCCAAACTTCAGGTTAATTGAGAAATGGGCTGTCCTCATCGGAGGCGGTTACAATCATCGGATAGGGCTTTTTGATATGATTATGCTTAAAGACAATCATATTGATATGGCTGGAGGAATCGAACAGGCAATCAATCGAACAAAAGATTATCTTCGCGCCAGAAACAAAAAACTAAAAATTGAGATTGAAACCCGGACACTCGAGGAAGTGAAAGAAGTATTACGGGTAGGGGGTGTGGACATCATTATGCTAGATAATATGCCTCTTGATAAGATGAAAGAAGCTGTTAAGCTTATTAATGGTGTTTACGAAACGGAAGCGAGCGGCGGCATTACAGAAGAAACGATTCGAAATATTGCGGCGTGCGGTGTCGATTTCATTTCGGTCGGTGCTTTAACTCATACAATAGAGAGCCTTGATTTAAGCTTAAAAGCATATTAGAAACCTGAGATTAAAAGTGAATTGAAATATGATCGTTCGAACGAAAAATTACAAACTAGATAAAAAGACGTACATCAATACGGCACTTAAAACCATACTTAAAAAGCAGGGTTGGATGGCTGCGCTGGGTGCGCTGATAATCTGTCTTTGCTATTTTATCCCTGGAGTTGCATCCGTTTGGTGGTTTATTGGTGCCTTTGTTGGTTTGGGGTTGTATCTGCTCTTTTGGTGGATCCAGTTTTATGGAGTTACTCAATTAGAGCAAGGAAAAATGCTCTTTGAGAAATTCTCATATGAAATAAGCAGTCAGCAAATTCTCATGAAAATAAATCCAAGGGAAGGTATGCCCTTGAAATGGGATCAGATCAAGAGCGCTACTATTGGAAAAGACCACTTTGTTCTTTTTGTTAACAAAGCCCAGCTCATATACTTGCCTTTTAAGATTTTTAATACCGAAAATGAACGAAAGTTTGTTGCCAGCATTCTTAAAAATAAAGGATTGATCAAAGTGTAGCCAATAATATTTTAAATTCTGTTGGCTTAGGGATATTTCCTGATTTGTATACAATGGGCACCGTGTCTTAATTTTACGTTGTGCAAAAAAGATCTAAAAATCTTACTCCCTCGGAAGCCCGAAAAAAACTCTACCACTATTGCGCTTACCAGGAGCGCTCGCATCAAGAGGTGAAAGGCAAGCTCTACGAGTTAGGGATGCTATCGAACGATGTGGAAGAAATAATAACACATCTCATTACCGAAGGATACTTGAACGAAGAGCGTTTTGCTAAAGCCTTTGCCGGAGGAAAGTTCCGGGTAAAGAACTGGGGGCGGATAAAAATCATTCAAGGACTGGAGGCTAAGGGCCTTACCAAAAATTGCATTAAGGCTGGACTAAAAGAAATCGACGATAGCGACTATTTAAGAACACTTGAATACTTGATTAAGCGGAAATCGGATCAAATAGAAGAGGAGAATCTATTTGTAAAGCGGGACAAACTCTCAAAGTATGTTATCAATAAAGGCTTTGAGCCCGACCTAGCTTGGCAGTTGGTTAAAGAGATCGTAAATTAAACTCCCGGCATATACTAAGCGTTATAACGAGGTGAGTTATTACGATTTGTCACTTTTTTGTAATAATTTGCGTTACGCTATATATGAAATCGCTGTTATATGAAATCAAAATCGGATAGCAAACAACATTGGATCTCCAACAAAGTAAAAAAGAGCCGGGAACTGGTTTATAAACTGATTGATATTAACAAGGAGATCGATGGAGAAGGAAAGACGTTTCGATTGGGCGAAAAAGTTTACTTTGTTAGAGAACTAGGCTAAACCACCGATCGTGGCGTTTGCTGTATCTACTCTTTTCCTCTTTCTTTTCATTCTGCCTGGCATAACCTTTAAGCGGGCTTATCTCTCTTCTGCATTTTCCAGGAAACTTAAATTCTCAGGCATATTAGATGAAGTGTTTTGGGCTCTCTTCCCATCGATTATCATGCACTTCTTGTCCTACTTTTTGCTGCTCGCAATCTCATATTTTTTTAATTTTAACTTCGACTTAAAGGCGTTGCTTAGTAAAGCATTACTTCAAGACAGCAAGGAATACGCTAATATTTTTCTTTCCTATCTTTTCTACTGCACGTTTGTTATGAGCGTGTCTTTTTTTGCCGGACACGTTAGCCGGAAAATAGTCCGGGTGTTTAAGTTCGATCGTAAGTTCAAATTATTTCGTTTTACAAACGACTGGCACTATCTATTAAGTGGAGAGTTTCTGGATTTCCCGGAAGTTCCTGATCACCCGGAAGAAGTCAGTTTCAAACTGGTAAATGTGCTGACCAGTGTGGGGTCGCAGCAAATGATTTACATCGGAGAGTTAATTCATTTTACATTGTCGGATGAAGGAGGGCTTGAAAATATTATTTTAAAGGATGCCAAGCGAAGGCTGTTGCAAGACGACCTTTCCGAAAACAGATACTACGAAATTCCAGGGCGTTATATTACCATTCCCTACAAGACTATCATCAACATAAACATTCGATATTTCTACCTTGAGGAACGGACAGAAGATTATGGAGATGAGGAGCTGTTGTAATGACCAATATTCGACCTTGGATTAAAAGTCATCCTATGCTGGCGCGTGGTGAGCCAACTCGAAACACGCAACTAAAAACTTGACACATTATTCTCCCACCATAAATACTGCATTCGAAAAGATCATTTTGCCACTTTCCCAGAATGACCGAAAAAGAGGGTTGTCAACTAAATACACAATGTTACCTTGCCCTTTCTCTTCGACACCAAATATTAAACTATTATCCATTTTACTATTGATATGCCTACCGGCAAAACCTTGAACCGGTTTTGCTTTGCCTTTTATCACGCCAACATTCCACCCTTTTTCCAGGTAGGCAAAACGAAGTTCGTTTGTCTTTAATGAATAGTACGTATTGCCAACGCCGAAAGCCAGGGGATGAGAGGTATCCAACGTAATTTTATAGATCGCACCTGAAATAACATCGGAGATCTGCTTGCGTTCAGCATCTTCATACCGCGTCAACAATTCTTTCTCTTTGGATAGCTTTTCATTTTTTTCTGCTTCCCGTTTTTCATCCTCCGTGACATATGGTTTTAACGAGTAGCCTTTCTTTTCCGAAAATGAATTAAGTGCGGTTGCGATAATGATAAGTTTACCCCCGTTGTTAACCCATGAAGATATCCGCTCCAATAAATCGTCATCAAGTATTTTGTAGGAGCCCTCGGGCACGATCAGTACATCGTATTTACTTAGCGCAATGCTCCTAAAATAATCCGTTCCAATTTGGGTTACTGGATAATGTATTTGTTGTTCAAAAAAATGCCAGATTTCTCCGGTTGACAGAGAGGAGGTTTGTGGGCCAAAGATAACAGCAATTTTTGGTGCTTTTAAATACCTGACGCCTTCTGCGCCTACGTCTTTTCCTTTTTCGGCAAATCCTGTAGATGACGTGAATGTCTTCCGTTGCATTTGCGTCGCCAGCGTTTTTACGCGGCTATCAAAATCGGCAATGCCTTCATTATTTCTCCGGGTGATAATGAGTGAACCTGGTTCAAAGCTTTGTCCATTTACGATAAATGGTTTCTCCGCAGATCGTACTTTTATTCCCTCTTTCATCAGCGTGGCCAAAAATGCCACATCTTTTATGCTTTCATATTTATAGATATAGGCATAGGGATTATTTGGGACAACTGTATTTTCGGTAGACTGTGGCTGAAATGGTTTAGCAACATTGATTCGCTCTCTCACTGCATATGCTTTTAAATTGTAGGCATACATTAAATTCCAAGCCGTAATATCATAGGTTACAGAATCCGCTAGTTTTGATTGAGGTTCAAACACCGTGGTGATAAAACGCGATTTAGGTTGGTAAACATTTATCACCAGGTCATCCGTTGTGAGGTTTAAATTGGTCGTCGTTTGAGTTTGATAATCAAAACCTCGGAGCGTTTTTCCAGTGGATGATCGACCGTACGTTATAGCATGTAAATCCATCCATTCCGTAAGCTGTTTGATTTTGTCTGCATTATTATCTGCTTTCACGATATAAGTTTTATACGGCGAGGCAGGGTTGTTAAGATTTTCGTGAAAATATTTTTCAAATTCATCGACTACCCTGGTTGCGTGCTTAGACGTAATCTCTACTGTAGACAACCCGGATGTGTAATGGTGAGTGAGCCGGTCTTTTAATGTTAGCTGATCGTCCTCCTTAGTAGTGATACTTAAACCCCCATAGCCCCCACCGCCTTGTTCGTATGTCATTCCTATAGCGCCGCTGTAAATGGGATATGTGTCGCCATAGCTGGGATAGTATAGGTCAAAAAATTCTTTTGTGAAATACAACCATCCCTGTTCGTCAAAATATTTGGCGTTGTTTTTTCCGATTGTTGTCTGAAACTCGCGCTGCCATGGTGAGATCACTTCGTGATAAGGTTCTGCCGCCGGGGCAAAATAATAAGGACTGTTGTAACTTTGTTCGTGAAAATCTACATGAACGTGCGGCATCCATTGATTGTAAATTTTCAGGCGTTGCTGCGTTTCTATCTGCGTGTTCCATGCCCAATCCCGATTAAGGTCGAATAGGTAATGATTCGCTCTTCCGCCGGGCCAAGGTTCATGATGTTCGTTTGCATCTCCATCCGAATTTGCAGGAGCATTTAGATTTTGGTTATAAAAATTGGCATACCGATCACGGCCGTCAGGATTTATACAAGGATCAATGATTACAACGGTATTCTTCAACCACTCCTGGGTCTTTGTATTACTTGCATTTGCTAAATCAAAAAGTGTCAGCATCGATGCCTCTAGAGAACTTGCCTCATTGCCATGTACGTTATAGCTTAACCAAACAATCGCTTTTTTCTCACCTTCCGCAGTACCTTCAACTAAACCTGTACGTTTTAAATTGTTAATGCGTAATTTTTCGAGATTATTAAAATTTTCCGCTGATGTGATAATGGCATATACCAATGGCCGGTGTTCATAGGTTTCTCCATACTTTTTTAAGTCTATGTTTGGCATTACGTCAGCGACATGTTTAAAGTAATCCATCACACGATAGTGTGGAGTGAACCTGTCTCCTAAATCATAGCCTAGAAATTCTTCCGGAGTTAAAAGTTTTTGTTGAGCTTGAGTGGCAAATGCAAACACTAAAAAAATAAAGGGCAGGTAGAGGCTTCGCATAAAGTTAATGAAGTCAATTTCTGCGTAAAATATCTTAATTAACCCTGAATAACGAGCAATCCTATAAAATACGTTTTATTCCAGTTTGGATGGCTTCACGAGGGTATCCGATCGCGCAGTAATACTGAAGTTCAAAGATGGTGTTAGTAGGTTTTGTTCAGGGACTCGTTTCTGAATACGGCCTCTAGACGAACTTCACCTATTTACAGTTCTTTTTTATTTCTGCTTTTGCCTCGACCGATCCTAACTCCTCTGCTTTTCTAAAATCAAGGCAGGCATCATACTTATTGTTCATGGTCATTTTAACCAAGGCCCGCTGATAAAATGTTTCGGGATCGCCGGGATATAACTCCATCGAAGATGAATAATCTTCTATAGCACCTGCATAATCTTGTTTTTCTGTTTTACTTAAAGCTCGGTTGTCAAAGTATACCGGATTGGTTGCGTCGAGCTCAATGGCTTTTGTGTAGTCGGCAATGGCACCATCATGATTGTCCATATTGTATTTGGTAACTCCTCTTAGATTGTAAGTTTCGGGTTCTTCAGATTCTAATTCAATCGCTTTATCATAGTCTTCCAATGCCGCTTTGAAATCCTCCTTCGCGCCTTTTGCCAGCGCACGATTTTCAAAAGTCTGTGCGTCCTTGGCATCGATCTTCAATGCTTCGTTATAGTCAGCAATGGCTAAGTCGAGATTCCCAACATTGTAATGGGCTACCCCGCGGTAGTTGTACAAGCTAGCATCCTTTTTCTCAAGCTCAATTGCTTTTGAATAGTCATCGATGGCACTCACAAATTCTCCCAGCTCTGCTTTTGTTACTCCCCGGTTAAAATACTTATCGGAATCTATGGGCCCTAGCTCAAGAGCTTTTGAAAAATCGAAATAGGCACCTTGTAGATCTTCTATATTGTATTTTGCGAGTCCCCGGTTCGTATAAGCATTGGTAAACTTAGGATTGAATTTTATGGCCTTATTAAAATCGTCAATTGCGCCCCCATCATCACCCAGCGCCATTTTAGCCTCGCCCCGGTTATTCCAGGGTTCAGAGAATGTCGAATCGATTTCAAGCGCTATGTTAAAATCGCCTATGGCTCCGTAAAAATCATTTAGCCCAGTTCTCGCCAATCCGCGAAGATTGAATGCCTGTTTGTTCTTCGGTAAATTATCTATCAATTTTTTCAAATCTTCCTTTGCTCCTTCAAAATCCTTCGCTTCTATCTTCTTCTTAGCGGCCTCAAGTTGCAGGTCTTGGGCAGACAGAGAATTGATACAAGTCAGCCATATAAACACAAACAGTAATTTTCTCATAGTGTAATAATCTGCTGCCAAGTTAAAAATAAATAGCCTTACTCAACCAATTATCAATTCCCCTATTGCTTTGTTCAAATGCTATACGAGTGCATAACCACTAAAGAGGTTAACGATCCGTTTGAGAAAATTTTATCTTTTGGAATTGCTATTCCAAGTATCTTAAAGCGTTAATTACTTCCATGAAAAAACTATTTTTCGGTGCTTCTCTTTTATTCGCTTTAACCTCCGCGTGCGGACAGGAAAAGGCACTTAACATGACCATGGATTTTGAAGAATATGATCCGCCATCGACATTGGTTGTTCCGGAGCATATCATCACCAAGGCAAAGTTTCCGTTCATTGACGTACATAACCATCAATTTGGAATGACATCTCAGAATTTGGATGATCTCGCTACCCAGATGGATAAGCTTAACATGGCGGTGATGGTTAACCTAAGCGGCAGAGGCCGAGGAAGTACAGATCATCTGGAGAAGTCGCTCGAGAACGTTAAAAAAAATCAACCCAAGCGATTTATTGTTTTTACAAACGTGGAATTTGAGGGCATTGATGATCCAGAATGGAAAGCTCGTACGATAAAACAGTTGGAGGAAGATGTCAAGAAAGGAGCTAATGGATTAAAGGTTTACAAAAGCCTTGGCATGTTTAATAAGGATAGCAAGAATAATCGTATCCACATTGATGATCCGCGTATAGATCCGGTTTGGGCAAAATGCGGGGAACTGGGAATTCCTGTGCTAATCCATGCGGCGGACCCAAAACAATTCTGGCAACCTATTGATAAGAATAACGAACGATGGCTTGAACTTAAGACTCATCCAGGCCGAAGACATGATACAGACCCGGTTTCATGGGAAACCCTTATTGCTGAGCAGCACAATATTTTCAAAAAACATCCTAAGACAAAATTCATCAATGCTCACTTAGGATGGTACGGAAGCGATTTGAAAAAACTAGCCGAATTGATGAATCAGTATCCTAATATGTATACTGAAATTGGAGCTGTGGTCGCTGAACTTGGAAGACAACCCCGTGCTGCGCGCGAATTTTTAACCAAATACCAGGACCGGGTAATGTTCGGCAAAGACTCCTGGGTACCTGAGGAATATAATACATACTTCCGCGTACTTGAAACAACAGATGAATATTTTCCTTACCACAAACGCTATCACGCTTTTTGGCGCATGTATGGATTGGGTTTACCCGATGATATCCTAAAGAAAATCTACTATAAAAATGCCTTGAAGGTAATACCTAATATTGATGCAAGCGGGTTTCCAAAATAATCAGTTGGTGGTTTCTGATTCCACTTCCTTCTTTGTTCCGCCAAGCCTGAAACCAATTCCGGTGGAGACGTAAAAAGGACGGTATTCGTAATAAACTTTGGAAGCAGGAATTGAAACGCCTCCTTGAAAGGTAAAAAACATCCGGTTGTTCATGAGATTAATCCGGCCGATCACGGCAGGTTCGATAAACACCTTGGGATCATCATTTGCAATGTGGGGAGCAACACCGCTGAGGTCATCACTGGTAAATTCTGTGAAGTCGACAAGGGAAATCCTTGGAACAAAAGAAACATTAAAAACCTTTTTATTCAATCCGAAAGCAGGCTGTATAAAAATGCGATTGAATTTACCCGTGGCCCGCGTAGTCGTTGAGGATGATCCGCTATTAAAAAAAGTATACTCATCGAAACTTGTTCCTTCGCCCTCTCCATATCCGGCGAAAATTTCATAGCACCACTTGCCATCGTTTTCAAAATATCCGAGCCCACCTTCAAAAAATTTATGACGATGGAAATCGTCCTGATCATCGGGATCCGGGCTTTTGTTATTCGCATAAGAGAAATTGCCCATCAATCCAATGTGATTTGATACGGAAACCGCACCCTGTATGTCGAGACCATTTCCTAATTGGAATGAGCCTTGAAATTCGCCACCCTTCGTAAACATAGGCGAATTTCGGGCATTGGGAACATATACGGGGGCGCACGACGATATGAATAAACATATAACAAAGGCTATCACAACGAATTTTTTCATATTAGAGGGTTAATACCAAATTTATAAAAAATAAGATAAATGAAGTTTAATCCGGAATTGATCAACGAGGTAATCCATAAGAGACGATCAGTGTATCAACCTCAATATAGCGGTGTGCCAGTCGACGATGCTATTGTCAATCAGATGCTTAAAAATGCTAACTGGGCGCCTACACATAAATTAACAGAACCCTGGAGATTTATTGTGTTTAAAGGGGAAGGCCTGAGAAAATTGGCTGTGTTTCAGTCTGAACTCTATAAAAAACTTACCATCGCCGACACCTCTTTTAAAGAAGAACGTTATCAAAACTTACTAATAAAACCCATGCTCTCTTCGCATATCATTGCCGTGGGAATGAAACGCGATGAAAAAAAAGCGGTCCCCGAAATAGAAGAGATTGGTGCTGTCTTTTGCGCTGTTCAAAACATGTATTTGACAGCCACTGCATATGGGATCGGGGCCTACTTGAGTACAGGTGGAATTACGTATTTCGATGAGGCAAAAGATTTTTTTGGTTTAGGAGAACAGGACAAACTATTAGGATTTTTTCATGTCGGAATACCAAAACAGGAAATTCCTGATGGTAGAAGAAAACCTATCGAAGAGAAGGTCTTATGGATCGATTGATTTATAGTAGTTGTTGCTTCCCTATATGAATGTTATCATCCGGGATCTGTCTTTGTGCTAACTAACTTGAAACCATTTTTTGTATTTCTCCTTAAGGTACCATGAAGTTGAATTAAGCATTAAAAATGTTATTTAACTGTCGATGGCGCCTAATAACTACTGAATCATTCCGCTCGCTACTTGTCATCAAACATTCTGGTATGGTTTTCGTAACTTCAACCAATAAATAAAACGTATGAAAAAGATATACTTGCTATTCGCTGTTATCATTTTATCGTTGTCGGTAGACGCGCAGGTTATTGGAAAAACGTTTCCTGATATGGAAGCAGAAACAGTAGAGGATAAAAAAGTCAAACTGCCACAGGATGTGAAAGGGAAGTATACGTTACTCGGTTTGGCATATTCTAAAAAATCCGAAGATGATTTAAATTCCTGGTTTCAGCCTGTATTTGAGAAATTCATTCAAAAAACCACCGGGGTACTGGGAGGATTTGGTTACGACGTTAACGTCTATTTTGTTCCGATGTTCACAGGTATTAATGCCGCCGCAACGGGTACTGCAAAACGCAAGGCTTTAAAGAATATAGATCCTCAATTGTTGCCTTATGTTCTTTTTTATAAAGGAGAATTAAAAACCTACAAAGAATCTCTTGAGTTTGATAAGAAGGATGTTCCTTACTTCTTCGTGCTTGATCCTAACGGAAAAATTATTCATTCATCCATTGGTAAATTTACAGAAGATAAGATGGATGCTATTGAAGCTGTGTTAGAATGATTTTTAGGAAGATGACGATTATCCTTTATCTTGGCTCGTCAATCTTGTTGAATGAATGCTCTTAGTTTATTTGCATTGGCGCTCGCACCTGGAGCCGCTATCATGCTCTATATTTACCTGAAGGACAAACATGAACGCGAACCGCTTGGTTTGCTTTTAATCAGTTTTCTTTATGGTGGGCTGAGTGCTCTCATGACGTTAGTGATAAGCTGGCCAGTCAACGCGCTGATTTTAACAAAAGAAGATGATGTGATTCATCAATTCTTTAATGCATTTTTTAAGGTCGCCCTCATTGAAGAGTTCAGTAAATTCTTTTTTGTTCGATTCATACTTTTTAACAACAAGAACTTCAATGAGCCATTCGATGGGATTGTTTATGCTGTTATGGTGAGCATGGGTTTCGCTACCTTGGAGAACGTATTATATGTATATCAATACGGACTGGCTACTGGCATCATGCGTATGTTTACGGCTGTTCCTGCCCATGCAACGTTTGCCATAGTTATGGGATTCTTTCTTGGAAAGGCAAAATTTGCGCATCGCCGGGTTTTATTTTATAGTATACTCGCGTTGCTGTCAGCTTCGTTCTTTCACGGATCCTACGATTATTTCTTGTTTATCTCATATATTCCGGGAATCTGGATGGGCGCAGCTATCTCCTTGATAATAGGGTTTGTTCTTTCACGTAACGCTATAAGGCTACATCAACAAATATCACCTTTTATTCCATCTAAGGATTGATTTGTAAAGCGTTTTCGATTCGCTTGAACTCACGTTTCGAAGAGATAGCTTAAGGATCACTTGATCTTCGTTAGCCCCATGGTCTTTTTAAAATACCCTTTCTTAATCAAGTTGAGAAGCTCCCTGGGCGTAGGGTCAATTTGATAGAGCTTCTCTCCTTTAATTTCCAATGAATCAACTTGTATTTCTTTATTCACTTCGTAAACGTAATCATTAAACGGCTGATCACCGGAATCCATAAACATGTACGACAAGTCTCCGTTAGCTTCTTGTTTAACTACCCTTAATAACCACTCCGGATTTTCATTGTCATTAAAAAAATAATATCCTTTATACTTTTTTAAAACAAGACTATCACCTATTTCACCCTTTGTAGAGTCACCAGTAACATAGTATCCCTTCCTTGTTATCACCAAAGTATCCTTGTTGTTGCCATTTTCTTCTATGAGTAAATACTTACCTCTGAGACTTTGTGGCATTTCTGATAGCGTGCGTTTTCCTTTTGGTTGAGCCTCTTTAAAAGATATTTCCTTGCACGATGTAGCGCTAACAATGATCAATGCAAAGAATAACTTATTCATGCTATAAGTATAATAGGACTAAGATAACAAAAGTCCTATCAATCTTTACTGAACCCGCAGAGCATCCTGAACATCGCGTAACAAGTTCTCCTGCAAGGTTTGCTCTGTACTTTCAGGGGCAATTTGCATTCGTAGGGCTTTTAGTCCAGTCGCACCGGGTAGTTCCTCAAGTTCTACTATTTCAAGCTTGCCCGCCACCAATTTTTTTCCAGTGAGATATCGAAAATACCTTTTATACTCTTCTTCAACTTTGCTCTGACTATATACGACAGCTATTTTGCCTGGTTGAGTCAGGCGCTCGCCGGTGTTTTTAATATAGGCCTTATCAATGCGTTTTTTAATGATCTCATAGCGAATATCATAAGCGCCGTCCACGTCAAATTGTTTTTCGTCCGGCCGAAATCGGATCGATATTGGCTGATCGTGTACCAAAACGAGTTGCGTAATCTCAAGGTTGTTTTCCAATGTCGGTTTTAACAACTCCATCTTTTGATGAATCCCGATTGTAACCAGCAATTGCCACAGATGAAAGTTCTTAAGATGGAAATCATCAAACGTTTTATTTTTTACAAGCGAACTCCCGACATATAAAGTATATTCTACTCCATCCGTTTTGTACTTCTCAAAATAGTGCGGAAACATTTTTTGGGCCTCCTCCTCAGCTTCGTCTAAATGACTCCCGATAACTTGGTTTATCTGCGCTAAACTTTTTTCAAACGATTTTCGGCGTTTATAAACGACCCCGAATTGAGGATCTAAATGGGCCCGATATCGTGCAATGAATTTTTGAAGTTCTTCATCGTCTTCAAATTGTTTAATGAGCGTGTTGATCTCTAATTTTAAAAATTCGAGAACGTTGCTTTCATCCCCAGCGGCAAGACCCTGATTAATTTTTTTAAATTGATCTTCTATTTTAAAAATGGCCTCTTCGATCAGCGGAAATTTTTTGTGTAAGTAAATTTTTTGTAAGAGGTCTTTCGCTAGTTTTAAATTTTGTTGTAAATCTTTTTGAATGGCCGTATTGCGTTCAAGGGAGGAATTCCTGACATCCGCCATTCCATAAAGAGGAAAGACATCCTTGAATACTATTTCTTCCAAGGATGTTTTTTCATCCACTCGCCGTTTGTTCAATAGATTCACTCCGGCTTCGAAAAAACGCCATTGGACACTTGGATGTATGGCTGTGCACTCTTCCTGAATAAGCGCCCGTACTTCCGTTGCCATTTCCTCCTTTACTCTTTTTATAGCAGCCGTAAACATCGGCAATACATTTTCTACTTTATGAGCGCTAATCGGATTTAATTTACCCGGTGTAGAGGTGGCCAGCTCAAGCATACCAATCGTTTCATCTCCATCAATAAGAGGCGCTAATAAAATATTGTTAACTCCATTAATTAATAAAGATTCTTCGATTTTTGACCGAAATGGATAATCATTCAGATCTTCTACTGTTATATAGCGTTTCTCCATCCAGCTTCTCTCATAAACAGATCCCGAATAGTCCTCGCAGGGAGTGCTTTCCAACGGTCGTCCAGCTAAACTTCGCCAACCATCTGCGGCAGCGCACGTCAGGATTAAATTATTGACTGAATCACAATAAGCAAGACCTAATCGGATTTCATTAATTCCAAAAAGGGAACGTAATTTATGTTGAATAGTGGCAAAGCTTTCTTCAAGTACCACTGCATTTTTTTTCAGTAAGTCATACTTTATGGAAGAGAGCATCTCTTGTTCCGTAACATCCACTAACCGCATCACCATAAATCCATGAAATTCGAAATCATCAGGACGAATGTATTGCAGCCAAAGATCCACATCGTAAAGCTTTTCTGTTAAAAATTTTATGATGTGTTTTTCTATTGGTTTTATCTTATCCTTTGAAATTATTTCGCAGAATTGATGGTTAATTTCGACTTTATATACTTTATCAAGGCCTGTGGATTCATCTCTTACCGTAAAGTTTATAGGTTTCTCGAATCCCATTACTAAACCGTAATATTTTTCCAGAATCATTAAGCACGCCTTTACAGTTTTACCTAATACCATTTGATTATTAGGTAAATTGGTCTTAACGCAACTTTCAATACGATTTAAATCAAGTGTTTTGTCAAAGGCGGCTGTACTGTACAGTGACTTGAAATCAAATGGAAAAATGGCTGCTGAAATCTCCGTTTCCCTGTTTGCCGAGGGGATTACAGCGGTTATTAAAAAGTTAATCAATGCCCGGTGCTTTTCCAGGATAGAAAGGTCATAGATTGGTTCTCTTAATTCAGGGGCATCTTTAATCGCATTTAGCAAGCCTGGACCGAAGCCTGGTATATTTCCAAGTTCGATGCTTTTTTCCCAATATTCAATTAGCAACCTTAAATTGAGTACGGATCGAAAAGGGAACTTATTGTTACTTAAAGTAGAATGAGC
>CAZAHL010000171.1:0-15238 GCA_964484845.1 uncultured Chryseolinea sp. | reverse complement strand
CTCACCGAATTACGAAACCATAAATTCAATAATTTTGTAATTACTAAAGACAATTTCGATATATTTTACAGAACAAAAGGTCTTGATGAGTATCTCCAATTCTTCCAAAGGAACTATCCCACAGAAAATCAATAGAATTCTGTTGATTAGAAGCGTATGGTTTAAGAAAGCAATAAAAGCAATTTGGATTCTTTTCCTTTGCTTCATTATAGGACTTCCCGTCTACGTTTATTCGGTACGCTTCGATATATTCGGCCTGTTCGGAGGCATGCCCAGTTTAAAAGCCATTGAAAATCCTGAAAATGATTTATCCTCTGAACTCGTATCGGCTGACGGTGTTTCGTTAGGAAGATATTTTAGGTACAATAGAAGCCAGGTGACTTATGAACAGCTGTCGCCTCAACTAGTCAATACGTTGTTATTATCAGAAGATCACCGGTTTTATGATCACTCGGGTTTAGATTTTCAAGCTTACCTCCGAGTATTGTTCGGAGTGTTGACTTTTAATTCATCCGCAAAAGGGGGAGGCAGTACCTTAACCCAACAGTTGGCGAAAAATCTTTATACTCAAAATCCTGAATTAGATGGAACCCTGGCCGGCCTGGGGAAATTGCCGAGCAGAATTATTCAAAAAACGAAGGAGTGGATGATCTCCGTGCACCTGGAGAGAAATTTTACGAAACAAGAGATCATCACGATGTACCTTAATACGAGTAATTTCAGCAGCAATGCATATGGAATAAAGATTGCCGCCGAAACCTATTTCAATAAACAACCAGATAGCTTAAACCTTCAGGAATCAGCTGTCTTGGTGGGTATGCTTCAAGCCCCTTCCCTTTACAATCCAAAACGGAATCCAAAAAATGCGCTATCCAAACGCAATGAAGTACTTTTTAAACTTTATAAACACGGTTACATAAAAACCCGGGCGGAATACGAGTCTATTAAGCTCCTTCCAATTGAATTGAAGTATTCTGTACAAAACCAAAATGAGGGGCTTGCTACTTATTTTAGAACGGTTATTCAAAATGATTTGATTGCATGGTGTAAAGAGAATGGATATGATCTTTGGGAATCGGGTCTTCGCGTTTATACCACGATCGATAGTCGTATGCAACGTTATGCGGAAGAAGCCATGGCTGAAAGCATGAGGCCTCAACAAAAAACTTTTGATGCTCATTGGAGAAACAAAAACCCATGGATGGACCTCGATGGGAATGAAATCAAAGGTTATCTGGAATCGAAGATTAAAACTACTGAAGCATACAGGAATCTTGTTAGTAAGTATGGGAAGAACAGCGATTCAGTTAAGATCATGTTGAACCTGAAGAAACCCATGACCATTTTTACCTGGAATGGGGAGCGCGATACATTGTTCAGTTCCATAGATTCATTAAATCACTATAAACGATTTCTTAATGCAGGCTTTATGTCTATGGATTCTCAAACTGGCGCTATCAAGGCGTGGGTAGGAGGTATCAATCATAAATATTTCAAGTATGATCATGTAAGACAAGGAACTCGTCAACCTGGATCTGCCTTTAAACCTTTTGTTTACGGTACTGCGATGGAAGCAGGGTATAATCCCTGTTTAAGGCTTCAAGACGTTTCACCCACCTTTGAGGTTCCCGGAGGCACGTGGTCGCCACCGAATGCGGAAGGTGATCGGGGGAAAGGTGAGTGGTTAACACTCCGGCAGGCGTTGGCTCAATCGAAAAACTCAATAACTGCGCAATTGCTACAACGTGTTGGTCCAGAGAACGTAGTTGATTTTGCACGCAGGGTTGGAATTAAAAGCCCTCTCGATGCAGTACCCTCACTTTGCCTGGGTGTTAGTGATGTGTCTTTATACGAGCTTGTGGGAGGTTATAGCGCATTTGTTAATTCCGGTATACACACCGAACCATACTTCATAACGCACATTGAGGATAAAAATGGAAATGTTATTGAAAATCGTGTCCCCAAAACACGTCAGGCAATTAGCGAACAAACTGCTTTTAAAATGGTCTATATGCTGATGGGTGGGGTTCAGGAACAAGGCGGTACATCTCTGGGTTTGAACTATGAATTAAAAAAGGACAATGAAATTGGCGGTAAGACCGGAACAACAAACAATGCGTCTGACGGCTGGTACATGGGGGTAGCGCGAGATCTGGTTTCAGGTTCATGGGTGGGTGGTGATGAACGCAGTATCCATTACAGGGATTGGTCCTTGGGAGCCGGAGGAAAAACTGCCCGACCGATTTGGGAAAAATACATGCTCAAAGTATATGCTGACGAAACGCTCGATTACAAGAAAGGGCAATTCCGCAGACCGGCCTCCGGAATGGACATGACGATGGATTGCAAAGCTTATGAGACTCCGGAAGATTCTGAAGGAACAGAGCCTGATAACTGGGATCCGAATCTTTAGCCATGGCGGATATGGACCGGCTGGAAAACGTAGTACAGCGTTTACCGGATTCTCCAGGCGTGTACAAATTTTACAATGAAAGCGATCTCCTGATCTATATTGGCAAAGCCAAGAGTATCAAAAAGCGCGTGAGCAGCTACTTTACCAAAGGCAGTGGATTAAACCGAAAAACGCAAAGGCTGGTCTCGGAAATTTTCAAGATTGATTACACCGTTTCTAACACCGAATTTGACGCGCTCCTTCTGGAGAACAATTTTATCAAACAAAATCAACCGAAGTATAATATCCTTTTAAAGGATGACAAGACCTTTCCCTATCTCTGTATCTTAAAAGAACGTTTTCCTCGCATTATTTATACTCGCAAATACCTGCCTCAGCAAGGGGAATATTTCGGACCCTACTCAAGTGTTGTGGCCATGAAGAATGTGCTGGAGCTAACACGAAAACTCTATTCGATTCGTACCTGCAGCTTGTTATTAAGTCAAATCAATATTGAGCAAAAAAAATTTAAAGTTTGCCTCGAGTACCACATCGGTAATTGCAAAGGCCCGTGTGAAAATCTCTATAACGAAAAATCATACCTCGATGAAATTGACCAAGCCCGGAATATTCTCAAAGGCAATGTAAACATCGTGTATCAATATTTTATTGATCAAATGAAGACTGCTTCGGCACATCTTGATTTTGAGAGAGCCCAACGTTATAAAGAGAAGCTTGATACGCTAGAAAGATTTCAATCAAAGTCACTTGTGGTAAATCGCGATCTCACCGATATCGACGTGTTTACTATTACAAGTACCGAAGAATATGCATACGTTAATTACCTGCAGGTTAAAGAGGGATCCATCATCTATTCTAAAACTGTTGAGTTAAAGAAAAAACTGGATGAGCCCGATGAAGACTTGCTGAGTTTTTCGGTATGGGAGCTTCGCGAGCAAACCAACAGTGATAACAAATTAATTTTTAGCAACATCCCAATAATAGTTCCCGAAGAAAATGTTGAAAATATCCTGCCCAAAATCGGTGATAAAAGAAAGTTAGTAGCCTTATCGATAAAAAACGCACTGGAACTTAAGAAAGAAAAACAGATCCTGAGAGAAGGTAAAAAATCAAAACAAAAGGAGGTTTTGATAACCCTTCAAAAAGATCTTCAATTACAACGCTTACCGAACATAATTGAATGCTTTGATAATTCTAACATTCAAGGTACAATACCCGTTGCCTCTATGGTGAGATTTGTGGATGGCAAACCGGAAAAGAAAGGATATAGGCATTATAATATCAAAACCGTGGAGGGCCCAAACGATTTTGCTTCTATGAAAGAGATTGTCGGCCGGAGGTATAAGAGAATTCTCGAAGAGGCAGAAAAACTTCCCGATCTGATCGTAGTGGATGGAGGAAAAGGTCAATTAAGCAGCGCCTGTGAGGCATTGAAAGAACTTAATATCTACGGACAAATCCCCATCATCGGAATCGCTAAGAAACTGGAAGAAATCTATTATCCTGAAGATCCCTTGCCATTGCATATAAATAAAAAGTCGCAGGGCCTTCTGTTACTTCAATACATTCGAGATGAAGCACATCGGTTTGCCATTAATTTTCACCGCTTAAAAAGAAGCAAAGGACAAATCAACACAGAGATAGAAGGACTGGAAGGTATTGGAGAAAAAACAGCGTTAAAACTTCTCAAACATTTCAAATCGGTAAAAAAAATTAAGGAAGCGTCCTTTGAAGAAATAGAAAGTTTAATTGGTAGAAAAAAAGCCGAGATAATTAAGGGATAAAAAAAGGGAGGTTGAAACAACCTCCCTTTTTTAAATGTGAGAAAGTTAAAATTCCCACAAGTTATGTTCCTTTTCCATAAGCATCATTTCGGTCCACTCACGCGCCCAAACACCTTCACGATAAGGTCTGCCATTTGCACGATACGTATCATCGATCGTTTCGTCATCCGGGTTTTGAACCTTGTAAATCGAACCTTGAAATAATCTCAACAAAATAGCGTCAGCGAAATTTTTGTTTTGTGCGGCGTTTTGACGGTTGAACCACACAGCCTTCGGTATGTTATTCCTAAAAAGTTTTTCTAAATCCTTGTATTTAAACCATCCTAAGGATAAATCGATTGATGTAGTAGTTTTTGCACCTGGAACAATGATTTCAATTCCTTGAATATCATAATATAGTCTTGACCTTCTTCTGTCAAAAATAATATCTTCCATTAGATGGAGTGTGCTGACATCACCGACAAGATACTCCAAACCGCTACCTGAAGACGTGGACGCCCAGTTGTCTGTTGCATCCTCACTAGGAGTAACTCCCTGACTATCCTGCACAGCTCTGTAGTTTCTACCATTATAGGTCACTATATCATCCGTGTAAAAAGTTGCTGCAGGTTCCCACGCAGGAAAGGATTGCGCTTGTTCTGATACCATCCTATTCAAAAAATCCTCCTTAGAAAGTTTTGTTGTTAGCGAGTCGTTTTGATAAACGTCCGTTATCTCGCCAGATTTAACAGCCTCTACAATTAGTTTGCTGATCTCACCATTCCTTGGGAAAAATCCTTTATTCTGTTTCTCTTTAAGGTCGATGTTTCTCCACACCCTAACCTTGTAATGCTGCTCATACACCGGTATGGGGTTAAGCGAATTTGGATTGTACTGAATTTCCAAATCCTGCACTTCCTGGGCCATCACTCCACTGATAACGGAAGAAAGTAATACTATGAAAATTGATTTTTTCATCATTTTAATTAATAGGAATATTAATAATACCGGTTGAACCTTTAGGCACGACTTTTTCTTCTTCGTCCTTATAGGTTCTGCGCACGACATCTTTAATGTCAATTATAATTCTATCACCTGGTCTTGCCTGAGAAGACCAAGCCCGTAACTCCGGATTTTCATTTGTTGCATTTAAGCGTTGAACACCCGCTGTTCCTCGCCCTAATATTACCTCAGCTCTTTTAACTCTATAACGCGCATCCTTTGGAACTTCTTCTTTAAAATTCGGATCAGGCTCAGCTGCGAAGCGCAGGCTACCAATTTGATTGGCCTTGATACCATTTCTCAAATCTACCGCTGTATTGCCAACATAAGCTGTATAACGGGGGTCCGGAACATTCTTAACATCAAAACCCTGAGATCCAATCGCCGTTCCTGCATTGCTTACGGCTACCGAAATTTTTCTTTGTTTTGGGATAATTGTTACACGGCCGGGCTTATCCCCTCTTATGATCTCTGCAGAACCTCCTGCTGAAAATGAAGGGTTATAATTGGTTCCTAAAGCCGGTACTTCGATGAACACCGTGTTGCCACAATTCATGTAAAGTGTAGGAGCATTACCTGTTGTAACGCGGATTGTTGGTTGGGCTACCGTATACTCAATCAATTTGGTAAAGGTAGTGTCGTTCATTTTAATCTCCGCCTTAAAGGATCTCTTCGCGAAGCCATTAGCGTCGTATCCGCCTCCCTGAGCAGTGAATTCGATCTGACCCATCTTCACTTTTGTTTCATCTTCTATCACGTTCAATTTTTTCCCATCCTGGTAAAATTCAGGAACAATTGCTGTCGAAGAACCAGTGAGGAACATCTGAGCCTCGTACTTAGCACCGGCAGCAACCGTAGAAGATTTCGCCCGAACCATCGGCACAAATTGATCAAAGCTTATTCTGCCTGCACCTGCTTCTGCTCTTAATTTATCAAGAGCTTGTCTTTCGTATTCTAAGATTTCAGTCTGCGTTTGAGTAACAGAAGCAATTGCTGCGATCGCCGGAGTATTTTCAAATGTAAATGTTAAGTAGTCCTTACGGACGTGATCATCGTCTTTAGCAAAAAGCGGCAGTTCTTTCGGTGGCTTCGCCAACTTTGGAAACTGCATTCCAGATAAATTTGCTAATTCTTTCACATAAGTAGTTAGCAAGGTTTCGTATTTCTTCCCTTCCTGCTCTTGAGATTTTGAATCCATCATCATCGTGGCCACTTTTGAACTGTGGTCATTAATTAATGCTTCGTTAATCTCTTCAGATCCTGCTTTGAGCATCATTCGCTTTTTCAATCCATCGATATTTGTCAATGTGCTCTCTGTAAGATCTCTTACTTTTTGAGCTCTGTCTCTGGCGCTAACAACTTTCGGGCTCTGACTTTTACCAGCCTCGGCAATGATATTGTTTAAAGTCTCTGCGCTATTTTTCTTACCCTCTGATATTAGCCCATTTAATGTTTCATTGATGATGGCAAACTTTTCGAGTACTGCGTTACTTACCTGAAGCGCTAGCAGCGCAGTAAGTACCAGGTACATCATACCTATCATCTTCTGACGCGGGGTCTCTTTTCCACCAGCCATGTTGATTTTTTTATTTTAACGTTAGAAACAGTAATTATATTATGCGTTTTGTCCGCTGCCTTTCATGGCAGTCAACATGCTTCCGTAAACTTTGTTCAGTGACGTCAGATTATCTGTCAACTTACTCAGTTCATTGGTAAACTTGGTTGTATTATCACCAACTTTAGATAACCCGTTCATTGCACCTGTTAAGCTTTCATAAAATTTATTCATGTTCTTAACATGGCTATCTGCGTCCTTCAGTTCCATTTCATATACCGAATTCAAGGCAGCCAGATTCTTCGTTACTTTTTGAACCTGAGAATGATATTCCCCTGCGTCCTTTGAAGCTTCTGACATACTTGATACAGCTTTAATGGCTACATCGTAGGATTTGTTCATCTCTAAAAGCTGAGTTGAGGCTTTCTTCACATTGCCTGCATAGTCATTCGTGGCTAAAGCAGCGTCGGAAAGGCTGGTCATTTTCTTTGCGGACTCCGCAAGATTATTCAACCCTTTGCCTAGACTCTCTAGAAGCTCTGGTCCGATTTTAGCTTTTTCCAACGATACATCCAGCTGTTGCGTTAAAGACACTCCAGGTTTATTTGAAATACGCGTTGGTACTGCTGGAGCTTCGTAGTCTTCGCCAAGTTCGGGATATACTTTTGACCAATCCGGCTCCTGGTGAGGTGGTTCAAAAGCACTTAAAAAGAATATAATCGCTTCCGTAGTTAATCCAATAAATAGCATCTGGTCAGCACCTTCGTAGTGTAGTATCTTGAATAAAGCACCTATAATTACGACTGCCGCACCAATACCATAAACTTTTGGCATTATGGTTTTGTAGAGAAGTTCAACAAATCCGCCTTTTTTCTTGCTCATTGTAATGATTGTTTAAATTGCCTTTTGATTTTTAAAAATAAACGTATGGAGTTAAAAAAATTATTAAAATTCCTGACCAGAAGAGCGGCCCAAGTGAGTTAATGCACAACGGAAGCCGATATACGCACGGGTCGAATCTTTGAATTCATAGGTCCTGGTTCCTGTTTCAAGATAGTAAGCGACATCTTTCCACGAACCGCCACGAACAACCTTTTTAGGCGGAACCCGCGGGTTGTATTTAGGGCTTTCTGGATTTGTTCTCGGATCGATATATTGAGGATTTAAATCCCACACGGTTGGTACAGACGCAGGGTTGAAATCGTCAAGGCACCATTCGGAAACATTTCCTGACATATCATACAACCCATAATCATTTGGAAAGTATGCTTGAACAGGAGAAGAGTAGGCAAAACCGTCATCGTAGAAATTTCCACGGCCAGGTTTAAAGTTAGCCAACATACAACCTTTCGAGTTACGTATGTATGGATTACCCCAAGGATATTTGGCCATATCCCGTCCTCCGCGTGCTGCATATTCCCACTCAGCCTCTGAAGGCAGGCGGAAAGCTGGCATCGGAAAATCTCCTACGCTTTTTCTATAATCATTTAAATAAGCTGTTCTCCATTGGCCGAAAAATACCGCTGCGTCCCAGTTAACTCCTACAACCGGATAGTCGTCATACCCAGGATGCCAGTAATAATAATCTTGAATAGGGTCCCCCATATGATGAGCGAAATCTCTCACCCATGCTGCGGTGTCTGGATAGTATTTCTGACGGAAAGTTTCTGCATCGACTGTTTCAAACCCTTCGATACTTCCGTTATCCACAAGGAAAAAATTTGTGAACTGGCGATACTCATTGTTTGTAACTTCAGTATCATCCATGAAGAAAGAACCGATCGTAACTTGTTTATTGAAATTGATCTGTGTCGAAGCTGGATCTTCATCTGCCTGACCCATGTGAAATGTTCCGGAAGGAATTGGAACCATCCCAAACGGAATGGTCATAACCCACCCTTCACGTCCAGGCACACCAACAAGTTCACCTTGATCTCCGCCTTTATTGCCACCCAGGCCTAGTAACCCGCAAGCGCTGACAGCAGCTCCTGCTAGAATTAAAAGTATTTTAGAAACAACTGCTTTATTCATACTTCTTTGCTCAGTTTGTCTACGCTAATTTGGTATTCGAATTTAACTTTTATTCTCTTATTTTATTGGAGAAACTCTTCACAAATTCCACAAATTCCAATGATACAAGAACCATTTGTCGGCTAGTGCCTATACCGAGGGGTTCGAACGACTTTTTTGCCGCTGCCCGGATTCACTGGCAAATCATAGCTTAACATGAACTCCAGTGAAAAATTTTCTTTTGCCGCCCGGTCCTTAATGATAAAATCTATAGCTGTACCAACTTTTAAGGATTTATCCTTTAAAAGGCTATAGCCTAACAATAAACTGGCAGCCTCAGATTGTCTAAACGCTAAACCTCCCCACATCGTATCTTTGATATAAGCAATTCCTGCTAAATCAACTTGTGTTTTGTTAAGATCGCTCCGAACGGCGGTACTGAGCTGTACTTTCAAATCGAAACTAACCTCATAAAAATATCCTCCAGTAAAATTGATATGATTTTCTAATGCACCCCTTGTTTTATCGGTACCAAAATCAAACTCCGAACGAAGCAAATGGTTAAAGCCTACTCCCAAATAATATTTTTCGGCACGATAGAAAAGCCCGAAGCCCAAGTCCGGCCTTACTTGCGAATCCTTACCCGTTTTTAACAACGGATCATCAGGATGAATTGCCCTGTATTTACCCCAGTCAATAGATTGAGAATATATTCCAACCTTTACACCAATACTTAATTTTGTTTCCTTAATTCCTAAGTGATAGGCATACATCGCCTGAGCCTCTAGATTATTTTGCGGGCCAAGATTATCGTTGATAATATATGCCCCAACTCCGCTTCGTAATTTATATACTGGTGTATTAAAGCTTACCATCTGCGTTGTGGGCGCGCCACCATCTCCAAAACTAGATTCATAACCCAACCACTGGCTGCGGTGAATTGCAGAAAAACGAGTGACTCCATCGACACCCGCAAATGCAGGAGTCATGTACAGGTTATTAAACATGTATTGAGTGAAGAGAGGATCTTGCTGAGCAAAGGCACCAACTCCAAAAAATGCTAGCAGAAGAGTATAAAAAATTCTATTCAGCATCAAGATTAAAAAGTAGAAGCTAAAGTAAAGGCTTTTTTACGACACTTTCAACAAATGTAATTAAAGTGTAATAAAATCGATCACTTTCTAATATTCAATGAATGAAGCAGTTATTTGATGCCGTTTGCCTTCTTTATGTACAGCTCTAGAGCACCCGTCATGGATGGAGCATTGGGAAGCGGAGCTTCAATATCCAGGATTAATCCTGCATCGCGAACGGCCTTTGCTGTTGTCGGACCAAACACCGCAATCCTTGTATTGCTTTGTTTAAATTCCGGAAAATTCACGAACAAAGAATTGATGCCGGATGGGCTGAAGAATGCGAGAATATCGTAAAAAACTTCTTTTAAATCCGAGAGATTTGCCGCCACCGTATGATATATAATTCCCTCGGTGTAGTTGTAGCCCCCGTCCCTTAAAAAATCGGGGATATCATTTTTGCGAATGTCAGAACACGGGAAAAGATATTTTTCGCTTTTATGTTTTTTCAGTATCTCTAAAAGATCTTGCGCTGTTTTAAGTCCGGTGAAGATTTTTCGTTTCCGGATTACGATATACTTCTGAAGGTAATTTGATGTTTGTTCGGAAATACAAAAATATTTCATCTCCGGAGGCATCTCTAATTTCAACTCCTGGCAAATGTGGAAGAAATGATCCACGGCATTTCTGCTTGTGAAAATGATAGCCGTATGATTCAGGATATCAATTTTCTGTTTGCGGAACTCTTTCACTGGCACTGGCTCCACCTGAATAAAAGGCCGGAAGTCAATTTTCAAATTGAATTTTTCAGCAAGCTTCAGGTAAGGGGAGTTAGCATCTGCGGGTGCTTCTTGTGTCACTAGGATACTCTTTACTTTGCGCATCCTGTCAGTAGCAATTTCACTCATATCTACACGTAACGATTCGGGCTAGTTGTAAAGAACCTTAATTGTAATCAATAAGGGTATTAATTCTGTGGCACAAATGTACGAAAATAAATGAAACATGGTGTTGCTCATCCGTTTGTTCAATTTTAATATGATCAGAAACATCCATCCGACAAGAAGCCAGGAAATTATTTTAAGAAGAAAGATATGAAGAACTTCATTGTGTCCGTGTAGAATAAAGTAAAAGAACAGTAGCAGCGTAAGCAAACCAAAAACGACTAGAAGAAGTCTTACCCAATTAAAAATATGAATGCCCGCAATTTCTGATAAACCGAAAACAATGGATAGGCAATACACCAAAATAACTTTAAAAAAAATGATTGCTAACACAATAGCACTTAGCTGAATCCATAAAAACATGGCCTCGCCAAAAGAATCTGTCTGAAAGGCTAAGGCGACCACATAATGATCGGGAAGAAATCTGAAAATGATCATGAGATAATATCCGATCATCAAACTACAATACACATAAAACAGAATGTTAATACTGCTGGTGATGCGCGAATGGATCTGGCTGTCTTCGCCCTCGCGCATAAAAAACATTTTAATAATAGAAAAATAATCTGAAGATAATTTTGGGTTCAGTTGTGCCACGATTATTAAAACACATATTAAAATTAGCATACCTAATATCACAAAATCACGGAATGAAGAAAATCCCATCAGTGGTTCACTTGTGATTTGAAGAGGAGGAGTGGACGATACTATAAGCGTCTCCAAACCTCCAGGCCTAATTTTTTGTTGATGAATTCCAACCCGCAGGATGGGGGCATGAAACATTTGTTTTAAACTGTCAATCTTTAAATCAAGAGGAATACTTTTGTGGGCGAGTAATTGTCCGTTAATAAAAACAGTATAAGGCTCGTTGCTCTTCACACGAAAAACGCTTCCCGTGAATTTTGCCGGCTCTAACCAAAAATAAACAGTGGTGATTTTATCCGTATTGCCTTTGAATGGCACGTACCGTTCTCCTTCAAAAATTTGCCAGTCGGTTTTAAAATCCTTTTGCACAAAATAATTTTGCGCTGCGATGGTCTGCGTAGCAAAAACAAAAAGAAATAGGAATACGGTTTTTATAGCGCCTTTCATGAAATGTTCCGGCAAAAATATGAGTTCTGGTTTGATATCCGAAATGCACCTAATTTTAGCATCGAGATGGCAGGCATTTATATTCATATTCCCTTTTGCAAACAGGCTTGCCATTATTGCGACTTTCATTTTTCTACAAACACCGATCACCGCACCCAGATAATACACGCTATTGTCAGTGAGATTACGTTGCAAAAAACATATTTAGACCAGGACCCAATAAAAACTATTTATTTTGGTGGAGGTACACCGTCCATGTTGTCGTTGCAGGAGTTGGAAATGATTTTCCAAACGATTTATGAGACCTTAGAAGTAGCAGGTTCCCCGGAGGTGACTTTTGAAGCTAACCCTGACGATCTTGTGTTAGAGAAATTAGTAGGATTAAAAAAACTGGGCGTCAACCGGTTGAGTATCGGCATCCAATCCTTTGATGACGCGATTTTAAAATTCCTCAATCGTGCTCATGATTCGCGATTAGCCTTAGCGTGTGTAGCGGGGGCTAGGGAAGCAGGTTTTGATAATATAAGTATTGATTTGATGTATTCAATTCCAGGGCAAGATTCTACTATGTGGGAAAAAAATATCAATCAAGCTATAGCCCTTGATCCGGAACATATTTCTGCTTATTCATTAACCATTGAACCAAAAACTGTATTTGGAAAATGGATGGCTGCAAAAAAATTGAAAGAATCAGATAGTGATTCTTCGGCACAGGATCTTTTAATGTTGATGGATCATCTCGACAACGCTGGATTTGAACACTACGAAGTTTCGAACTTTTCCAAACCCGGATACATATCCAATCATAACAGCAATTATTGGAAGGCTAAAAAATATTTAGGGATCGGACCAAGTGCCCATTCCTACAATGGAAGCAGCCGGCAGTTTAACGTCAGCAATAACCATCTCTATTTGAATTCCATGAACGCTGGTAAAATCCCAGCGACAGTTGAAATACTAACCCGGGAAGACAAAATAAATGATTGGCTTTTAACGACACTCCGGACATCATGGGGTACGAATTTGAAGGCGCTTCGCCAGGATCACCAGTATGACTTATTGCAATTGCACGGGCATTATATTCAGAGACTGATCGACAACAAGTTGGCGATCCTGACTAAGGAGAGGCTTATCCTGACCAAATCAGGCAGGCTATTGGCCGACAGTATTGCTTCTTACCTCTTCATATGACCTAATAATCGTTAACCGGTGACTAGGATCATGAATTTACTCCAATAACTTTAGTAAATTTATGTCGCCTTTGAACCAGGAAAACAGTGGAAGAAAAGAGAGTATATATGCTTCTTAAATCGGTCATATTCCATTACCATGGATTAGACGACGAAGAGAAGAAGGATTTGGATAAAACAGCGAACGAGCTTTCTGCCCATGAAGAATATAAATGGGCACTCGATTTCGTGGCTCAGGATTATATTACAGCATTTGATCGCGCCCGTCATTATTTAAATGATATCATTGGCGATTATCAAAAAGAAAAAAGGATTGAATTGATTAATATGGTTTGGCAAGCTAATAACTTGAAAGGTTACGTTACGGAAATGGAGGCTACAGCGATGCTCAAACTTGCGAAGGACTGGAATGTCCAAAAAGAATTAATTGAACTTGTATTAACCTGATTATTTTCATCACTCTCTAAAAAAAGAAAGCGGGATATCTCCCGCTTTCTTTTTTTGTAACATCTATTACTTGTACTATTCCTTCTTTTCTTTTGAAGAAGCTTTCGCCTTCTTCACTTTCACAGTTAATACATCTGATTTGCCATCGTAATCTGCAAAAATAGTTCCTCCCTCTTCGATTTCGCCTTTGAGGATTTCTTCTGCTACCGGGTCTTCCAGATATTTTTGAATAGCACGGTTTAAAGGACGAGCTCCAAATTGCTGATCGTACCCTTTTTCTGCAAGAAAATCTTTAGCCTTATCACTCAGCTCAACATTATATCCAAGCTGAATAATACGATCAAACAGTTTGCGAAGCGTAATGTCAATAATCTTATGGATATGCTCGCGTTGTAAGGAGTTAAACACAATAAGATCATCTAATCTGTTTAAGAACTCAGGACTAAAAGCTCGCTTCAAAGCATTTTGAATCGTACTCTTCATGTGCTCATCATTGTTCTCACTTTTCGAAGGAGATGCAAACCCGATACCTGAACCAAAATCTTTCAAGTCGCGAACACCGATATTCGAAGTCATGATAATGATGGTATTTCTGAAATCCACGCGGCGACCCAAACCATCTGTAAGAATGCCATCATCCAAAACTTGCAGCAAAATATTAAATACATCGGGGTGCGCCTTTTCAATTTCATCTAGCAACACCACGGAATAAGGTTTGCGTCTTACTTTTTCTGTTAGCTGTCCGCCTTCTTCATATCCTACATAACCTGGAGGCGCTCCTACGAGACGGGATACGGAGAATTTTTCCATATACTCACTCATGTCAATGCGAACAAGCGAATCATCTTTATCGAAAAGATAGGTGGCAAGCACCTTAGCAAGTTCAGTTTTTCCAACTCCAGTAGGGCCTAGGAAAATGAATGAACCAATTGGTTTCTTAGGATCTTTCAACCCGACCCGGGTACGCTGTATGGCTTTGGTTAATTTTTTAATAGCTTCCTCCTGGCCAATAACTCTGGTGCTCAACTCGTCAGCCATATTTAAAAGCTTGTTGCTTTCTTTCTGGGCTATTCGGTTAGTTGGAATCCCGGTCATCATACCCACAACATCGGCAACATTATCCTCCGTTACGGTATACTTTTCAGTACGGGTCTTTTCTTCCCACTTAGTTTTAGCAATGTCCAGTTGTTCGATCAATTTCTTTTCCCGATCGCGAAGCTGTGCAGCCTCTTCGTATTTCTGGCTTTTGACAACACGGTTCTTTTCCTTCTTGACTTCCTCAATGGCCTCTTCAAATTTGACGATGTCTTCCGGAACATGAATATTATTTATGTGAACTCGCGCACCTGCTTCATCCAACACATCAATCGCCTTATCAGGCAAATACCTATCGCTGATGTAACGATCCGAAAGCTTAACGCAAGCTTCAATGGCTTCCTTGGTGTAGGTCACATGATGATGATCTTCATATTTTTCCTTGATATTATCCAGAATTTGAATTGTCTCTTCCACGGTTGTAGAATCAATCAGTACCATCTGGAATCTTCTTGCAAGCGCTCCATCCTTTTCAATGTATTGACGGTACTCATCCAACGTGGTAGCACCAATGCATTGAATTTCTCCCCGTGCTAAGGCGGGCTTAAACATGTTGGAGGCATCTAACGAGCCGGAAGCTCCGCCTGCGCCAACAATGGTATGAAGCTCGTCGATAAACAAAATGACATCCGGAGATTTTTCCAGTTCATTCAT
>CAZAHL010000170.1:0-15255 GCA_964484845.1 uncultured Chryseolinea sp. | reverse complement strand
CATTATGGCGATAAATTGGAAGAAAGCTGAGGAATACATTGCGCAAGGAAAGGGAACAACCGAAAAAACAAAGTATGCACACAACCTATACAGCGAAAAAACCCATTCAGGAACTTCCACAATTCTTGATGAAGTCAAAGTACTTGATATTACACAGTTTCCCGATATCGCTTATTTCATTCCTTGTCCTAAATCACCCCATGGTACAGACGTTGATCCTACTGGTGAATACATTGTTGGAAGTGGAAAACTAGCCGCGACAATGCCCGTGTTTTCTTTTACGAAACTGAAAAAGGCAATAGCCAATAAGGAGTATGAAGGCGACTTTAGTGGAATCCCGGTCATTAAATATGAGGCAGCACTTCATGGCGAAGTTCAGAAACCAGGGCTCGGGCCATTACACACAGAGTTCGATGAAAAAGGAAATGCCTATACATCAATGTTTGTTTCTTCAGAAATTGTAAAATGGAATCTAAAGACGCTGGAAATACTTGATCGAATACCGACCTACTATTCTGTTGGTCACTTAAGTGTCATGGGTGGCCCAACAAAGAAACCGCACGGCAAGTATATGGTCGCTTACAATAAGATCACGAAAGACCGATATCTACCCACAGGCCCAGAGTTAGCTCAGTCTGCTCAGTTATACGATATCTCCGGAGACAAAATGAAACTCTTGCTTGATTTCCCGACTGTAGGAGAGCCGCATTATGCTGAAGCGCTTCCCGCCATTTTGATCCAGGCTAATTCCACAAAGTTCTACAAACTCGAAGAAAATGAGCATCCTTATGCCGCGAAGGGTGAAGGAAAGACAAAGGTGGAGCGCAAAGGAAAAGAAGTTCATGTTTACATGACGGCCATTCGATCTCACCTCACCCCCGACAATATTGAAGGCGTAAACGTAGGAGACGATGTGTTCTTCCATGTCACTAACCTCGAACAGGATTGGGATGTGCCGCACGGTTTTGCTGTAAAAGGTGCAAACAATGCAGAGATTCTGATTATGCCGGGCGAAACGCAGACGTTCCGGTGGAAACCAAACGCATCAGGTGTTTATCCCTTCTACTGTACTGACTTCTGCTCTGCTTTGCACCAGGAGATGTCAGGGTATATCCGCATCTCTGCCGCTGGCAGCAAAACGCCGTTGAAGTTTTCGACCGGAAAAATAGAAACAGGGACTGGCACCAAGGGTGCAGGTGCAGTCAACTAAGATAGTGAAGCTAGTGTCTTGTTAAGCGAATTCTGGCGTGCTTAAAGCTTTGAGCTTCAAGCCATGAGCTTTGAGACAATCGCTCGAAACTCGCGGCTCAAGGCTCGTAACTGTTCAAAAAATGATCCGCCAAAGTATACTTAACTTAACACTAGTTTCAGGTTTGAATGGTCCTCGTCCAACCACTGAATTCAAAATGGTTTGTGATGAGATCCATTCTTAAAACGAATATCATGAAAAAACTCACCAACATATCGCGTGTGGTTATAGCACTTTCTGCATTGTTATTGGTGTCTGCATACTTTGTTCCCTTGTGGCAAATACTCATGTGGGCTCCGCAATATCCGGAAGGATTAGGCATGAAGATCTGGATCAACAACATCACAGGAGATGTCAAAATCATCAGTGCGCTGAATCACTACATCGGTATGCGGCATATTGAAGTGAGCATGTTCCCTGAATTTAAATACATGATTTATATAGTTGGATTCGTAATCGCTTTCGGCCTTGCAGCAAGTATCGTCAACAAGCGTTTTATGCTGGTCACTTTCGTGCTTATTATCATAGGTTGTGGCATCGCTGCACTTGTTGACTTCTACCTTTGGGGCTATGATTACGGACACAACCTCGATCCAAAAGCTGCTATTATCGTTCCAGGAATGGCATACCAACCTCCTGTGATTGGCACGAAACAGTTATTGAATTTTACAGCTTTCTCTGGTCCGGATATTGGCGGTTGGATTTTTATAGTTTCAGGTCTCCTAGTAATTGCCACACTTGCGTTTGAAATTTACCGATCAAAAAAAAGCGTATGAGATTCCTATTCATTGCGACTATTGCTCTTGCCCTCGCCTCGTGCACCGTTGAACCCGAGCCGATCAGGTATGGTGAAGATGCATGCCACCACTGCAAGATGACGTTAGTGGATAAAAAATTTGGTGCAGAACTCGTCACCAGAAAAGGTAAAATATACAAGTTCGACGATGTCAATTGCATGCTCTCGTTTTACAATTTGGGCGAGGTTTCAAGCGATGAGTTCTCTCATAAACTCGTTGTGGATTTCACCAAACCGACAAAACTTATCGAAGCCGACAAGGCGTTCTATTTGAAGTCGCCAAAGATTCAAAGTCCGATGATCAGCCAGGTAGCTGCTTTTGAAAATGAACAGGATATGAAAGCGGCAAAGGATGAGTTAAGTGGAATTTACTTAGTCTGGGGAGAACTTGTGACACAATTCAAATAATGAAAACGCTATTTCTTTTTTGCTTCCTTTTTTTGCAGATACATCTGTTGTTTTCACAAAGAATTGTTGTTGGACACCAAAGTAATTATTCTTCGATTAAACAGGCAATTATCCTGGCTAAGCCGGGTGATACGATATTAATAAAAGCAGGCATTTACAAGGAAGGCAACATTACTATTGATAAACCACTCGTACTTATTGGGGAAGGTTATCCAGTCCTTGATGGCCAAAATAAATATGAAATCCTCACTATTCAATCCAACGATGTAACGGTTTCAGGATTAAAGTTTATCGAAACGGGTGCTGCAGGTATGCATGATATCGCTGCCGTCAAGATACTTGATTCCAAACGTATTCGAATCACAGGAAATAAGTTTGTAAATTCATTCTTCGGAATCCATTTATCAAACTCGTCCCAATGCTGGATTAAGAACAACGAGCTTACGGCGGAAGCAATAGCGGAACATGAGATCGGTAATGGGATCCATCTCTGGAAATGTGATCATATTACTATTGATGGTAATACTATCAAGGGACATCGCGATGGAATATATTTTGAATTTGTCACCAACTCACTTATTACCGATAACTGGAGTGAAGCCAACATTCGTTATGGTCTGCATTTTATGTTTTCCCATGATGACGAATACAGAAATAATACATTTTTCAACAATGGCGCTGGTGTATCCGTGATGTATACCAAGGGAGTGAAAATGATTAACAATACTTTTATCAAAAATTGGGGCGCAGCTTCTTACGGTATGTTACTGAAAGATATCCGTGACAGCTTCGTAACAGGAAACAAGTTCATAGGCAATTCTACGGGGATATACATGGAGGGATCAAGCCGGATACACTTCGAGAAAAATTTGTTTTCAGGCAATGGTTACGCGGTTAAGCTCCAGGCAAGTTGCGATGACAATGTATTTACAAAAAATAATTTTTCTGCCAACACTTTTGATATTGCCACAAACGGAAGTCTCGTTTTGAACAAAGTCAACAGCAACTACTGGGACCGTTATGAAGGATATGATCTTAATAAAGATAAGGTTGGAGATGTTCCATATCACCCGGTAAGCATGTACTCGATGATTGTAGAACGAATGCCGGCTGCAGTTTTATTATGGAGAAGCTTTCTGGTGTTGTTGATGGATAAAGCCGAAAAAGCAATGCCGGCAATTACGCCTGAAAACTTAAAAGATGATTCACCTTCAATGAGACCTTACCGCATACTACGAAGCTCCAACAACTCTAAATCATATTCTAATGTGCAATAAAGAAATCCTTTCAATCAAAATATTATTAACTCAATGCGTAGTAGTATGATTTCAATGAAAAAGGTTCATAAGAATTTTGGAAAGCTAAGCGCATTGGCAAATGTAGATCTTGATTTGACACTGCGAAAATCCTATGCTCTTGTTGGACCAAATGGTTCTGGAAAAACAACACTAATCAAAAGCATTCTGGGGCTTGTAATTCCCTCATCAGGCGAAATTACTTTCGATAACAAGAGCATAGCAAAAGAATGGAAGTATCGGGAAAACATCGGCTACATGCCGCAAATTGGGAGGTATCCTGAAAACATGACGATCGGTCAATTAATAGATATGATGAAAAACATTCGCAAAAATGTAACAGCATTTGACGATACCGTAATTGAAATGTTTAAGCTATATAAGATTTACGATAAACGCATGCATGCATTGTCAGGCGGCACTAGACAAAAAGTGAGTGCCGCACTCGCCTTTTTATTCAATCCACCAGTGCTCATCCTCGATGAACCAACGGCTGGTCTGGACCCAGTGTCTGTTGAATTGCTGAAGGAAAAAATTCTGGAAGAAAAAGCAAAAGGCAAGCTGCTCATTATTTCCTCTCATATTCTGAGTGACCTCGATGAGCTTACAACGGATATGGTGTACATCTATGAGGGAAAAGTTCATTACAACGATACCATTCAGGCGCTCAAAGAAGAAACACAAGAGAAAAAACTCAGTAAGGCTATTGCTACAATGATAGGCCAAAAGCAACTGCTGGACTCCATTAACAATTAAAGGCATGGAAAGAGTAATCAAATATGTTTTCTACGATATACTTCGCACAAGATTTATATTGCTCTACACCGCGCTCCTGCTGATCAGCACGTTTGCTCTATTTCAACTTGACAGCGATCCTGGGAAAGTCGTCATGAGTCTACTAAATATCGTGCTAATGGTTGTGCCTTTGATAAGTATTGTTTTTACAACCATCCATTTTTATAATTCTTACGAGTTCATCGAACTCATGCTGGCGCAGCCTATCAACCGAAAAGTTGTATTTGCTGGAGAATATCTTGCTGTAACGTTTTCTCTTTGTATGGCATTTGCCATTGGTATTGGTGTTCCTATGATTATTTACGGGATAAGTCCAAGCGGACTCTCCTTGCTATTCAGTGGGATCGTCCTAACAATGGTGTTCGTTTCATTGGCCTTTTTGGCCTCGGTGCTAACCCGCGATAAGGCTAAGGCAATTGGAATCGCCTTGCTGTTTTGGTTCTACTTCTCGCTGATCTATGATGGATTTTTACTTTGGTTCGTATACGCCTTTAGTGACTATCCACTTGAAAAGCTGACCTTATCTTTAATTGCACTTAATCCCGTTGATCTGGCGAGGGTTATTATGTTGCTCCAATTGGATATTTCGGCATTGATGGGATATACGGGAGCCTTTTATAAAGAATTTTTTGGAAGCTCCTTTGGTATAGCATTCTCTTCTTTTGTGTTATTCCTTTGGGTTATTATTCCGTGTTTGCTCGCCTTAAGAATTTTCAGTAGGAAAGACTTATAACGTCACTTTATCTCCTTATGATTTCAGTAAAGTTTTGGTCGTAAGTTTAGTTGGCTCAATTTTTTGCTAAAAGGTTTTGGGCCTTCATACAAATCCGTAAATAAAATAGATTATTGCGAAGATACTTCAGCATTGTTTTCGAGCGGAACAATCATAAACGGTATTTCCGAATTGGCAATTAAATTTTGAAGAGCAGTACCATTAACTTCATTAATTAAGTTTGCCTGACTTTGGCTGATAATGATCATATCGACTTTATTTTGCCGCACATACGAATTAATCCTGTCGACAGCAAACCCTATTTCTGCCTGAAATTCAAAAAAAATATGGTCCAGTATTTCAATTTGTTTTTGTATCACTAAAAATTTGTCCCGCGCTTCTTGCTCTAATTTTCCTTTTAATTGTGAAATGTCTTCCTTGTAGACATAGCTGATGAGCCTGTAAGGAAATAAAATAGTCAAATGTGTTTTGTTAGCATACGCCATTCTAGCCGCCACTTCCAAAACTTTTACTGACGATTCACTCAGGTCAACAACACATAATATTGGTCTCATACAGAAAAATATAATTATAAACTTAGGCCGCTTTGAAACGTTAAATCAGGACTTGAATCAGTAATAGCACTGATTTTTGTCAGACCTTGTCTATATTACCTTACTTAAATTTGAATTGAATGTCTTTTATTTCAAACGAATCGTTCAGGCAGATCTTTCAAAGCTCCGTAGAGGCCATTATCATGGTTGATCAGCAGGGAAAAATACTGCTGGCAAATCCCGTTAGCGAGAAAATGTTTGGTTATACGAAAGACAGCCTTATAGGAGTTGTGGTTGAAGATCTTTTGCCAGAGCACGTAAGATCGAGGCATGTGGAATATCGTAAAAGTTTCACTGCGCATCCCGAACCCCGGCCTATGGGAATGGGACGGGATCTCATTGCGAAAAGAAAGGATGGTTCACAATTTCCAGTTTCTGTGAGTTTAAGTTATACCAGTATTGACGGGGAGATTCTTGTGATGGCGTTCATCAGTGACATTACTGAAAGAAAGAAAGCGGAACAGGCTTTAAAGAGAAGCGAAGAGCAATTACTGGTTTACGCTTCGGAACTTGAAAAGAAGGTTCAATCCAGGACCGAAGACCTGAATTCTACCATCACAGCGCTTGAAAAGGAAGTGCATGTCAGAAAAAAAGCAGAGGAAGAAGCGCGTAAAGCTTTAGACCGTGAACGGGAATTGAATGAACTAAAGTCAAAATTTGTTTCTATTGCATCGCATGAATTTAGAACCCCCCTCAGCTCTGTACTGAGTTCGGCATCCTTGATAGGTCAATACACGGAACGCAAGGAAATTGATAAGGTAAAAAAGCACGTTACGCGCATCAAATCTTCGGTGAATCAATTAACATCCATTTTAAATGATTTTTTATCGCTGGGTAAACTGGAAGAGGGAAAGACTGAAGTGATCAAGGAAGAGATTCACTTATCACAATTCCTATCAGAAATTGGTGAAGAGATAACGCCGACCTTTAAGACAGGACAAGAGCTAAACTTGAATTGTAACGCAGCTGTCCAGAAGGTTTATTCCGATGGCCGTATTTTAAGAAATATTTTATTCAACCTCTTGTCGAATGCCAGCAAATACTCAGAGATAAATAAACCTATTTATGTCGAATGTAATACTTCCTCCGATGGTATTTCCTTTTCTATTCGCGATGAAGGCATTGGCATCCCTGAGGAAGATCAAAAGCATCTTTTTGATAGATTTTTCCGCGCTAGCAATGCTGGCAATGCTCAGGGCACGGGGCTAGGTCTTAACATAGTAAAACGCTATGCCGAACTACTTAACGGAACGATCACTTTTAAAAGCGAATATGGCAAAGGCAGTAGCTTCACAGTTTGGATACCCATTCTATAAAATGAATACTCGACTTCAATAAAATAAATACTCCACGCGTATGAAAAAAATACTTTTGATAGAAGATAATTTAGAAGTGAGAGAAAACACGATGGAAATACTTTCACTGGCGAATTATAATGTATTAAGCGCTGAAAATGGCAAGATCGGTGTGGAACTGGCGCAGAAGGAAAAACCTGATCTCATAATATGTGATATTATGATGCCCGAACTTGATGGTTATGGAGTTCTTCACATCTTAAACAAAAACGAGCAGACCGAAAGTATTCCATTTATTTTTCTTACTGCAAAAACTGAAAAGACCGACATTCGGAAGGGAATGAATCTTGGCGCCGATGATTATCTCACAAAACCTTTTGATGACACTGATTTATTAAATGCGATTGAGGCACGATTGCGAAAAAGTGCCATGAAACAAAAACAGTATGAAGCAAGTCCTGAAGGTTTAGACAACTTTATCAAAGACGCGCAACACGTCTTGAATATTAAAGATCTTGGAAAAGACAGGAAAATAAAGTCCCTAAAAAAGAAAACCGAGGTTTTTGCAGAAGGTGATATGCCGTTGCATGTGTATTTCATTAAATCGGGTAGTATTAAAACTTTCAAATCTAATCCGGACGGAAAAGAACTGATTATGAATCTATATCATGCAAATGATTTTTTTGGCTTTGAACCTATTCTTGAAAACAGTAACTACAAAGAGTCGGCCGTAACCATGCACGATGCAGAACTTATCAGCATACCCCGGCACGATTTCATGCTGATGATACAAAATCATCCCGATGTCTCAAAAAGTTTTATTAGTCTCTTGTGCAAAAAAGTGGCTGATCGTGAAGCGCAACTGCTGAATCTTGCCTACAACTCGGTACGCCAACGTACAGCAGAGGCGTTATTAAAGGCGGATACATTAAAGGATTCAAAATCGGCTATTGCCATCTCACGTGATGATCTGGCGAAAATGGTCGGGACTGCAGCGGAGTCGGTTATCCGTGTTCTTTCAGATTTTAAGGACGAAGGTCTTATTGAAACCGAGGGGAGTAAAATAAAAATTCTACAGCCTGCTAAACTTGAGAAAGTTGTGCGATGGAATGTCGCGCGGTAGTATAGGTGAAAATAGCAATCTTACTTGTTGATATCCGTTGGTTATCGTTCGCAGTTCAGTGTTTTTAATAAAACATGAAATACAATCAAATTTGAACATCGAACATCGACTAACGAATGATGAATGAGGAAACGGGTCTTCGTTTAGAATTTGTTTTAACAAGTGAGTCAACGACACAAAACGATATCGATCATTCCTTCCTGCAAGGAAGCTTTATGTGGAAGGTGAACGATGAAGACCCTTGCAATCAATAGGATGCCAGCTAAAATCATCATTCCGCTCGTAACGTGTTTCAGGCTAAGGTTAAATCTTTTCACGAGCTGCTGAAGGAGATTGGTGAGCCCCAGCATAGCAGGTAATGTTCCTACTCCAAATAAGCTCATAAAGCCAAAACCTTCCAACGGCGATTGCAAGGTTAGACAATAGGTAAGCGCGATATATACCAGACCGCAAGGAAGTAACCCATTCAGTGAACCGAGAAATAAAACCGAGCTGATACTTTTGCGCTGCAAGAATTTTGCAAATAGAATCTTTAGCTTGGTAGTTTGGCTGCCTATAAAGGCTGACAGAAAAGGAATCTTCACCTTTACTGTTCCAATACCAACTAAGAGCAATACGATTCCCAAGACAATTGAGACCAGGTTTTGAAATTTAAATATAGGAATGACGAATCCAAGGGACGCCACTATCATTCCCAGTGCACTGTACGTTAGAATTCTGCCTGCATTGTATACAAGTCTGTTTAGCGGTACGCCGGAACGGCTACTTGTCACTGCCATGGCCAACGGACTGCACATCCCTACACAATGCAAACTTCCTGCTAGTCCCATGATCAAAGCTGTTACCCACATTTTAGATAAAGATTACTTCCTCGATAAAAAATTCCTTCTCCCCCATTGTCCACATCATTCTCGCACGATACATGCCTCTGTGCATAGTCTCAGTTGAAAAAAGCTGGGTCGGTGTATCGGAAGCCTTAAAGTGGAACTTCTTATCCATCGTGGCATCGGAAGGGCGAAATAATTGCAACTCACCTTTTTCAATTTTATTGAACTGGTCAAAGGAAATTTCCAGCGTATTTTTGTTAATGATTTTAATACTCGGTCTATTGACCAGCAAGGAAGCATTCTCCATCCGGCCGATCTGATCCTGATACACTAATTCTTCCTTATAGTAATCGTTGGATACAAGGCTAATATCCTGGCGAACGCAAACTGTCACCAACGTCGCTATAAACGCCGCGAAGAGCACAAAAGAAACGACAATCCATTTACCCCAATTCATATTTTTACTGTTTAATTTCTACTTGCATCTGATGCTTTAGTAACCGGTCCGATGAATTTGACTTTTACCGTTTCAATCCGGTTGCCACGCTGATAAATTCCAAGCATTACAACCGTACGGGCATGCACAACATTTTTTTCAGGGATCTTAATAAAATAGACGCTTTTTAGAATCCCTTCGGCAGGAACAACAACGGCTTTTCCATCTACGCTATGGAGCACAGCTCCAGCAGGCGATTCTACTTTGATGTCAAGCTTGAGATCATCAAATGTTTTATTGACAAATTCAACATTGTACAAATTTGTGATCATGCCAGGTTCACGCTGGTAAAGAGTGCCAGACACTTTCAATACAGTGGTCTCCACATCTGACCGGGTGATCAGTGCGAAGCTTAGGATTCCAAGCAGCGCTACCAGAACCAAGGAATAACCAATCACCCTAGGGTTAACTAATTTTAGAATTCCATTTGTGATTGAGTTAATAGACGCATACCGAATCAAGCCTTTCGGCTTACCGATCTTTATCATCACATCATCACAAGCATCGATGCAGGCTGTGCAGTTTACACATTCTAACTGCGTACCATTGCGTATATCTATCCCGGTAGGACAGACATGGACACATAATTTACAATCCACACAGTCTCCTAGATTGAGTTGTGCGGTTTCTTTCTTCTTTAGGTGACCACGCGGCTCACCCCGTAGCCAGTCGTATGCTACAACAATAGATTCTTTACCGAGAAGAACGCCCTGCAATCTGCCGTATGGGCAAACTGCAATACAAGCCTGTTCACGGAACTTGGCGAAGAGGCCATAAAATATTGCGGTGAAGGAAATCAGACTGGTAAAGCCAGCGAGGTTTTCCAATGGTGAATGCGTAACTATAGATAAGGTTTTTTCGACCCCAAGGATATAAGCCAACAATGTATGAGCGATTAGTAAGGAGATAAATATAAAAATGGTATGCTTAAGTGTTTTTTTAGAAATCTTTCTAAGATTCCATCTTTCTTTCGCAAGCCTCCGCTGGGAAGCGGCGTCGCCTTCGATCCAATATTCGATTTTCCGAAAGACCATTTCCATGAACAATGTCTGCGGGCAAAGCCATCCGCACCATACCCGGCCAAATACGACAGTAAAAAGAATGACAAATACAAAAAAAGTTAGTAACGTCACGGCTAGTAGTACAAAGTCCTGAGGCCAGAAAGCTTGTCCGAAGATTATAAATTTTCGCTCCAAGATATTGAACAGCATAAACGGCTGCCCGTTGATCTTGATGAATGGTCCTCCAAAAAGTACCGACAATAGAATGACCGTTACCAGTATTCTCCAATTATGGAATTTACCGGACGGCTTTTTGGGATATATCCAAAGACGTTTTCCTTTGTCATCAACCGTTGCAATGCTATCGCGAAACTGCTCAGGAATATTATTCTCTCCCAGTCTCTCCTTTCTAACGTCTATTTTAATCCCTTCATTCATTATTCCCAGCATTAATTAAAGCGAGGCCTGAACTTTACTACTATCCGATTTCTCAGTCACAGTCTCAAACAATTCCCCTTGAGCTGCTTTTGATTCTATGGGTTTTGTACCTTGCAGACTCATCACGAAAAACGTAACATTTCGAACATCTTCCGGGCTCATGGATTTGCCCCATGCCGGCATACCTTTTTCCACTACGCCAATTTTAATGGTTTGAAATACACCTTTTACATCACCTCCGTGAAGCCAATATTTATCGGTAAGATTCGGGCCGATGGTATTTCCGCCTCCGTCATTTCTGTGGCACGATCCGCAGTTGTTATTCATAAAGACGGATTTACCCTTTTCAATTATTGTTGCGTCGCTTGTGAACTGCAAACTACTTTCATCAATAATAGCTTGAGGTTGACTTTCCCTGAGTTTGCGCGCCTGCTCTTCGGCGAGCGCTACCTCATTTTGATACTCTTCAAGTGAAAGGGGAAGCGTATTCGAGAAATGAAAAACAATAACGTAGATGGCAGCCCATCCGATTGTTCCGTAGAAAAGCCATTTCCACCAAGGGGGCAAGTGGTTATCCAATTCCTTTATGCCGTCGTAACTGTGGTCGAGTTCAATATTTTTTTCTTCCGCTACAGGAACGGATGCATTGGCCCGCTGAACGAATTTCTCCCACAACGTTGGTTTTTTCTGATACGCTACTCCAAGCTTCTCTGCCTTTTGTTTCTCCGCCTGATCCGTCACCATGTTCAGGATTTTTATAAGGTAAATAGCAACAACGATCACTAAGATGATAACTAAGAAAACAAAAGTTGTCACCAGATAAAGCGGCAGCATCGGATGGTTGATAGGATCATCCCAGAAAACTTTTTGCCCGGATCCCTGTGCAAACGCACCCGGTAGAAAGAGCATTGCTAAAATAAATAATACTATTTTTCTCATGGCCTTACCATTTATGAGTTAGACTTTCCGTTTTCAGTTTTTGAATCTTCCATGGGTAGCACTTCCATTTCCTCAATAAATTTTTTGTCGGCAGTAAATACCCACCAAAGAAGACAGAGAAAAAACAGGAAAAAGATTACAAATGAGATAACAGGCCAGATGGCGATGTTATCAATGTTTTGAAGGACGTTCTTATACATATTGATGTTTATTATGCTTCATTTATATTCGAAGACGTTATTTTTTTTCAGCAACCTTTTCTGCTTTGATATCTTTCCCTAATCGTTGCAGGTATGCGATGAGCGCGATGATCTCAGCATCATCCTCCACTTCAATTCCATCGGCCTTAAGGGTGACTGAGATTTCAGCAGCCTGTTTTCCTAAATCCTCATTGGCTTCATTTTCATATCCTTCCGCATAGGGCACTCCGATAGTCCTGAGCGCGTTTATTTTTCCCGGTGTATCTCCTTTATCGATACTTTGTTCAAACAGCCAGGGATAAGCAGGCATGATGGACCCCGTTGATACCGCATCTGGAGCCAGCATGTGGTTGTAATGCCAACTGTTGGAGTATTTGCCACTTAGCCTGTGAAGATCTGGCCCAGTGCGTTTCGATCCCCACAAAAACGGATGATCATAAACGAACTCTCCTGCTTTTGAATATTCACCATACCGCTCGGTTTCAGATCGGAAGGGCCTTACCATTTGCGTATGACAATTCACACACCCTTCGCGGATGTAGATGTCTCTGCCGTGTAGCTCAAGCGGCGTATAAGGTTTTACACTGGATATCGTAGGTACATTTGATTTGATCAGGAATGTTGGTATCATTTCAATAACGCCACCAATGAGAATGGCTACGATCGTCAGTACTGTAAACAATACGGGCTTGTGTTCCAACACACGATGGTGCCAGCCTGCGTTTCTGGAAGCGACATACGTTGGTAATAATGGCGCAGCTTCCGCGTCTTCATTGGCTACAAAATTTCCTGCATATGCTGTCTTAACAAGGTTGTATGTCATGATGATGGCGCCGGTAAGGTAAAAGAGGCCGCCGATCGCACGCAGTCCGTGAAGGGGAAGGATTTGAACCGTTGTTTCTAAAAAGTTTTTGTACACCAGGAACCCTTCAGCATTAAATTCCTTCCACATCAGACTTTGTACCACACCGGATACATACATCGGCACAGCATAGAAAATGATTCCTAACGTTCCTAACCAAAAGTGTGTATTGGCAAGCTTTTTTGAATACAGCGTCGTATTCCACATGCGGGGCACAACCCAATATAGTATTGCGAAAATGAGGAAGCCGTTCCATCCCAGTCCTCCTACATGCACGTGGGCTACGATCCAATCAGTGAAGTGAGCGATTGCATTGACATCCTTCAACGATAAAAGAGGTCCTTCCAGCGTAGCCATACCATAAGCTGTTATAGCCACCACCATGAACTTCAATACCGGTTCTTCGCGAACACGATCCCACGCGCCTCGAAGTGTCATTAATCCATTGAGCATGCCACCCCAGGACGGGGCGATAAGCATAATAGAGAAAACAACTCCAAGCGATTGCGCCCAGTCAGGTAGTGATGTGTATAAAAGATGGTGGGGACCAGCCCAGATGTAAATAAATATCAATGACCAGAAGTGAATGATCGAAAGCCGGTAAGAGTACACCGGTCTGTTGGCCGCCTTGGGTAAGAAGTAGTACATCAACCCTAGAAATGGCGTTGTAAGAAAAAATGCCACGGCGTTATGCCCATACCACCATTGCACCAATGCATCCTGCACGCCCGCATACCCAGAGTAACTTTTAAACATCGTTACAGGCATTTCAAAGGAATTTACAACGTGCAGTACAGCAACCGTTACAAATGTTGCTATATAAAACCAAATCGCTACATACATATGCCTCTCTCGCCGTTTGATGATCGTGCCGATCATATTCCAGCCAAAAACCACCCATATGATGGTAATGGCAATATCGATTGGCCATTCTAGTTCAGCGTATTCCTTTGAAGTAGTCATTCCTAACGGAAGCGTAATAGCGGCTGCTACAATAATGAGCTGCCAACCCCAGAAGTGGATCCAACTCAGTTTATCACTGAACATACGCGTTTTTAATAGGCGCTGCATGGAGTAATAGATTCCCCCAAACATAGCGTTACCAACAAAGGCAAAAATAATTGCATTGGTATGCAAGGGCCGAATCCGGCCGAAGGTCGTGTATTGCGTATCGAAGTTGAAAATCGGATAGACAAGTTGGATCGCCGCTGTCAGGCCGACCAGCATGCCCACTAATCCAAAAATTACCGTAGCAATCATGAAAGCTTTGACAATCTTGTTATCGTAGCTGAATTTTTCGAGTTCCATATTCTAAGTTTAGCACCAATTTTCGCCTTAAAAGTAGAAGGATGATGATGCCCAAAATATGACGATGCTTAGAAGAGAGACTGACTTTTGTCAGTATGTGAAGAGCAATTGTTGTTGCGTTAAAAAATATTTGAATGCGGCTCCTGTTCTTACGTCTATTTGACCGTTGATTTTTTGTCATGGTACGGCCGGACAATTGGTCTCTTGCTGGAAACGGATCTAAAAATCAATTTTGCACTATGTCAAGTGGGATGTGATTTTGACGGTCACGTTGTTATTTCATACATCCATGAAGCGGACAACTAACTTTCCTTCTGTACTTCAATTGGACTTTATAATTCCCATTCTAAGTTGAAAGATGTGCGCAATGCTTTGGGCACGAAGTTTGGCTTCAGTAGTTTTTTCGCCACAGAAATTTTCATCAAGTGTCTGTGTGAACAGCTTTAACCATTGTTCAAAATGTTTGGAGTCAATGGCCAGTGGTAGGTGTTTTTGCAATGGGTTTCCTAAATAGGTCTGATCTCCTAGTAACAAGGAACTCCAGAAATTATACATAATGGGTAAATGATGAGGCCAATTCAAATTGCTGAAGACAGGCCCCAACAAGTCATCATCCTTCACTTTATCATAAAATCTATTTACAAATAACTCAATATCATGACGGTTTTCAATATCTTTTTTTGTTGAATTCATTCGTTGCTATTTAGTTGCGCTGTACTCTGTATTCGTGGCTGTGTTATGGAATATGGCTCCCGTTTTTCATGATGATTTTAGGTTCTGAAGATTTCTGAGAATTTAATTAATTAGTGTCTGTCTATAAAGTATCAGCGTCAAAAACATTGCACGGTAGAGTAGAAAAGAAGAAGGCAGGCGGTAAAGGGTCCGAGCCACATTTTC
>CAZAHL010000169.1:0-15280 GCA_964484845.1 uncultured Chryseolinea sp. | reverse complement strand
GTTGGGCGGGGTCGGAGGAACTGGCAATTTTTCAGATCGCTATGGATGTAGCGCCCAACAAAGTACGCAGGGCTGCAAAAGCCGCCGCGCCTCAAGAAAAAGTTTGGGAAGAAGTAGCAGACCTGAATAAAAGTCTAGAGGTAAATGCCCCAACAGAAGCACTAGCCTTCGGCGTTGCTGACAGCAAGATGGTGGAGTTGATACAACCCTACAAAAAACAACTCGAAAAAATTGACTGGCCCGAGAGCGTAGTGGGCGTGATCGCTGTAATGGGAAACGAAATCGTAGAACTCGATGTCTTCGCGCAAGATCAACTATTCATCAAGTACTATCCGAGCCTGTTAAGTTCCTATTGTAGTGATGCATATGCCCTCCGTGATAGTGCTATGATGCCTTATGCCGAGGTGCAATCTTTTTTGAACACATTGACTAGTAACGAGGCAGCATTTGACAAGCGCGTTAGGGAGCATGGTACTCAGTTAGAGCATCATGGGTATCGCATTCATGGGGCGGTGTATGGGGATGATGATGATAAAGGAAGGGACAGATGAATCCAAAAAGCGGATGTTTAGAATGCAATTGACCAAGTGGCTCTCTGTGACTTAAAAGGATTTTATCCAAAGTATATGAGAGGGCATACCTGCAAGCTGATTGTTATCAAAGACATGAATATTCAGAGGGCCTCGAAAGACGTCACCCGACTGGTTGAAGCCGGAGAGAACAAATAGCAGCGAAATAAAATCGGAATTACCGAGCTACGGATGTAAAAAGTGCTGGTCGCGGACGACAAGGGAAAGATCATCGATAATATCCTGCAATACTAGGGGATTTGGCCATCAAAGCCGAATCCCAATATTCTATCAACGAAGTAAGAACTCAACACATACACAAGTTTAACATGTATTAGCATGTATTGATCATCCAATTTCACCCGCTTGTATCTCAACAATTGGATTTGGATTCAACGACGTTGCAATCATCGCCTTGCTTACCTTAACAATAACTTTATCATCATCCTTGGGCCTAACTTTCCTCGACCCGGTGATTTTAACTTTCTCCCAATTCACTGAAGTACAAACCAAGTTTGTTAGAGCTTCCTTGATTTCCTTTTCTTCAAACTTGCTTTTGAATTTTCGTTTTAGTTCTCGTTTTAGAAAATTCACAACCGTGTTGTTAAATAAAAGCCCTGCAATGGTATACGTTTCTAAGGCCATAAACTTATTCCATAACATATCAAGGCTCTTCTTAACAACTTCTTCGCGATGCAAGTGCTGCAACCATTCGGCATTTTCCTTAACTTTAGTGGTGTCACTTAAATCGATCTGGAATACCAACTTTGACTCGATGGGCTTATTAAAAAGTATTTTATAAAACTGGATATCTTTTCCATTAGTCAGCAAGGCCCAATCTATACCTTCATTAGCACCATAATTAATAGTTTGTCGCAAGTGCTTGTCGGAGAGATTTAAGGATAACGCCTTTACTTCCACAAGAAAATGGCGGTCACCTTTTGCCTGAATTACATAGTCAGCATATGTGCCCCTAATCATATACTCTGTTTTAATCTCCTCAATTGGCTGAAAGCATAGTGCTTCACTTAGCAATTCATTAATTAAAAGACGCGTTCCGGACTCATCAAGGTCATCTAGTTTTTTAGCAAAATATTTCTTCTGGTAGGATTTGATGCTCGCAATGAGCTTCAGCTTTTTGTTAGCGTTAAGCATACAATTAGGTTGGTTTAAGTTGAGGGATTGATAAGCAAATGCTCATCTCAAAAAGTTCGTAACTGATTATTTAATCCCTGTGGGCTCGACGGAATGGTCGAAAGGAACTATACAATATAAAAAAGAAGTGGTAACAAACAAAGGAAGATATTACCCATCAATCCAATAGCACTTTGACAGTACTATCAATGGCAGGTGGCAGTACTGTAAATAATGCTGGGTTGCTGGAAAAATTATTGGAAGGACATTGATATAAATGAATCTAGCTGCTGCCGTCTGAAGACTACAATCATAGTAGGTACAAGTCTCGCCGACAAACAACCAACGATGGAAGACTTGCGCAGTTCGGATAAACTCTACATTTAGAACTAACGCAATGCAGCTTTTACTTTACGTCAAGATACTTTAAAACCCATTGCGGCACAGACTCTTCTAAGTAGATTGTTCCGTCTTTATCTTTCTCAGCAATTTTTACTGTTGACGCTCCGGAGTTATCAAATATGTAAGCGCGATATGAAATTTTTACGGCGGCCAATAGATTGTTCATTGTTCGTTTATAACGCTCAACTATTTTCACTGGATCAACATCATGTCCTCCAGCGGCTACCCGGCCTTCAACCCGTTTAATATTTATTTCTGGGTTCTCTGTTGATACAAAGTATAAGTAAACATTATAGCCAGCCTCCTTCGCACGTTGCATAAACTGCACCTTATCAGTGTGAGAAAAAACTGTCTCCATAGTAAAGGATATTTTCCTCTTTAGTAATTCCTCCCTTATCAAGTCAGAAACGATCATACCAATACGAGGTGACGATTCTTTTCCCTTTAATTTGAAATGACTATTATCCAAGATAACAAGGTCTTGTATAATTCCTGGTTCATAAGGAGACTTAAGAGTCGAAATCTCCAAATATTCCTGGATAATGGTTGGGCTGGGGTCTGTTATTTCAAAGTCCTTTAATGAAATAGATCCTGTTTCTCTAAAAGCCTTTTCAATTAAGTCTGAATTTACAAAAGGACCCGTCGGGATAACTTTTTCTTTTTCTTTGAATTCTTTGATAAGTTGAAAAACTGAAGATTTGCCAGAACCATTGGGGCCGGCGATCACTCGAAGTCTGCTCATTTAAGAACAAGCGTACGTTTTGCCTTTTCAAGCTTAATCCATGAAGATCCTATTTCCTTTCCTTGGATTTCTGTTCTATCGGGCTTTACTTCTACGATTCTCCCCGCTTTTAGATAATATACGGAGAGTCCAGCTTTTCTCCTTTTCTTAATTTGTTCCTTGCCGGTTTTTGAAATATGCACAACGAGGCTCCTTTCTAAGTCCGCTAAATTGCCAGTGTATTGCTGATATCGTTTATTTTTTCGGGTATTCATAATACTAATATAATATTAATAACCTGTATATTAAAATGGTTCCCGACAAAGGAAGTTCCATGCAACACTCCTTTGGGTGTAGTAGAATAATTAATCGTATATGACTCAAACTTTCCTTAAAATTGCTCACGACTTATCTCTGAATAACCGATGGCAATAAAAAAAACGAATTCTATTCTTCTATTTGCGCACGCTGCGAGGCTTTCGCGTCGCCGTGGATAACCAATTAGGGAGCAATTAAAAATTAAGTATCATTAGTAAAATTCAACATCCAAAAATTTTAGAATAAGAATCAATAATGGCAATCAAAAAAAGTGAGTTATACAGTAGCCTTTGGGAAAGTTGTAATCAGTTAAGAGGGGGAATGGATGCCAGTCAATACAAGGATTATGTATTGGCTATGTTGTTTATCAAATATGTAAGCGACAAATATGCAGGTGTAAAGTTTGCACCAATAGATATTCCGAAGGGCTCTACCTTCCAGGACATGGTTGAGCTTAAAGGGAAACCTGAGATTGGAGATTTTGTGAATAAAAAAATCTTTCAACCGATCAGGGATGCCAACAAGATGAGTGACTTCGCCAATTTCAATGACGATGAAAAACTCGGAACGGGAAAAGACAAAGTCGATAAGATCACCAAGCTCATTGCTGTTTTCGAAAATCCGGACCTGGACTTCTCCAAGAACAGAGCCGATGATGATGATATTTTAGGCGATGCTTACGAATTTCTGATGCGGCATTTTGCCACCGAATCAGGGAAGTCTAAAGGGCAGTTCTATACGCCGGCGGAGGTGAGCAGAGTGTTGTCCAAAATTATTGGTATCAATAAAAGCAACTCAACAGCCAGCACCACTATTTACGATCCTACCTGCGGCTCAGGATCGTTGTTAATTAAAGCCGGAGAAGAAGCAGAAAAATCGGTAACACTATTCGGACAGGAAATGGACATCGCTACCGTTGCGTTGGCCAGCATGAATATGGTGTTGCACAACCAGGCACAAAATCTGCATGGCATCCGGCAAGGTAATACAATCGCAGATCCGAAGTTTGCAAATCCCGATGGGACGCTGCAAACTTTTGATTACGCCGTAGCCAATCCTCCGTTTTCATTCAGCAGCTGGACCAATGGGTTGATCGATGATAAAACAAAAGCCGTAGTCGATAGATATAATCGCTTCGCTGGTTTTGGTATTCCACCGGATAAAAATGGTGACTATGCATTTTTACTGCACATCATCAAATCTCTGAAAAGCAAAGGGAAGGGCGCTATCATTCTGCCGCATGGCGTTTTATTTCGTGGTGGCGCTGAAGGAGAAATACGAAAGAACCTTATCAACAAAGGATACATCAAAGGAATTATAGGACTACCTGCCAACTTGTTTTATGGCACTGGTATTCCGGCTTGCATTATTGTGATCGATAAAGAAAATTCTGAAAAGCGAACCGGCATTTTTATGATCGATGCCGGTAAAGAGTTTATGAAGGATGGAAACAAAAACCGTCTGCGTGAACAAGACATTCATAAGATTGTGGATGCCTTCAACAAGCAAACGGAAGTTACAAAATATAGCCGGATGGTCCCGATTGCAGAAATCAGCGATGCGAAAAACGATTACAACCTGAACATTCCCCGATACATTGACAGCCAGGAAGCGGAAGACATCCAGGATATCGAAGCGCATCTGTTAGGCGATATTCCCAATGTGGATATTGAAGCGTTGGAAAATTATTGGAGCGTCTACCCCACGTTAAAAAAGGATTTGTTCTCTGCCAGCAAAAGAAAAAATTACTGCAAGCTTAAAATCGCGAAGGAAGAAATTAATACCGCCATCTTCAGTCATCCTGAATTTGAAACGTTCAGCCAGGAAATAGATAAGGTGTTTACGAGTTGGAAAAAGAAAAACACCAAGCTATTAAAAGACCTGCAAAAAGATTTTAAGCCGAGGCAAATCATTACAACCATTTCAGAAGACTTGTTAAAAAGTTATACCGATAAAAACCTCATCGATAAATATGATGTGTACCAACATCTGATGACTTACTGGAATGAGACCATGCAAGACGATTGTTACATCGTGGCCGCAGATGGTTGGAAGGCTGAACTAATCAATATCAATAAAGGCAAAAAAGAAATAATTCTTGACAGCGATTTAGTGCCCAAAACATTGCTGATCGAACGTTTTTTCAAAGCCGAGAAAAAAGCAATTGAGCAATTAGAGACCAGCAAAGAAACCGTCGCCGGCCAGTTGGAAGAATTGACCGAAGAACATGCTGCCGAAGATGGATACTTTGCCGCTCTGGATAAACTCAGTAAGGTTACTGTACAGAAACGCCTGAAGGAAATTAAAGACGACAAAAAAGCCAAAGAGGAAATAACGGTACTGGAAGCCTACCTGAAATTAACAGAGCAACTCGCTACCGTCAAAAAAGAAATTGATGTAGCAATTTCGGAATTGGATAAAAAAGTAGTAGCCCGTTACAGAACCCTTACAGAAGACGAAATAAAAACATTGGTGGTAGATGACAAATGGATGAGCCCCATTGAAAAGAATATTAAAACCGAAATGGAACGCGTAAGCCAGAGTTTAACGCAACGTATTAAAGAATTGGCGGAGCGTTACGAAATGCCATTGCCGAAGTTGAACAATGAAATATTTGAGCTTGAGAAAAAGGTAGCGGGGCACCTTGAAATAATGGGATACACCTTAAATGTTAACACTTAAAATTCTAGAACAATGATGCAGACCATGAGTATGGGCTACAAACAAACTAATATAGGTATTGTTCCAAGTGATTGGGGTTTATTTGAATTGAACACCATATGTATAAAACTTAACGTTGGCTTTGTTGGTGTTTGTGAACCATTTTTTGTTGAGGAAATAAGAGGAGTCCTCCTTATCCGAACCGGAAATTTGAGTGGAAACAACTTTATATTATCAGGCTCTAGGTATGTAACTAAAGAATTCCACAAAATAAATAAGAAGTCACAAGTAATAGCTGGCGATGTTATGATAGCTCGACACGGTAGTTCGGGAAATGCTGTTGTCGTTCCCGATTACATTAAAGAGGCTAACACTTTAAACATAGTTATTTTAAGAATTGATAAAAAAAAAGCATCAAGGAAATATACTGTGTATGCGATCAATTCAACAGCTGTAAAAAATCAGGTAATAAATTCTACTGCAGGTTCAACGCAAGGGGTTATTAATACTAAATCGATTGCCAAATTAAAAATTCCTTTTCCCCCTACTCTCACCGAACAAACCGCGATAGCCACCGCTCTCTCAGATGCCGATGCACTCATCAATAGCTTAGAAAAACTCATTGCTAAAAAACGCAACATCAAACAAGGGGCAGTGCAACAATTGCTTAAGCCTAAAAAGGGTTGGGAGGTAAAGAAGTTGGGGGAGATAGGTAAATTCACCAAAGGACTTGGAATAAGAAAAGATGATGCACAAAGCGGAAGAATTCCCTGTATCAGATATGGTGAATTATATACACGACATAATGATTACGTAAAGCAATTTCATTCATTCATTTCAAAACAAATCTCACTGACATCAAAACGGCTTAATAAAGGAGATATTTTATTTGCCGGCTCTGGAGAAACAAAAAAGGAAATAGGGAAATGTGCTGCATTTATTAGTGATGTTGAAGCTTATGCAGGTGGTGACATTGTAATTCTATCACCATATAATTGTTCGTCACTTTTTTTGGGGTTTTTATTAAATACCCCAATTGTTCAAAATCAAAAAGCAAGTAGAGGACAGGGAGATGCAGTTGTTCATATCAGTGCAAAGCAATTGGAAAACATATCAATCTCTGTTCCCAATTTTGCAGATCAAACACAAATTGCCTCTATCCTTTTCGATATGGATAATGAAATCATCACCTTAGAATCCAAACTTGAAAAATACCGTCAGATCAAATCAGGTATGATGCAAAACCTCTTAACCGGTAAAATAAGATTACTATGAACAGCGAACGCATAACCCAAAACCGTGTCGTTAAATTATTCCAAAAGGAATTGGGTTATATGTCTTTGTTCGGTGGCAACCTGCAAGACCGGTTGGAGAATAGTAATATTGAAGAAGAACCGCTAAAAGTGTTTTTAAAAAACAAACAAGGTTATTCCGATGTATTGATCACCAAAGCCATTGAGAAACTGAAAAGCGAATCCATCAATCATCAGCGTGATTTGTATTTCAACAACATGGCGGTGTATAACCTTTTGCACTATGGCGTGGATGTAAAAGAAAGCATTGGCAAACACACGGATACGGTTTGGTTAATTGATTGGAAAAATCCGTTGAACAATGATTTTTATATTGCCGAGGAAGTCACCATTGCAGGCCATCATGATAAGCGTCCGGATGTTGTGCTGTATGTCAACGGTATCGCCCTGGCGGTGATTGAACTTAAAAAAAGCAGTAAAGATATCGGTGAAGGTATCCGCCAAAATCTCACCAACCAGCAAACTGATTTTATCCAGGGTTTTTTCAGCACCATACAATTTTGTTTTGCAGGAAGCGATAGTGAAGGATTACGCTATGGCGCCATCGAAACAAGCGCAAAGTATTATCTGAAATGGCGAGAAGACGAACAAACTTATGAACCTGAACTCTTAGACAAATACCTAAAAAAGATCTGTAATAAAGAGCGCTTCCTAGAAATCATCCACGACTTTATCTTGTTTGATGACGGCAAGAAAAAGCTTCCCCGTTATCACCAGTATTTTGGAATTAAAGAATCACAGAAACATGTAGCTAGAAAAGAAAGCGGAATCATCTGGCACACACAAGGCTCAGGTAAAAGTATTACCATGGTCTTGTTAACTAAATGGATTCTGGCCAACAACCCCAACGCACGCATCGCCATCATCACCGACCGCACTGAACTCGATACACAAATAAAAAAGGTATTTGCCAACGCCGGCGATAAAACAATGGTGCGGGCAAAAAGCGGAGAAGACCTGATGCATAAGCTAAGTCAGGCAGAACCTCGTCTGCTCTGCAGCTTAGTACATAAATTCGGCAAAAGCCAGGACAAACAGTTCGATGATTTCATCAAAGAGATCCAGAACAATCCACCGAAGGTAAAAGGCGAGCTGTTTGTATTTGTAGATGAATGTCACCGTACGCAAAGCGGCAGGTTGCACACGGTAATGAAAGCTATTTTACCGGATGCCGTTTTTATCGGCTTTACCGGTACTCCCCTTTTACAGAAAGACCGACAAACCAGTCTGGAAGTATTTGGCAAATACATACACACCTACAAATTCAATGAAGCCGTAACGGATGGTGTGGTGTTAGATCTCGTGTATGAGGCCCGCGATATCGATCAGAAAATAAGTTCGCAGGAACACATTGATCTCTGGTTTGAAACAAAAACAAAAGCGCTCAACGATTTTCAGAAAGCCGAACTCAAAAAGAAGTGGGGCACAATGCAAAAAGTGCTGAGTTCAAAAAGCCGAATGGGTAAGGTTGTGAATGACATTGTTATGGATTTCAGTGTAAAACCACGCATCAACGAAGACAAAGGAACAGCCATTTTAGTAGCCGGAAGCATTTACGAAGCCTCTCAGTATTTTGAATTGTTTCAGCTTACTCCGTTGAAAACAAAATGTGGTATCATCACCAGCTATAGTCCCTCACACCGAGATATCGTAAATGAAGAGATGGGTGAAAATACGGAAACAGAAAAACAAGCCGTCTACAACATTTACACCAAGTTACTCGGTAAGAAAACCACAGAGGAATATGAAGACGAAACCAAAGAGCTGTTTATAAAACATCCGGCTAAAATGAAATTGCTGGTGGTTGTCTCTAAACTGCTCACCGGTTTTGATGCCCCAAGTTGCACCTACCTCTACATCGATAAATCCATGCAAGACCATGGCTTGTTTCAGGCGATATGCCGTGTCAATCGTTTGGATACAGATGATAAGGAGTTAGGATATATAGTCGATTATAAAGACCTGTTTAAAAACCTGGTGAATGATAAAGGCACCGGCGCTATTCAAGTCTATACTTCTGAGCTGGCATACGATCAATTCAAAAAAGAAGATTGTGATGTTATGTTGCAATCCAGACTTGAGAAAGGAAGGGAACGGCTTGATACTGCTTTAGAACAACTGGAATTAATATGCGAGCCGGTTGCCAACCCAAAGGATGATCCGGCTTACCGTTATTATTTCTGTGGCAATACAGAACTACCTGAAGACTTGAAGGAAAGAGAATTTTTGCGACAGGAGTTGTACAAAAAAACTGTTGCGTTCATCCGTGCCTACGCCAACCTGGCTGATGAAATGGAACCTGCGGGCTACAATGCTCATGAAATAAAACACATTGATAACAGGTTGTCATTCTACACCGATCTGCGTGAAGCCATTAAAAATGCCAGCGGTGAAAAACTGGATGTGAAAGATTATGAAGCCGACATGCGGCACCTGATCGATAATTATCTTCAGGCTGATGTACCCAGAAGAATTTCGGAGTTTGAAAGCTTATCGCTACTGGAAATCATTGTCAAGGCCGGCCTGGACAAAGCCAAGGAGACATTGCCAGATAGTATAAAGAAGAACAAAGAGGCCATGGCGGAGACAATAGAAAATAACGTCCGCACGAAAATCGTAAAAGAGCATTTAAACGATCCAGTCTTTTTCGAGAAAATGAGTCACTTGCTTTCTGAGATTATTAAGCAGCGCAAAGCAAATGCAATTCAATACGAAGATTATTTAAAGCAGATCGCCGAGCTTGCAAAACAAGTACAGGAAGGGAAAACAAAAGATACACCCAAGGAACTGAACACTCCTGCCAAAGTAGTGTTGTATCACTATTTTGAAAATGATGTTGACAAAGCGCTAATGGTTCACGAAGTCGTTTCCGAATATGCTCCCAGCGGATGGAAAGGCGACAGCGCCAAAGAAAATAAAATCAAAGAACAGATCTATAAGAAATTAAAAGATTTTGATGAGACCGTAAAGGTGTTTAATGTGATCAGAGAGCAGGATGAATTTTTGAAATAGCGAAGGGAGAATTTCTGATATTGCGTCCCTACAGGACTAACGACTATTTTCATTCCCGACAGCTACCGATATGTAGGTCCCTAACGGGACTGCATAAGACGAGACGACGGAACCGAAATAGTTGTGAAGTTTAAAGGTTTAGTTTCCACTGTATTGTTAGGTACAATATATTGTAGAAAATTACTTGAAATAACAGAATCCCGTAGGGATGAAATATTGGTAGCAGAAAGAAATAATTTGGTGATGTAAGTCCCGTAGGGACGTGATAGGCGAGTGAGCTTTTCTAAAGATAAATTATGATCCTAGGAGATATAAAAATTGAACTACAACAAAAGGACATCAAAAATGTTCACCTGAGCATCTTGCCTCCGCATGGCAAGGTTCGCATCGCTGCACCCTTGCATCTCAGTGAAAATACCATCCGTCTATATGCGATATCAAAGCTGGCCTGGATAAAAAAGCAACAAAAGAAAATTATAAGTCAGGCCAGGGAAAGCAAACGAGAGTTTATCAATAAAGAAACGCATTATTTTCAAGGCAGAAAGTATTTGTTTCGCGTTATTGAAGAAGACAAGCCAGCAAAGGTAGTGTTGCATAAAAATCATATTGACCTTCATGTAAGACCAAATACAAATACAGAGAAACGCCAGCTCATCCTGAATCAATGGTACAGAAACGAATTAAGAGAGGTAGCTTCTGATCTTATTAAAAAATGGGAAAAAGTTATACCCGTAAAGGTCCGTGATTTCGGCATCAGAAGAATGAAAACCAAATGGGGAACGTGCAACATCGAAGCAAGGCGCATATGGTTAAACCTGGAACTTGCCAAAAAGCCATTAGCATCGTTGGAATATATTATCGCGCATGAAATGGTTCACCTCATCGAACGCCATCACAATGATAAATTCTTTTCGTATATGAAGAAATTCATTCCACAATGGAAGCACCGGGTTGATGAGTTGAATACGTTGCCTTTAAGTCATGAGGAGTGGGGGTATTGACTGTAAGATTTCGATTTAATATCACAACCTCAACCCCTTCTTTACGGCCTTCAATTTGTAATCTTGTGTGGCTGGTTGGTAATAGTATTTAAAAACATATAGCCAATCGCCTAGTCTTGGGGTGGCTACAATGACCGTAACTTCATCGCGGATGATACTCAAACAAGGTATCGCTACGATTGCCTCATCTCCTTTGAGCTTATCGTTTCGATGCCTTTTTTGATTCTTTTTTGAAGATTCCGACATCCATTTGATTGCTACTCCTTGAAGTGTATCAGGAAGATATTGCTTTGAACATTCGTTTCCGGCTAGAAAAATAGTACGAAGCATTTTTTCTTGCTTGATAATACGAAGAACAGAATCCAGTGCATGTGTATAAAATCCTGTTTGATTTTTGGAAAGTGAGTTGACAACTTGAGCGTGTGAAGCCAGGCTCAATTGAAATAACAAGATCACACCAATAAATCGCATCATGCTAAGATCGGCAAAATAGATGAAATAAAAATTCAGCATAGACCGCATGAGGGGTAGATGCAGAAAGGCATACCACAATGAGCAGCAAGCTTAACGCTAAGTGCATGAAGCTAGTAATAAATAAAAGGAAAATACTTTTGTGGAAAGGGTACTCGCAACGCATCCTGAATATACAAACCTCAAAAGCTATGAGAAAAAATATTCAAATCGCAGTGCCAAAGCCATGTGATGAAAAATGGGGTTCGTTTACCAAAACTTCACAGGGCAGCTTCTGTTTTTCATGTCAGAAAGAAATTGTTGATTTTACTTCATGGAGTGACGAGCGTATTAAAGCGTATTTCAGAAATCTGAAGGGAAGTACCTGTGGTCGCTTCAGGGAGGATCAGTTGAAAGCATATTCTTATGGCAATCGTAGTCGCGCAGGAATGAGTTGGATCGCTGTTGTGTTTGCTGGTTTTCTCTTATTGTTTAGTTCACGGAACGTGTCAGTGCAAACTGTGCCTAAACAAAAAACGGAGCAGTATCAGTCGGAGGAGAAGAAAGAAAACATAAGGAAGGTTCCACCGGCTACTGTTACTATAATCGGAACGGTCACATCCAGGGAAGACGGGCAGGCAATGTCGGGAGTGAAAGTAGTGTTGAAAGGGACGTCGACCGAAACGTTGTCAAATGTTGATGGTAAGTTTGCATTGGATTTGCCGAATAAGGATTCGACACAGTTCATTGTTTTTTCCTTCAAGGGATTTAAGACCGTAGATTATATGCATAACGTTACACGGCCAGGCCGTGAAATTGCTGTTGACATGACACATCATGATCTAGTCAATGTTCAAAACATCTTGGCCGGCAGAATGGGCGGCGTTATGGTGAGCCGGTGGTATGAACCCAAAGAAATTGCGCAGGATGTATGGTGGTGGCTGACGGGAAGATAAAAACTTGGGGATTGACATGATTTTCCGTGCAGCGCTTATTGCCATAATCAAGTAAATCCTTTAATCCCCCAAATCAAGGTTCAGACATTAAGTAGCACAACCGACATTAAATGCGCGCATGAGCGATAGTAGCGGAAACCCCGAAGCGCGTGGGCCTAGCGCGTGGCCAAAACGTTTGAACCTTGATTCTTAGGATTAAAGGATTATCAGGATTGAAGACTGCTACCATGGTAGGCACAAGTCTTCCTAAAAACACAAAGTCAACGCTGGAAGACCTTGCGCCCAGTTCGGCGTAAATGTCCCGTTAGGAATTACATCCAACTTTTGTCTATAAGGCGACTATAACGTCGGTCAATCGCGAAGGGTGTACATAATTCTCAAAAGCTGGAAGGAAACTCACATTGGCAAGTTGACACGAGCGAATGCCGATTTAGGGAATTACACAATTTCGATTATTGTAACTTCTTCACCTTTCTGCAACTATGAAAATTATGAATAAAAAGTTACTAGGAATGAATCTCATACTTTGGGCCGTCATCTGCGTAGCGGCGTCGTTTTTTATTGCTTGCGAAAGTGATGATGACGCACCGGTAATAGTCGTTCCAACACTTACTGACTTTTCTCCAACGGCCGGGATGGTGGGTTCGCAAGTTATTATTTCAGGTACAAATTTTAGTCCACAGGGTTCAGATAATATTGTAAAATTTAACGGTAACATCGCACAAGTAACGGCGGCCTCCGCGACGGCTTTGACTGTGATTGTTCCTCCACAGGCCACCTCAGGAAAAATAGCACTGACTGTTAACAACACAACATTAACCAGTGTTGGTGATTTTTCCGTTACCAAAGCGCCAATGACCATTTCCGCGATCGCTCCTGCGAATGGCCCCATTGGGACAATCGTAAAGATCACAGGAACGGAGTTTAGTGCGGTAGCGCTAGAGAACGTTGTGAAAATTAACGGTGTGACCGCAGTCGTAAACGAAGCTACTGCAACCGCCTTAGAAATTACAATTCCGGAAGCTGCAACGAAGGGGAAAATTACCATAACAACAGGTGACCGCTCTGTCACCAGCACGGAAGACTTTACGGTCTTGTCGATTTACGTGGCGGGCTATGACGGGTCCGTCGCCAAACTTTGGAAAGATGGTGTAGTCACTGAGTTAAGTGATGACCAAATGCCAAGGTCCTATGTGAATTCAATAGCAATTTCCGGAGACGACGTATATGTAGGCGGAAGCTTAGATGGAGTCGGTAGTTATTGGAAAAATGGCGTATCGGCAACTGTCGGAAGCAGCGCAGTTTATTCCATCCATATTTCAGGTAGCGACATTTATTCGGCATGCCCGGATGCATACTATAAAAATGCTGTGCATCACCCGATGCCCACAATGAATTCATCTATTGCTCGCTCCATCCTTGTTTCAGGGAATGATGTCCACATCGTTGGGGCTGAGCACAACGGTACAAAACTGGTAGCACGGTACTGGAAGAATGATATCGGCGCGGATCTTTCTAATGGATCGGCTCATGCCACAGCAACATCAATTGCAGTCGCTGGCACAGATATTCATGTTGTAGGATTCGACGGCAAGAAAGCAAGATATTGGAAGAATGGTGTTGGCACTGATCTTACGGATGGTGTGGAAACGGGCTTAGCCAGTACCATTTTTCTTGTCGGTAACGACGTATACATTGGCGGCAATGACGGAAACACCGCTAAATATTGGAAGAACGGACAGGAAGTTCTCTTGACTAATGGCGCTTCACGAGCGTCTGTCAATTCAATTTTCGTCTTGAACGGCGTTGTCTATGCAGCGGGTTATGCTTACGGAATGGGATTCGATATTGCAACGCTATGGGTAAACGGCGAGCCTACCAATTTTACGGATGGCACTGCTGAGGGAAGATTAAGTGCAATTGTGATTAAATAATTGTATGGCTGTAAATGGACAATCACGGTACATCAATCTTGCCATATCGTTGGTATCGTGATAAAAATTAAACGTTGAAAGCAGCAGCAGATTTTTTTGAATGTGCAGGCTCGACTTATCTAAGGGATTGAATAACGGATAACGAATTTATTTCATACTTTTAATCTTTACACTTTATTCCCATGAAAACGTTAGCCGTTACAATTTTAATTCTCTTTACATTTTCAGCCTTTGCCCAAAATAAAAGGCAGTACCTGGACGAAAATTGTAAAAAACTCCCGGGTCCTGAAGGTGCCGTGTATTATAGAATAATAGAAACCAAAGAAACCGGACTTTATCTTGTGCGTGATTATTATGCTTCTAACGACCAGCTTGAAATGGAAGCAACGTTCTCAACCGTAGAGCCCATAGAAATAAGAGAAGGAAAACAGCAATCTTATTTTGAAAATGGGCAATTGAAGGAGGAAGGGGAGTACCAAAAAGGTATGAAGATTGGCCTATGGAAAGCGTATCATGAAAACGGACAACTCGCGGAAGAAGTGATGCATGTGAAAGACAAAACGAGATACTTGCAAAGCATGGATGAATCCGGGACGCCCCTTCTCGTCAACGGTACGGGTAAGTATTCTAAAAAAATTCATGGATCGCCAGACCACCAGCTCGAAGTATTAGATTCTATTCTCATCGCCTTTTATATAGTCGATGAAGTAAGCGGTGACAGCATCTACTATGTTGCCCAGGAACCTGCGGAGTATAAAGGGGGAATGGAGCGCTTGTATCAGGATATTCGCGGTGACCTCCGATATCCG
>CAZAHL010000168.1:0-15332 GCA_964484845.1 uncultured Chryseolinea sp. | reverse complement strand
AGCTATTTTCCGTGTACAGCACGTATCGCGTAGTTGTTTAGCACAACCTACTTGAAGCTTGTAGCTTGAGACTTTGATCAGGCACTCGTGACGCGTAGCGCACAGCTAGGTTCTAAGTACGTCAAAACAGTGTTGGTACGACACTAGAGCGATTTATTAATTGGACTTTTTAACGGAACCTCCGCTGCTAGAGTCTGTAACCGATTTGTTTGGGTTACCATGGAATCGGATACTTCCTCCACTGCTGGCATGCGCAGTTAGGTTCTCTTTGACATTAACTTTTAGAGAACCGGCGCTCGATGCTTGAGCCGTTACATTCCGGGCTTCCAGATCGTATGCGTCGATTTGGCCGGCACTACTCGCATCGATCTCGAGTGATTCTGTTTTACCTTGCAATTCGATCTCGCCGGCACTGGAAGCGTTGGTTTCGATAGACTCCGCATTCACGGCTATTTCAATTGACCCGGCACTCGAAACACTTATGTCCATATCTTCTGCTTCGATAGTGCCTTCCGAAAAAATGCTTCCGGCAGAACTTGCCGAGAGCTTATCTACCTTAACGTAGGTGACGTAAACTTTGGCGTCTACTTTACCCCTGTAATTGCCGTCACGCATGTGAACTCGAAGATACGACCCCGATATTTCCGTGATTATATTTTCGATTGGAGTGCCGGTTACCTCCACACGCAGGCTTTCTTTCTCCCCTTTTTTTAAATAAACATCGATTCCCTCTGTAACTTTTACGCCAGAAAATGAGCCTATTGTACGAGTTTGCGATTCTTGAGCAAAGCCTCCTGCAAAAGGAAGAATAAGGGCTATAATAAATACGAAATTCTTCATAAGATGCGACAATTTGAACTAAAGACCGGGTGCAAATATAAGGGTTGCACCACTATTGCGCATACTCACTTAATTTTACCGATGTACGAAAACGGCGTATTTTAAACTAAATTTCAAGCGGCATTTCTTCACATTTGTATCTATAAAAAATGATACATATGATTTTTGATAAGAAATCTGAATTGAATGTGCTGATTAACCTTGCTGCCAGCGACAGAAACGTGGCCTCCCGCGAATCCAAACTTATTCACACCATCGGCAAGGCAAACGGAGTCACTAAAGAAGAAGTAGATGTCCTGTTGAAAAACCCTAAACCCATTGGGAATATTGACACGCTTACTTCCGACGAAAAATTTGAACATTTGTATCACCTCATTCAACTTATGAAGATGGATGGACAAGTCTTTCGCAGTGAGATTGTTTTCTGTGAGCAAATTGCGGACAAACTCGGATTTAAGAAATCCGTTGTGGGTGAAGTATCACAACACGTCTATAGCGATCCTACCATTACCGCAGACCGCGAAATGGTAAAAACAAAAGCAATGAAATTTTTGAAAGTATAATTACATACTGGAAAATATACGTAAAAGGGAAGGCACCACGCCGTCCCTTTTTCTTTTTACGGCTTCTGATAAACGATCTTGCCTCCTAGAATGGTCATTGCTACTTCGGTTTGTAAAATTTCATTTTCCGGCACGACCATGATGTCTTTCGTCAAGATGGTAAAGTCAGCTAATTTTCCAGGTTCAATAGATCCTTTGATGGGTTCTTCAAACGCCCCATAGGCGGCGTCAGCGGTATAGGATTTAAGGGCTTGCTCCCGCGTCATTTTTTGCTCTGGCTCATAACCTCCCGCTGGTTCGCCTTTTAATGTTTTGCGTGTAACCGAAGCGTAAAATGAAGGAATCGGATTTACGGGCTCCACAGGCGCATCGGTTCCATTCACAATTTTTGCACCAGACACTAATAACGCTTGCCACATATACGCCCCTTGCTTAATTCTTTGCGCTCCCAAGCGCTCAATCGCCCAGGGTCTATCCGATGACATGTGAATCGCTTGCATAGCGGGAATAACGCCGAGTTTTGAAAATCGCAGAATATCATCCGGATCAATATGTTGTGCATGTTCAATTCGAAAACGGTGGTTGCTGCGTTTCTCTGGCATCTCCTGGAGGGCAATCTCATACTGGTTCAATATTTCTCTATTTGCACGATCACCAATTGCATGTGAACAAACCTGGAATCCAGCCTTTAACGCCTCCCGGGAGGTTTTTAAGACGGTGTCCATCGGCAGCGTAGCCATTCCAGAAAAATCCTGTCGATCTGTATAAGGCTGCAGCAACCATGCACCTCGCGAACCTAAAGCGCCATCGCAGTTAAGTTTTATAGAGCGAATGGTAAGCCAGCCAAGCGTGTCAATTTCTGGACCCTTTCGCAGCCACTCATAAACTAATTCCCTGTCTCCTCCTGAGATCATTACATATAATCTAACGCCCAGGGTACCCTCACTTTTAGCTTGATGAAAGAGATTGATATGTTCCCGTGAAGCTCCTGCGTCATGGAAGCTGGTGATCCCGTTCCTTAAGCATGCTTTGATGGCCAACTCAAGGGCCAGCCGGTCTGATTGAGACGTGTTTTCAGGAATATGCTGATCGATCAAACCCATCGCCCTTTCATTGAATAGGCCAGTTGGATTTCTCAATGCATCGCGGATAATTTCACCTCCTTCACCTTCTTCACTTTTATATTTCTCAATGGATAGTTGGTTAACACCAGCAACTTCCATGGCTTTCGCATTCGCAAATCCTGCATGTCCACTCGCATGTCTGAGAAATATAGGATTGTCTGGAGAAATTTCACTTAGCTTATGATGGAGCGGAAATCCCTTAACCATATTCTCCGGCTTTACATCCCATTTATCCTGATGCCACCCACGGCCTACAATCCATTCTCCGGGAGAAGCTTTGCTAACGGCCAATTTCACCGCCTCAATCATTTCATTAAAACTTTTGATGTTTGCCAAATCAAGATTCAGTTCGTTGTATCCCAGTCCCATAATATGTCCGTGTCCTTCAATAAAACCAGGAGTCAATATTTTTCCTTTCAAGTCAATTACCTGTGTGTTTTTTGTAATGAATTCTTGTACCTCCTCCGCAGAACCCACAAATGTGATTTTATTCCCTGTTACAGCAACTGCTTCTGCCACTGAGTTGTTGTTATCTACGGTATAGATCTTTCCGCCAAAAACCACAACGTCAGCCGACTTTTTGGTATTGCAGGAAGCGATGGTTAGTAAAAGCAGTAGGAGAAAGTAACTTCGAGTCATTCGGTGTAACATTTATTCAATTATCACAATATAAGAACTCAACAAATATTACCTTTAATATAAGAGATTTAAGTGCGTAATCATTTTGTATTAGCCCGATTAATACTTGTCTGAATCATGAAATACAGTCGACAATATATCAGGAATACTTTCCTTCAGATCATAAAACAGGGCTTAACGTACCATAAGCTTGCGCTGACCTGTTCGGCGGGCGTAATCATCGGAATTTTTCCAGTGTTTGGCATAACTACTATTCTCTGCTTTGCTGTTGCCGCGATTTTTCGGTTAAACCTTTTGCTGATCCAATTGGTAAATTATATGGTGGCTCCGCTCCAACTCCTTTTAATTATACCGTTTATTAAAGTGGGAACGATTGTGTTTCGGCTGAACCCCGTCCCTTACGATTCAGAACAGCTTGTGTTGATGTTCCGCCATGACTTTATGCACTTGCTCAGAGAGGTAGGCCTTTCGTTATTACTGGGTGTTGGCGTATGGGCTACCTTTTCAGTCCCACTGTTTTTTGTGTTGTATTATTTATTTTTTATTCTTTTCAGGCGGTGGTTAAAATCGCCTCAGCGAGAGTTAAAGTCCCAGTAAAGTTTTTGAATGTAGGCCTTCCCTTCTTCGAGATCCCCTTGTTGAAGCGTACCCTGTTGTTGGACGATCGCGTTTGAAACATTATCATATACAAAAAGCCTGTTAGGTTTCACCAACCCAAAACCATTGTTGTAAACATAAACTGCAAATGGATTATACGAGTTGCTTAAGATGTCTTGACCAAATTTAAATTCTCCGGCCTTGAGATTAAACTGGGCCAGAATCGTATTGGGTATATCGGTCTGTGTCGCAACGGAATGTACAATAGTGTCCTTAACATTTAACGCTCCCCCCAGCCACAACATTGGAATCTTAAATTTATTGGGGTTTGATACGCCCTGGTTGTCGGGATAAGGGTGGCCGTGATCCGCTGTAATTACAACGAGCGTATTTTTCCACCACGAAGTCTGTTTAGCTTTGTCTATAAACTCACCAAGGAACTTGTCGGTATAGTAAGCTGAATTTAAAAACCGATGTATTTCATCTTTCCCGGCGATCACCGTTTCCATAGGTACTTCGAAAGGTTCATGACTACTTTGCGTCATCATGATCTTGAAGAAGGGTGCGGCGGAATCTTGCGTTTCCTCGAAGAATTTTTGGAAGACATAATGATCGTGAACGCCCCATTTACTTGTATTAAGTTCTGGAGGAAAGTCTGAGCTGTGGGTTACATGATCAAATTCTGCGTGTATGAGATAAGAATTAAAATTTGCATAGTTAATGTTATATCCGTAAGTGAATTCGGTACGATAGCCCTGCTGCTTAAATACCTTATTGAGATACGGAAGACTTTTTGTTTTCTTTGGTTCTTTAATGATAGATGTTAATGGTTGAGAAGGGTACCCATTCAGCACAGCAACAATTCCTTTGTCCGTGCGATCGCCGCTACAATAAAAATTATCGAAAAGAATCCCCTCGTTTACGAGTTGATTAAACCGGGGCGTTATTCCGGGTAGTCCTCCCAACGGTTCGATTAAACTGGAAGTATAACTCTCCAATATGATGATGATTACATTGGGCTTTCCAGGTGCGATTAGCCGTGTAGCGCTACCGGATTTCGGTAAAAGTTTTTCAAAGTACGCTTCCGTTTTCTTCTTGTCAAAATAATTGTCAGCATACTTCAGCCGGTTCATCTTCCGAACTGCGTACAAAAAATTCCATACTACGTTTACAGCCGAATGATTAGCGAAAATTTTATTCTCGTGAAAATAAACGAATCCACTGTTCATCGGGGCAACGCCAAAACTTCCGCGAATCGGAATTATCAAAACTACGGTAGCGAATAAAATAATAGGAAGTGACTTCCATGACGTCGTAGGAAGTTGCGTTATCTTCTTCTTGAAGTATTTGTAAAACGAAAACAAGGCAGCGCTGAAGATCACCAACCAATAAATTATTAGAAAAATAGACTTCCAGAAATCACCGGAACCGGCGGCTTCTTTTCCCATATACATGAGAGGTGTTGCATCCAGCCGCAAACCCCAATGCTTATACAATTCAAAATCAAGAACAATTATAAAGCTGGATATAAATAAGATAAGAGCATGATACGTTAACCAAAACCTCCAGATGGTTCTACCATTCAAAAAAAATCCCAGGGAGAACACCAGTCCAGGAAGCAGAGAAAAGTACCCTGCCATCGAAAGATCCATGCGTATACCATGTGCAAAGACAAGAAAAATTTCAGTGAGTGAGAGTTCGTTCGAAAGCTGACTATGATACACCATAAATAGCACGCGACCTGCAACAAAGAATAACGTCCAGGCTACGAATCCAGCGAGAAGAAGAATAAGCCTTTGTTTCATGGGAGCCCTTAATTGTTAAACGTGAATCGTTAAAAGTAATTTGTTAACGTGAATCATTCAATAGCAGTCGATGCATTTTCCTATTAACTATTAACATGTAACTCTTAATCGTATTTCTCACTTCGTTGCAGAATTTTAGGGTAAATCAACTCGAGCGCCCGTATTAAATGGTTCTCATCGTCTATTTCACACCAGGCCAAGTCCTGAATCACCATAATATGAATAGGATGCGGAGTGGCGGCACCTACCAGCGCATCTTCATAATTTAGCATTCTGTTACCCTTTTTAAAATGAGTTTCCGAAAAAGAGGCCATTCTTCTTAGCGTAGCATGGGATAATTTGCTTATACCCACCAGCTCACCGTCGATGTGCGACAGTAGGTTCTTGTCTTTGCTCATTTGCTGCAAAGTGCTTTCTGGGGAAGATTGAATGTAGACTTCGTCTCCGGACCGAGTGGCGCCACTTGCCAGGATAATATCTTCCCTTGTATCATTCATCAAGTAGTCAATAGAAACAGGGTCATAAAGCAAATCACTTTCCAGTAAAAGGAATTGCTCTTTGATCAAATGTTGCAAAACGTACAGCGTATACATACTTCCTGTGGTACTATAGTCTTCATTTCGGAAAGTAGTAATCGGAAATTTTTGTTTCAACGAGTCAAAATGTTCATGCAGGTATCCCGTACCTATAATGATCTCTGTAATTCCTTTTTGGACCAGTGTAGTGATGGATCGTTCAATCAGCGAGCGCCCATCAATCTCAAGAAATCCTTTCGGCTGGTCTTCCGTATGGTGTTTTAACCGTGCTCCTAGGCCAGCGGCCAATATCACCGCCGTGGTAATTTTTGATTTCATCCGATAAATTGGATCAATCTATCTTTCACTTCAAATGGTTTCACGGTTGGCCTACCAAGTTCAGCTGGGGATCCCTGGGATATTTTCAGGTGGACGAAGGTAAGCTCTGGATTTTTCTTCCATTGACCTATCGCCTCTTCTAATTCCTGAAGTGAATTTACTTGAAGCGCAACGGGATAACTCACGTTTGACGCCATTCCTGCGAAGTCGACGATGTGAGATACCGTCGCCTGGCCTCCTGTTGAATCATGCGCATTATTGTCCAGCACAACGTGCATCATATTTTTTGGTTGATAATAGGCATTTGTTGCAAATGAACCCAGTCGCATTAACGCTGACCCATCCCCATCAATTGCTATGATTTTTTTATCCGGGCGAGCTAGGGCGAGGCCTAGTGCTAAGGAACTGATACAACCCATCGAACCCACCATGTACAAGTTGTTGGGTTTATCCTCTACCTCGAAAAGCTCACGTCCTGTTTTTCCTGTTGTCGCGAGCAAGATGGTATCCTTATCGGCTAAATCAGAAATACTTTTTAGGGCTTGCGTTCTGATAGGAAGGGATTGTTTGGCGGATGATTTTTTCAGTTTGTTATTCGAAACTTGTTTTAATGCCTGAGGATTAAGTTTGACATCTCCTAACGTGCCTTTCTTGACGACGAAAAAGAAGGTGCGCCCAGCTTCAATATGTTCATTCGCTTGTTTAAGTTGTTCAGCAGCTTCTGTCATATCCTCCGACAGGTAAGCCCATTCCACTCTCATAAGCGCAAGCATCTTTTCCGTGATTTGCCCCATGAGTTCGTGTTGAGGCTCGTCTTTTACTCCTGGTTCACCACGCAAGCTCACAAACCCTAATACCGGAAGTTTAAAAGTATAGTTTAGGGAAGTTAACGGTGATGTTGCATTGGTTAATCCAGAATTCTGCATGAGCACAACCGCTTTCTTGCCTCCCAACTTTGCACCAGATGCAATCGCTACAGCATCTCCCTCGTTTGCCGCCATCACGTAGTCACATTCGTTGATCGCATAATTAATCAACGCTTTTAAAAAAGAGCAAGGAACTCCGGAATAAAAATCAAAGCCCAGGGCCTTCATCTCATCACCAAATGTTTTTGTATTGATCATCTGTAAGAATTAAATTATAAACGAAGTTTTCCGGCATTTTGTAAATCAACAAACGTGTCTACATCAAGCCATGCCCCGCTGATGTATTTGACAGCAATGGTATTTTCTTTTGCAATCTCATTGAACAAATCAGAACAAGTCATGGATTTAAAATCACTGGCCTTGCTCAACTTTTCCAACGCCTTCAATACTTTCGCTGCACCTGTTGGATTAACTTTCCATAGACCTATAAACTCACCGAAGATTTCTTTTTTCGGTAGATCAGATCCCATCTTTTTAAATACGGAAGTACCCAAATAATTTGTGCGATCGTATTTTTCTGAGGCAAACACAAAATCTTTTTCAGTACCATTTTCATCACAGTCGGCATCCACAACAATGGTGATATTATTTTGGTCGTTCAACAATTCATGCAACACGTAGCGTTTAAAAATGATGTCACCATAACTGATCAAGGTATTCTCCTTGATTTGATTTTTGGCGAGATACAACGAATACAGTTCCTTCGTTGAAGCGAAGTTGTCGTTGTCAATCGTGGTAATGTTATTGAGTTTTATTTTTTCCTTTTGAAAGCCTCTAACTACGGTAACTTCTTTTATTCCAAGCTGGTTAAATTCCTCCACTTGTGTGTTAAGAAGTGATTTTCCATTTACCTCCAGCAACGTTTTAGGGATGTCTTTCGTCAGTTCTCCTAACGATCCCTGGCTTGCAGCCAACACAATGCTATTCACTTTCTTTCCGGTAGTGGGCAGATACTTATCTTCCGCCGCCTCGAGTTCATCAGCGCCTTGAAGGCGGAAAATTTCATTTACGCTTACAACTTTACTTTCGACATTGATAAGCGACTGCTCTTTAAATATCCGCGAAGAAGTTTCCTGCATACCTTTGATGGCCGTCCGCATATTATGGTTTGCCCAGATAATGGTGCTGATACCAATTTTTTTGAAGTGCTCTGTAGGTATAGAATAATATTTGGTTGGGACAATGATTACCGGACACCGGTTACCCCACTCTTTCATGAAAGCATCAATATCTGAGGAATCTGCTTTTTTACTGTGACACAAAATGGCATCGGCTCCCGCTTTGTGGTAAGCATCGGCTCTTCGCAATGCTTCATCCAATCCCCAGCCTGCGATGAACGCCTCCAGGCGTGCGACCACCATAAAATCGTCGTCTAATTGTGTATCCTTAGCCGCCTTTATTTTACCACTGAATTCATCGACATCAGCCAAGGGTTGATTTTCTCCTCCAATAAATGAATTTGTCTTAGGGAAAAGTTTGTCTTCGATACAAACTGCTGCAATATCCCGTTGCTCCATTTTTTTGACGAGCCTGCGCATGTTATTAAAATTTCCATACCCGGTGTCTCCGTCCAGTAAAATTGGAATGGAGGTAGCATCGCTCATAAATTCCAGCACATCCAAGACCTGTGTCCAAGAAGCCTCATTGTTATCTCTCACACCGAGCGCTGCGGAAATGGAAAGTCCGCTTCCCCATATACCTTTAAATCCTGCTTCCTCAACAATCTTGGCAGATAACCCATTGTGAGCTTCCATTAGAAATGCCATTTCCGGCGAGTTGACCATTGATCTTAGCTGTGTTGTTTTCTTCATAGTGGAAATTTTCTATTTAAAAATGCGGCCAAAAATACAACGTTATAATAATATCTTATTCATGTCGACTTAAAATAACGTGGTATTCAGTTTCTTTTTAGATTTTATTTACTTTTTTTGCTGTGATGTGTGTTAACAGGCAGTGTATTTTCGGTTATTTTTTGATTACCTCATTTTTTAATCCCGTCAATTGTGAGGAGTCACGTTACGCATCTCCTATTTTCAAACTCATTATGCAAGGATTAAAGTATTTTAACGGCGTTCAACTACGGGGTAACATCTATTGGGCATTGGTTCTACGCCTTCTTTTGGCTATGTTCTTGTTTTCTCTTTGCAGAGTGGGGTTTTATTTATTCAATGTGTCCTATTTTCCCGAAATGACCTCAGGCCACTTCCTCTGGATAATGTGGGGTGGCTTGCGCTTCGATCTAACCGCCCTACTATACATTAACGCCTTAATTATCCTGCTAACCATTATTCCATTTGATTTCAGATTTTCCAGGCATTATCAATCCATCCTGAAATATCTTTTTTTCATATTCAACGGTATAGGAATCGTTGCTAATCTCGCTGACTTCATTTACTATAAATTTACCCTGCGAAGAACGACGGCTGATATTTTTAGTGAATTTGAAGAAGGGCCCGGAGCCAGAGGACTTTTTTTCAGGTTCCTCGTCGACTATTGGCACGTAACACTGTTTGCTGTAGCCCTTATTTGGCTAATGGTCATACTTTATAATCGGATACCGGTGAAGGGGCCGATGATGCGAAACCGAGTGACTTATTATGTTGCCGGTGTAATAGCGATTCCGTTGGTGGCGTATCTTTTTATTGGCGCTGCACGCGGAGGCTTTCAACATAGTACACGACCCATTACCTTAAGCAATGCTGGTGAATATGTAACACATCCCCGTGAAACTAACATAGTACTCAACACTCCTTTCTCAGTTTTTCGAACGATAGGGAAAACCAAAATTCAAAAAGTAAACTATTTTGAAAGCCAGGATAAACTAGCTTCACTTTTCACCCCGATCCATCAGCCGAACGACACGATTTCGTTTAAACCCGAAAATGTCATCGTGTTTATTTTAGAAAGCTTTTCGAAAGAATTTATCGGTGCGCTTAACCATGACAAACCAAACTACGAAGGATACACGCCCTTTCTTGATTCTTTAATTCAACACAGTAAGACTTTTAAATATTCTTTTTCCAATGGTAGAAAATCCATTGATGGCCCGCCTTCGGTGTTGGCAAGTCTTCCTACGTTAGGTGTACCGTTCGTACTTTCGCCCTATGCGAACAATAAGTACAATGGTCTTGCCAGCGTCTTAGGAGAAAAGGGATATCACACTTCCTTTTTTGTAGGTCATCCGAATGGAGCTATGGGCTACACATCGTTTACCCGGCTGGCAGGTTTTGAAAATTATTACGGATTAGATGAGTATGGCAACCCAGCTGATTCCGACGGCTTGTGGGGAATTTGGGATCACAAGTTCCTTCCTTTTTTTGCAAAAAAGCTAAATGAGTTTCCGAAACCATTCTTTTCTTCACTTTTCACGCTCAGCTCACATCATCCTTTCAAAGTACCAAAAGAGTTTGAAGGGAAATTCAAGGGAGGAAAGCAACCGATATTGAAATGCATTGAGTATACCGATTATTCGTTGCGAGAATTTTTTAAAACTATTTCAAAAGAACCATGGTATAAAAACACCTTGTTCGTATTTACAGCCGATCATTGCTCTTCGGATATTATTTTTGAAGAATCGCGAACTAACTGGGGATATTATTCAGTGCCTGTCATATTTTTTAAACCGGATAATAGTTTGGCGGGACAATCAACAGAAATTGTAGCGCAGGTAGATATTATGCCATCTGTTTTGGGTTATCTTCATTATGATAAGCCCTATTTTGCTTATGGAAGGGATGTATTCCGGGAAAACGTCGAGCCCATAGCCTTCAATTATAACGACGCATTTAATCTGTATATCGGCGAGTACTTACTAACCTTCAACGGCGAAAAAACAATCGCCCTTTATAACTTTGTACAGGACAAGATGCTGTCACACGATTTAAAAAACGAGCTGCCTGAAGTAGTGCAACGGATGGAGCCAAAGGCCAAGGCCATTATTCAGCAGTATAATAACAGGTTGATCGAAAATAGATTGACTGCAAATTAATTTGGCTTCAATTTGCCGACTTTTAAAATGTTCAAAATAAACCTTACTGTTAAAGTTCTTTTAAATATTATTTCACTTCTTTTACCAGAATGAGAGCATACCAGTACCGGTGCAATGATTACTCTTTGTTAACACCACCCTTTAAGCGTTGGGTGATAACTCCCCTGATCAAGTTTGTCCCGTGGGCAATTCCTGCAAACATGATTACTTTTATTTCCAATGGAATTGTCTACCTCACTTTATTCTTTGCCTTACATCCAGAGGTACTTGGAGCGTCGACGCCATTGTTTATTTCTGCAGGGTTGCTGCTTTACCTTATTGGCGATCACCTGGACGGGATGCAGGCAAAGCGAACAGGCACGGGTTCGGCACTGGGTGAATTTTGTGACCATTACCTCGATGCTTTTAATAATGGTGTTATCGTATTTACAATGTTCACCGTTTTCAATATTGATCACAAGTTAGTAATCGCCGGAGTAATTGTTGTCTCTTACTGGGCACACATGGCCGTCTTTTACGAACAATTCAAAACGGGATGGCTAACCTTCGAGCCGGTGGGATCTTTAGAAGGTGTATTGCTTTCAGCTCTGCTCATAGGGCTGGCTTATTTTCAATCTGTATACAATTTGCTGACCTATACTTTCTTCCAGGATTTTTCTGTCATTGAAGTCTTTATGATTCTTTCCGCCGCTGGAGCGGTGATCACTTTTTATAAAACCGTGAAACGCACGCCTGATATTAAATCAGGTTTTGTAGTATTCATTTGTCTGCTTTCAATAACCGCTGCGTTAGCGATACCATTTTTTACCAGTTTTCAGTTATTTATTTTGTTAACGCTCTATGCCAGCCTGTACATTGGTAGACTGATGAAAGGGCATTTAATTGACGGAGTCGAACGCAGCGCGGATTATTTCACTCCACTGCTGTTGTTAATTCTATTTATGCCGTCCTTCTCCTTTACAAATTACTACTTCTGGATACTGGTTGCTTATTTATCCATAAGTATTGCATTTCTTGTTTATACAATTTTTTCTACCCTTAAAGTTTATTGGGTTTGGTTAAACTTACGCACCTAATATGAAGCCTGTAACACGAAAAATATTATTGAATCCAGGACCAGCCACAACGTCCGACAGCGTAAAGCAAGCGATGGTTGTTGAAGATATATGTCCACGCGAAAAAAGTTTCGGAAAACTCCTGGATACAATCAAGGAAGACCTGGTGAAGGTTGTCCATGGAGGTACGGAATATATCGCTGCGCTTTTTACTGCGAGTGGCACCGGCGGGCTTGAGGCCGCTATTACTTCCGCTGTACCCAAAGGAAAAAAAATTCTGATCATTGACAACGGTGCCTATGGGGCTAGAATGATCAACATCGCTAATACATTTGGCATTGAGGTAATACCCTATAAACTAGCCTATGGGGATTATCCGGACATTACTCAACTGGAAAAATTGCTGAAAGAAAATAAAGACGTTAGTCATCTCGCGGTCGTTCACCACGAAACAACGACGGGCATGCTAAATCCTATTCAGCAAATTTGTGATCTGTCCACAAAATACAACGTCGAGGTAATTGTAGATTGTATGAGTTCCTATGCAGGGATTCCCATCGATGCTAAAAAGTGGAACGCAGGATACATTATATCATCGTCAAATAAGTGCATTCAGGGAATGCCGGGAATGGTATTTGTTATCTTTAAAAAACAGCTGTTAAAAGAGCTTAAAAATCAAAAACGGTCTTTCTATTTTGATTTGTACAGTCAATATGCAGGCTTTGAGAAAACCGGTCAGATGCAATTCACTCCCCCAGTACAAGTGGCCTATGCATTGCGTCAGGCGATCGATGAGTATTTTACTGAAGGTGAAATAAACCGTTGGAACCGATACCAGGAGAACTGGGACACATTATATACTGGGCTGAAAAACTTGGGCTTTGAACTTTTGTTGCCAGAAAGTTACCAATCCAAAATTTTGCTAGCCATCATTGAACCCTCCCATGCCAGCTATAATTTTGATGCGATGCACGATTATCTTTTTCAAAAGGGATTTACGATTTACCCTGGAAAAGGTGCAAAAGAAGCAACGTTTCGATTATCTGTTTTAGGCGATTTATACAAGAAGGATATTGAAGGTTTCCTGGTGGAGTTGAAGAATTACTTGCTGAAAGCAGGGATTCCCCTACCCCTTGAAACTCTTTGAACTCTAAGCAGCGCGTGCGAGTCTTTTGAAATGTCGGGATTACTTTCCTAAGTAGAAGAAAATGAAATACAAATCACTACTCCTTTTGTTGATTCTAAATTCATCTGCATTTGCCCAAGAATTTGGATTATCCTTTTCTTATTTCATTCCAAAGAATGGATACTTTTCTACACCGATAAGCCCATTTTCTATTCGTGGACTTGGAGTCGACCTGAACCGCTTTCTTGCCTTGGAAACAGGAGCTTCTCTTTACCGGATGTCGGGTTTAAATGTCAAAGACCTTCCGTTTGAATCAAAAGATCCGCTGGTAGGACCAAACTTTACTATTCTCGTTCCAGTGGAGCTTGTCATTCAATTAAAAGCGTCAGCTGTTGAATTCGATATTAAAGGCGGAGTTTTTGGATTTTACGGTTTCAGCCAGAAGATAAATTATGGCAATCTTGACCGTGCAATCCGAACCTTCGAAGGATGGCAGGTTGCTAACAGCAATTTTACCTACGACAATAAACCCGGTTGGGGATATCATGCAGGTGTCGAACTGACTGTTTATGTAACGCAACAGCTGGGTATTTCGTTGGAAACAAATTACCTGATGGGTGGCTCAAAGTTTCCTATGAATGGAAGTTATGCGGGTGGAAATACATTGCTTGAAACAAAACAGGTTGAATACGCAAATGCAAAAATCGACTTGACAGGACTGGAATTTTCCATCGGGTTGATTTTTGATTCAGGTCAAAGTAAAGGCCCGCCAAAGAGAAAGAAGCGGAAATAAAGTCTAGTGCCGTGTCAATTTTAATAAATAACGTCGTGTTTCCGAAGCCATGAGCTATGAGCAGTTTCTCAAAGCTCAAAACTCCTAGCTCAAAGCTAAATTCGGTAAGTAATTGTTATGGGAGATCGCAGTTCTGAAGATAAAATCTTTTTGGTGGGGATGATGTTGAGTATGACGTGCTGGGGTTTTAGCTGGACTTCAGGAAAGATCCTTTCGTTATACGGCGATCCCCTGACAATTTCTTTCTTAAGATTTGCCGTAACGTATATTTCTCTCTTTTTTATCCTCTTATTCCTAAAGGAAAAATTATCCATCCATCGCAAGGGATTTATTGATCTTCTGATGGCTTCGCTCCTAATATCCGTTTATACATATCTTTTTTTCAAAGGCCTGACGGTAGGAAAACCAGGTGCAGGAGGCGTTCTGGTTACCGTGCTGAATCCGATAATCACGTACGCCATAACATTGATTATCTCAAGAAGAAAACCTTCGCGCAATGAATTTTTTGGCTTAACACTCGGGCTCTTAGCAGGTGTTGTCTTACTGAAACTCGTTACCGATGCTGATCAAATATTTAAAGCCGGAAACATTTTCTTTCTATTGGCTTCCTTTGCGTGGGCTTTCCTAAGTCGATTTACGTCGAAGGCAACACTCTATGGATCTTCCATGTCCTTCAGTTTTTGGATGTATGGACTAAGCACCATTATTATGTTCTTATTGTCCGGGGTTCAACCCACGATGGATGTCATGAATAAATCAGATTTTAAATTTTGGGGCAATCTTTTTTTTAGTGCCACAATCACCACTTCGCTCGCTACTACTTTTTATTTTGTCGCCACATCAAAGCTCGGTGCCAGCAAAGCCAGCAGTTTCATTTTTATGGTTCCTTTTTCCGCCGCTCTTGGGTCGTGGATTTTTTTAGGCGAAGTTATTGAAGCACATACGATGATTGGAGGATTGCTAGGGATCGCTGCGGTTTATGTTTTAAATAGAAAAGAGAAGGTGGCCAGTAAGAGGTGAAC
>CAZAHL010000167.1:0-15436 GCA_964484845.1 uncultured Chryseolinea sp. | reverse complement strand
ATGATTTGTTCCTTTTGATAGATTTTACGATCTGCCATCGGATCATTCCGCAAATCATTAAGCTCGTTCTCCAGGGAAATCTTTCCTTTCTCATTTTCGCTGATCCCTGGTATCGCGTTGATGAAACGTTCCACCACTTCATGGTACCGGGACCGGATCGCATTGATGTCCTTGCGCGGCACAAATCCTATTTCATTAAACTTATCCTGAAGTTCCCGTAATACCTCGTGGGATGCTGTCTTCGCCGCCACATGACTTTCCAGGTGGGTGCATATATCTTCCTTCAGTTTTAAATTTTCAGCTTGCTCCTCCTCCATTTTGCCATGCTGCAAACGCCGCTGTTCAAAGAAATAGTCGCAGGCATCTTTAAATTCCTTGAAAACTTTCTCTCTGAATTTTTCAGGTACCGGCCCTATTTCCTTCCACTTAACCTGAAGGTTTTTAAGCTCGTTTGATGTTCTATCCCAGTCGTTGCTTTCTTTCAATTCATTCGCCGTTTTAACCAGCTCATTTTTTAGTTGCAGGTTATGCTCGCGTTCCTCATCGAGTTTCTTAAAGAAATTATTCTTATTGTTGAAAAACGTCTTAAAGGCTGACCAGAATTTTTTATTAACTTCTTTTGCTTTCGCGCGGGGCAACCCGCCAATTATTTCCCATTGCTTCTGTATCTCCAGGATCTCTTTCGTTTTTTGATTCCATTCTTTGATACGGTCGGATTGAAAGTTTATAAATTCCTGAACACTATCGCTCAAGGTCGCTTTGCTTCCAAGGTTTACCTGCAACTCTTGTTGCAAGTTTTGCAAATACGCATCGCGCTTTGCGTATACAGCGTCCGATGCGGCTTTGAACCGTTGCCATACGGCTTCTTTATCGTCCTTGGGAACAGGACCGAGATGTTTAAACTCATGATGCAGCTCATTCAATTCGCGAATGGCATCTTTAATGATTTCAACATTGACTAATTTCTCAGCGCGATTACAAAGCTCAAGCTTAGCTTCGAGATTTTTTTTCCGGTCTAGCTCCTTGAGTTCAAAATAGATACTTTGGTTATCGTAGAAGCGATCGAGCAATGCGTGATAATTTGCCCACAGCGTTTTTGCCTGAGGTCCAGCCACAGGTCCGATAGACTTCCAATGTTTTTGGAGTTCCTTAAATTGTTCAAACTGATCTGTGGTATCCTGAGAATCGGATAACACCCGCAGTTTTTCCAATAGCTCTTGTTTCTTTGCAAGATTTTCAACCTTCCGTTCTTCCTGCTGCTTGAAATATTGGGCCTTGTGATCTTTAATCAGTCTAAGATTCGCATCGAACACCATGTCGTGCTCATCACCTTTATATTCAAAATCTTCAGTCGATCCACCCGATGCAATAAATCTCATCAAGGCATCTGCCTTTTCTTTTTCTCGCAGATCATCGTACAGTGGTTTGATCTCACGGAGAATGATGTCTACCTTTTTGAAATTCTCATCCTTGGCAAGACCTTTGATTAATTCAGCAAGCTGCTGCTTCGAATAATTACTATAATCCACATGATCATCTTCGTGATGTTCTTCTGCTGTCTCATCCCGATCAGATAAATCAACTTCAGAATGTAACGTGTCGACATGGTTTACTGCCACCGAGGCCTCGTGCGCATGTTCCTGCTCTTCTAATTTTTCTCTTTCCATTTCCATGGTCAATGTTCCATTACTATGCGGATAACGTAAATTTACTTAAAAATGCTCAATTCAATCGCGGGTCGACCGGATAGTTGGAATACACGGAAAAACGCCCTCCCATGCTTGCTAACGCCTTTTTCCAAATCGCCAAAGGATCTGTATCAAATAAAAGTTCATCGGTCACGAAATCGCAGACAATCCACGAATCTTCCTCCAACTCCTTATCCAATTGACCTTGCCCCCATCCACTATACCCCAAATAAAAGCGTATATCCGAAGATTTCAAACGTCCTGTATCCAACTCCACCATCAGACTTTCAAAGTGTCCACCCCAATAGATTCCATCCTGAATTTTAACGGCATTTTCAATAGGCGTGTTTCGATGAAGAAAGTGCAGCGTATCCTGTTGCACCGGGCCACCAACAAATACGGTATCTTCCATTATTCGAATATCTTCCATAACATCATTTATTTTTAATATGGAAGGTTTGTTAATAACAAAACCGAAAGATCCTTCATCGTTATGTTCGCATAGCAACACGACAGTTCGTTCGAAATTGGGATCGGGAAGGAACGGTTCTGAAATAAGCAACCTGCCTTTCTCCGGTTTAAGTTTATTTTTGTATTTGAAAAACTCCATGTATAATGTAAAATATCAAAATTTTCCGTAATAAATCTTTCTATTTGAATACCTCAATAAAATACTTCATTTGCACGTGTGCAAATTTTTATTTCTTTGCTGATCTTATGTTCCAAAACGCAACCGTATGCAAACAATTAGCGAAATCCGTCGAGAATATTCAAAAGCTTCATTAGATGTTTCAACAATTTCCCATGATCCTGTCAAACAATTTGAGAACTGGTTTAAGGAAGCCCTAGACGCTGAAGTGCTTGAACCAAATGCCATGAATTTAGCTACTATAAATTCTAGTAACAGGCCTTCCTCCCGGATTGTTTTATTAAAAGGAATTGAAAAAAACAAGTTCCTGTTTTATACCAACTATCAAAGTGCAAAAGGAAGAGAACTTGATCAAAATCCCGCGTGTGCCTTAACGTTTTTCTGGCCGGAACTTGAAAGACAAGTACGGATAGAAGGGCTCGTTGAACGTGTTGATGCCAATCGATCGGAACTGTATTTTCAAAGCCGACCTCGTGCATCACAGGTCGGTGCCTGGACTTCTCCTCAAAGTTCGATTATTGAAAACAGAAATATCCTTGAGGAGCGCGTCAAGCAGATAGAAAAAAAATTTGAAGGCCTTGAAAAACTTCCAAAGCCAAATCAATGGGGAGGCTATCAGGTGACTGCTGACATGATTGAATTCTGGCAAGGAAGACCAAGCAGGTTACACGATAGAATACAATTTATTAAGATAGACAACGGGTGGGAGATGCAGAGGCTTGCGCCTTAGAGGGGGTAATCGGTGAGAGGTAAGAGGTAAGTGGTAAGAAGTAAGAGGTAAGAAGTAAGAAGTTAATAGTTGATAGTTAAACGTTGGCGAGTGTAAAAAAATCCGGGCTTTTGACGATCAAAGCCAATGAGTAAAATAGTGAGTGGGTACTTAGTTCGTCAGTGCGAGGCGTCAAGTTTTAGGTATCCTGCTGACGGAGTAATCCTAATGAAATGTCTAATCGGTAGACATTTTTCTATTGTACACTCCACCTTGTCGGTTTATGTGAATGTCTGTTCTAATGTATGTTATAGGGAGGGGATTGCTTCACGGCGGCGCGCTTCCCGCGCCCGTTCGCAATGACGGCACGTGAAGTACGTCATTGCGAAGAAGCCACGCGCCTCGCGTGCTGATGAAGCAATCCCCAGACTATGAAGTGCGCCTAGAAAAGCCGGTATTTGAAAGAGACTGGTTCAGTTAGAGCGCAGGTCTTTACTTGTGTAGTCTCAGAGCTGGGGATGCCTTCGCGGGAAGGGCAGTGATATTTAAAAAATTTGCAGGCTCAGCATGACGTAGACGACCTTGAACGACGTTCATCCGTTGTATTTGATAATCATAACATAGAACCTTGAACTTTCCTACATCAAATCAAAGAGCGACTTAACACCGGGATATCGTCGCGTAGTAAATCCTTCTCCATATTTTGTACCAATCGCAAAGCCCCAGTCGATCGCTCGCGCCTCTAACATCTTTGTGAACGCGGGACTGGAAATGTAGGTTTCAGATTCGTTGCTTTCCGGATCGAAGAACTGGGTCTTAAATGCGTTGATGGCTTGCATTTTAATATTCCAGTAATCGGATACGTCGACAATAAAATCAGGTTCCATATACAAACTTTGAATATAATGATACACTGCCTGTGGTCTCCAGGCCGCTTGCTTTTTCCCGTTTTCATCCACGGTTTCAATTCGAACTAATCCCGAGAGGAAACATGAATCATACGCCAGTGACGCACCTTTCCCGTGGTCTATATGGCGATCGTATGTAGCATTCGCCAGTACAATCGACGGCTGAAATTTGCGAATAGCCTGAATAACCTTTCGTTGGTGTGTTGGGTCATTTTGAAAAAAGCCGTCCTGTAATCCCAGGTTCTGGCGGACGGATACGCCTAATATCTTTGCAGCAGCAGCAGCTTCTTCGGCGCGGATCTCCGGAGTACCCCGAGTTCCTAATTCTCCGCGTGTCAGATCTACAATTCCAACTTTATGTCCCAACGCTATATGCCGTGCAACGGTGCCCGCACAACCTAACTCTGCATCATCGGGATGAGCGGCCAGAACGAGAATGTCAAGTTTCATAGGGAAGTTTAGAGTTTCGAGTTTAGAGTTTCGGGTTTCGAGTGGTGCGAGGTTCCAAGTTTGAAGTTCTATGTTCAAGGTTTGACGTTAAGTTTAGTTAAATTTTGAGCTATGAGCTGCACGATAAGTCCGAAACTCTAAACTCGAAACTCTAAACTCGAAACTTTATACCACCTCAAGCTCCTTCGCTACCAGAAATTTCTCAGCATCCAACGCACCCATACACCCTGTACCGGCGGCAGTGATCGCCTGACGATAAACTTTGTCGGCAGCATCTCCTACTGCGAATACTCCTTCTACATTCGTTTTTGTGGAGCCGGGGATTACTTTGATATATCCGGTCTCATCCATGTCGATGTATTTCTTAAATATTCCTGTGTTTGGCTGATGGCCAATGGCCAGGAAAAATCCTTGTATAGGAAGTATTTTCTTTTCGCCTGTCTTATTGTTTACTACACGAACGCCGTTTACTCCACTGTCGTCTCCGAGAATTTCTTCTGTTTCCGTATCCCAATGAACTTCTATGTTCGGTGTCTTTAAAACACGCTGTTGCATAATTTTAGAGGCGCGCATTTCGCTTCGCCTGACGATCAGATGAACTTTAGTACAAAGGTTCGCGAGGTAGGTTGATTCTTCTGCTGCTGAATCACCGGCGCCTACAACGGCCACCTCCCTGCCACGATAGAAAAAACCATCGCATACGGCGCAAGCGGATACACCTTTGTTACTAAATTTTTCTTCTGATGGAATACCCAGGTACTTTGCAGTCGCACCGGTGGCAATGATCACCGTCCCTGCAAGAATTTCTTCCTTCTCATCAACAATTACTTTGTGAGGATAGCCGGAAAAGTCGACCGAAGTTACCATGCCATAACTGACCTTAGTACCAAAGCGTTCTGCTTGTTTTTGAAGATCGATCATCATTTGAGGACCGTTAATACCGTCGGGATATCCGGGAAAATTTTCAACATCGTTGGTGATCGTAAGTTGGCCTCCGGGTTGGGCTCCGGTATAGAGTATAGGCTTCAGTCCTGCGCGCGCAGCATAAATTGCAGCTGTATAACCGGCGGGACCAGATCCTATGACGAGAACTTTAACTTCTTCTTTATTCATGAAATAATGTTTTGCTTTTTAAACAAAATAAAAGGTCTCGGAATTCGAGACCCTGCAAATGTTTTTATTATACATTAACTTAACCAAGGTAGGGCTTCAAAGCTTTACTTCTTGAAGTATGGCGTAATCTTCTAATTGCCTTCTCTTTAATTTGACGAACTCGTTCGCGGGTCAGGTTGAACTTCTCGCCAATTTCCTCTAACGTCATGGAGTGCTCACCGTTCAAACCGAAATAAAGTGTGATGACATCGGCTTCGCGTTGCGTTAAGGTTGACAGTGCTCGCTGCACTTCCCTTCTCAGGGAATCATTCATCAAGCCAGAGTCAGGTGTTTCTTCGCTATCATTCTCCAGAACATCTAACAAACTATTTTCTTCACCTTGAACAAACGGTGCGTCCATAGACACATGACGACCCGATATCTTCATGGTGTCTACAACTTCCGCCGTTGTAACATCCAATACTTCGGCTAACTCTTCTGGCGAAGGTTCGCGCTCGAATTTTTGTTCAAGTTCCGAGAAAGTCTTTGAGATTTTATTTAACGATCCTACTCTGTTTAAAGGCAAGCGCACAATACGCGACTGCTCAGCAAGCGCCTGAAGGATCGATTGACGAATCCACCACACAGCGTATGAAATAAATTTGAAACCACGTGTTTCGTCAAATCGTTGAGCAGCTTTAATTAAACCTAAATTGCCTTCATTTATAAGATCTCCTAGGGAAAGGCCTTGATTCTGATATTGCTTGGCCACGGAAACGACAAAACGAAGATTCGCTTTGGTAAGTTTTTCTAATGCTATTTGATCACCCTCCTTAATACGCTTCGCTAACTCAACTTCTTCATCCGGTGTAAGAAGGTCAACTTTACCAATCTCCTGAAGATACTTATCCAGCGATTGACTTTCGCGGTTGGTAATTTGTTTACTGATCTTAAGCTGTCTCATGCCTAAATATACATTCGTTTATGGAACAATATAATACGTAAATATAGTTCTGTCAATGCAAATTGATAACGATTATTCGGCGGTTGTAGTTTCTTTTTTTGGAGGTCTTGGCAAGAGAACCTTTCTTGAAAGACGATATTTACCTGTTTTTTTGTCTACCTCGATTAATTTTACTTTTACTTCTTCGCCTACTTCAAGTACTCCTTCCATCGTTTCGAGACGATCCCATTTAATTTCAGAAATGTGTAACAAGCCATCTTTACCAGGCATGAACTCAACAAAGGCACCGAAAGGCATAATGGATTTTACTTTTCCATCATAAACTTCCCCAACTTCAGGGATGGCAACGATACCTTTGATCCTCCGAACAGCCGCTTCCATCACACTCTTGTTGCTAGCGAAAACGTTCACAACTCCTTTATTACCAACCTCTTCTATCACAACTGTTGCACCAGTTGTATTTTGAATATCCTGAACAACTTTACCGCCGGGGCCTATTACCGCGCCGATCATATCTTTTTCAATAATGATAGTTTCAGCACGCGGTGTTTGAGGCTTAAGATCCGCTCTGGGAGCAGACATTGTTTTCTTCATTTCATTGAGAATATGAAGTCGTCCTTCCTTTGCCTGAAGCAATGCTTCACGCAAAACTTCGTAGGTAAGTCCATCGACTTTCAAATCCATTTGACAGGCAGTGATGCCCTGCTCAGTTCCAGTAACCTTGAAGTCCATATCTCCTAAGTGATCTTCGTCTCCAAGAATATCGGAAAGGATAGCGTACTTGCCTGTGGAGCTATCGGATATCATACCCATTGCAATTCCGGAAACTGGACCTTTTATAGGAACCCCTGCGTCCATTAACGCCAATGAGCCAGCACAAACAGTAGCCATTGAAGACGAGCCATTTGATTCTAAAATATCGGAAACCACGCGTATTGTATATGGATTTTTTTCATCGGGTGGAAGAACTTGCTTCAACGCTCTGAAAGCTAAATTTCCATGACCTACTTCACGCCTTCCCGGACCACGATTTGGTTTTACTTCGCCGGTAGAAAATCCAGGGAAATTATAGTGAAGAATAAATTTACTTGAGCCTTCTATCATGGCTCCGTCGATCATTTGTTCGTCAAGCTTGGTTCCAAGTGTGACTGTTGTTAATGACTGCGTTTCGCCGCGCGTAAATATAGCAGAGCCATGAGGTGAAGGAAGATAGTCAACCTCACTCCATATCTGTCTGATTTCGTTTGTTTTACGTCCATCAAGTCGAACATTTTCATTAAGTACCAGATCACGCGACGCTTTCTTTTGAATGTCGTGATAATAATGCTTAGCCAATGCCTTATTTACGGTAGAATCCTCGGGAAGAGAAGCAAAATACTCCTCCAGTACTTTAGAAAAAGCTTTTGATCTTTCTTTCTTGTTGTTGTTAAGCTGACGTGCTACAGCATATGTTTTATCGTACAATAACTTCCACAACTCTTGACGAAGCGCTTCATCATTTTCTTCGTGACTGTACGTTCTCTTGGTAATTTTGCCTACGGCCTCTGCCAGTTCTATCTGAAGATCGCATTGAACTTTTATCACATCGTGTGCCTGCTTCAACGCTTCCAGCATATCCTCCTCGTTAACTTCTTTCATTTCGCCTTCTACCATCAGAATATTTTCTTTGGAGGCAGCTACTATAAGATCGATATCGGCACGCTTTTTTTGCTCCATGGTTGGGTTCACGATAAACGCTCCGTCAACCCTGGCTACACGCACTTCAGAAATAGGCCCTTGAAAAGGAATATCCGATACTGACAAAGCAGCTGATGCAGCAAACGCTGCAAGTGAATCGGGCAATGCATTCTCGTCGCCCGATATTAGATAAAGCATTACTTGTGTGTCGGCGTGATAGTCACTCGGAAAAAGCGGACGAAGAGCGCGATCTACCAATCGACTAATAAGGATTTCATAGTCAGACAATCTACTTTCACGTTTTAAAAAGCCACCAGGTACTTTACCCGTAGAAGCAAATTTTTCCTGGTAATCGACAGAGAGAGGTAAAAAATCCGTTCCTGGTTTTGCTTCAAGGGCAGAGACTACGGTTGCCAACAACATGGTGTTACCCATGCGCAATACCACAGATCCGTCAGCCAATCTGGCAAGTTTACCAGTTTCAATTATTATTTCGCGACCATCGGGCAGCTTACACGTTTTAGAAATTACAGTGGGTTTCATAGGGAATAAATTATTATATAGAAGCGCAACACAATCAGTTTCACCTCAATCTTGTAAATGCAAAAAGGGAACCTTTGTTTGGGTTCCCTTGGGGAATGCTGTTTAATTATTTTCTAAGATCCAGTTCTGCGAGAATCGCTCTGTATCTTTCAATGTTGGTGGTTTGCAGGTAATTCAGCAATTTTTTACGCTTACCGACCAACTTCATAAGACCTTGTTGTGTCGAGAAGTCTTTTTTATTTTCTTTTAAATGTGCGGTGAGGTGATTGATCCGGTGCGTAAAAAGGGCAATCTGCGACTCAGCGGAACCAGTTTCTTCTTTTTTCTTGGCGAATCCGTGCTTGGCGAATAGGTCTTGTTTGATTTCAGTAGTCAAATACATCTCAAAAGTAGTTTTTTCTTTATTTCAAGGGGCAAAGGTAAGCCACAAGCGGCCTATTTTCCAAGGATTTATATAATTTCATTTTGGAGAATCTAGGCCAATTTAGCCTGTGGGCGCCTTCGGCGTGCCCGCCATTGCTTTATTTTATCCAGTACCACCGCGTAAAAATCAGCTTCGAACAACCTGGCGTCAACCCTCGCCTGCCGCAGGAATATCAGACCTATTATGAATAAAACAGCATCCGCTGCCCAGACGCCCGCCATCACACTTATCGTGTTCTGTTTGGCAAGCTTCTCCCCTTGCATGGTTATCACATAATATATAATAAAAAAGAATATTGAAACGAGGAACGGAACTCCAAGTCCACCCTTCTTAATAATAGCGCCGAGGGGAGCGCCGATCAGGAACATGGCTATACAGGCAAATGAACTGGCCAATATTTTATGCCATTGAATCTCGAAGATCGCCAATTCCTTTTGATAGTTGTCCACCGAAACATTAGAATTCATCACCTGACTTTTTACCTGGCGCGCCAGGTTGGTTGCACCCTGAATGGACTCACGCGTTAACGGCAAATTAAAAATGCTATCTATTTTTGCCAGGCGAGCTGAATCGGTGATAGCAACTTTTTTTGGAGCGGGTTTAGGAGCGGGTCTAACAACAGCTGGTTGCAGTTTTTTTGCTATACCGGTTTTTTTTTCAAGCAACGACTTGCTTTTTTTCCGTTCCGGAATTTGGGGTTTGATTATTTTCACGGCCGAGTCCTTTACCACAACATTATTTTTTGGTTGTGATAAAACAGTATCCTTTTTCATCTTTTGCCTGTATGGAATGGCAGTGATAGAATCACGGATTACTCGGTGTCTGTAAATCTCTTCAGGCATAATCAGAGAATCCTTTTTCAGGTAGTAATTAAAGTAAGTAGGCTTATACAGGTAATAATTCAGTCTCTGATATAAAATCTGAGACGTAACAGAGTCCATGTCGCTGTCTAACTCTGTCAGATTTCGCATGATCCGGTTACCCTGAAACCATTTTTTATCTGTAGTCTGTAATTTAAAAGAAGACAGGTCGAATACAACCTGCATCTTGTAAAACTTAGTTCGACTTAATGACTCTTGTTTGTTCTTCTGGGCTATACCACCGGCTTGTTTTTCACCTTCCGAATAGTTGTATCCATTAAATAGCTCGAACTTTAAATACCGTTCATTTAAGATGGTATACATCCGCCCGGAATCGGCAATGATAACTTCTTTGTTCCCATCATTTTTTCGGTGATCATAGACAATCACGCCCTTAAGAGCAGCCTCATCGTCCTGAAATTTTTCATCCACCTTAATGCTGATATCGTCGATGCCATTATAAAATGAACCTTCTCGTAAATCCAGGGCAGGCTTTTTTTGTTTGATGTCATAAAGCAGGCTATACGCCTCAAGCGCTGCCTTTGGAACCAAATTATTGTTCGCATAAAATGCAAGCAGCGTAAGCATCAACACGAATAGAAAGATCGGCCTAAGAATTCTGACCAACGATATGCCAGCACTTTTAATAGCAGACAATTCAAAATGTTCACCGAGATTTCCGAACGCAATAAGCGAAGAAAGAAGCACCGCAAGCGGCATGGCCGTGGGAACTGTAAAGATAGCGAAGTAGAAAAACAATTCGCCCAGCACCAAACCATCAAGACCCTTTCCGATAATGTCATCAAAATACTTCAACATGTTTATGTTGAGAAGAATAAACACCACCACTAAAAAAGTAATTAGAAAAGGGCCTATAAAGGCATCGAGTACGAGTTTATCAATTTTTTTCATCCTCAGAATAGTTGCGTGTTGAGGTGTTCAAGTGTTTATGCTGAGATATGAAACAAATGTAGCAGTAATGTAGGTTCAATGTCCGCGCGGAAGCAAAAATCAAAAATGAGGCCAAAGCTTATATCACCTTAAAAATAAATAGGGTTATTAAAAAATAAGAATCAACCTCCGACAGTTTTTCGAAGAGATTCGATGAGGCTATCCCAGAGATCATGAAGTTCCCGTTGATCATCAAAATCAGAATAATCAAGAATTTTGATATATACCGATTGAGTCAAATCATTAAACTCAAGACGTAATTCGAAATAAGAAGGATCCTTTTCATCTTCCTTAGATTCCGGTAAGTATTCGAAACGGACAAAATGATTCGTTCGGAAGGCGGCAAGTTTCGCTCGATGCTCTTCGTGATCCCATATAAAGGTGAATGATTTGTCTGAGTTGTTAATCGTTACATTGTCGGCAAACCATTCAGAAAGTCCACCGGCAGTTTGGATGTATGGATACAGCATTTTAGTTGATGCATGGATCTCATAATCAGCGGTGAAAAGTTTTTTATTGGATGTACTGAGGATCGCCATAATTTGTTGATGCGATAATTTAGACCATTTTCAGGACTATGACAATTTTTAAAGGCAAGGATTTAGCTGGCGCTGGATAAATGCCCTTTGCACCGTTTGAAACGACCAAAGAATTTATTTCGATTAATATATTTAGGGCTTTTGAGGACTCTTTGAATTTATTTCAGCCGTTCATTTATTTTGTTTAATCTTTTAAAGCTGTTGCTGTTTTCAGGCTTTCCATCTCTCGATTTACCCGACTGCTTAATATACCATTTGTTAAATCCAGGTGAAGGCTTAAATTGAAACCTTGTACATCAACATGTCCGCCCGTTAAATTCTAAAAAACAAACCGATGATCAACAGAAGAAAGTTTTTCAAACAGACAACATCGGCAATGGCTGGTGTCGCCATTAGCCAATATGCTTTTTCGCAGATTCTTGTTCCGCAAAAAAAAGAAAGATTGGGAGTGGCTCTCGTTGGGTTAGGCTACTATAGCAAGGATTTGCTTGCACCTGCTTTGCAGTTAACACAGAAGTGCTCACTTGTGGGTATTGTTACTGGTACACCCTCTAAGGCCGAAGAATGGAAACAACAACATAAGCTTGCCGATAAAAATATTTACAATTATCAGAATTTCGACACGATCGCCGACAATCCCGACATTGATGTAATTTATATTGTCCTACCACCTTCTATGCATGCTGAATATAGTATTCGGGCCGCCAAAGCCGGTAAACACGTTTGGTGTGAAAAACCCATGGCAATGACTGCCGCCGAATGTCAAAGTATGATTGACGCTTGCAAAAAAAATAAAGTAACGCTGAGCATCGGCTATCGCTTACATCACGAGCCTAATACGCAGAAAATTATTCAATTGAGAAAAGGACTGGTCTATGGAAAGGTTTTAAGTACAACGGCGGCCGCAGGTTACCGTGATGACAGAACGAATCACTGGAAACAAACGAAAAGTCTGGGTGGTGGTGCTATGTACGACATGGGAGTTTATCCCCTCAATGCGGCCCGTTATGCAACGGGATTGGAACCGATCGCTGTAACGGCCAAAGCATCCGTCACAAGGCCGGAGATATATAAGGAAGTAGAAGAGACGATGAACTTCGATCTGGAATTTCCCGGCGGCGTTACTGCCGCATGCGAGACTTCTTTTGGCAAAAGCATGAATGAACTTGAAACTAAGTTCACCAACGGATGGTATAAGCTTTCTCCTTTTCAAAATTACAGTGGGTTAAAAGGTGTAACGAGTGATGGAAAAGTACTGGACGCCACCATCCCTAACCAGCAGGCTAAGCAAATGGATGATGATGCGTTGGCCATCATCAACAAAACGCCCCTGCTTGTACCGGGTGAAGAAGGTTTGAAAGATATTAAAGTAGTGGAAGCCATCTATCGATCTGTGGCTGAAAACAAAAAGGTGAAGATTGGTTAGTCGGTGAGTGGTAAGTGGTAAGTAGTAAGTGGTAAGTGGTAAGTGGTAAGTGGTAAGTAGTGATCAGTAATCGGTGATGCGGTATTAGTGACACTTCCACCTCTTACCTTTTACCACTTACCACTTACCGATTACTTCTCACTCCGCTCAAGCTCCTCTAACAAGCTCTCCAGGTTTAATGGCCTGGTATACATACTAACCGACCCATCCGAATTGGTGGGCCATAGGTCTTTAGGTCTATCCCAGTACAATTCAACACCATTGCGATCGGGATCATTGAGGTATAAAGCTTCAGAGACACCGTGATCGGAAGCTCCTGTGAACGGGTAGTTTGCCTTCGTTAATCTGTTAAAGATAACGGCAAGATCTCTTCGTGTTGGATATAGGATCGCCGTATGAAACAATCCGGCAGCATTTATCGGAGCTGGACCAGCACCTTTGCTATGCCACGTGTTAAGACCGATGTGATGGTGATAACCACCCGCGGAAATAAAGGCAGCCTGATCGCCGTAAAATGCAGTGACTTCAAAACCAAGCAAGTCCCGATAAAACCAAAGAGATCGGTTCAGATCCGAGACTTTCAAATGAACATGCCCAATTCTGGTTTGAGCCGGAATGATGTAATCCTTATCCATTTGAAACTTTAATTGTGAGGGCTAGCGACTTCGTTGCAAAGATCAGGAAATGGATCACTATTACTTTCCTTTCTTTAATTCCATTGTCGTAATACGAATGATGTCCTTATCCGTAAGTGGCTTGACAAGAAAGTCTGCCACATTTTTATTAGCATAGGATCTTTCCTTGTCACGATCATCTATGGAAGATGAAAGTATACAAATTCTAACCCGGTCTTTTACCGGGTAATTTAGATTGTCAAACAACTCCAGGAATTCCCAACCGCTCATGATAGGCATGTTAATATCCAGAAGAAGTAAGGCCGAGGTATCTTCAAGTTTTGAAAAATCGGATTGAACATATTCAAACCCAAGCTCGGGGTTGACAAAAGCCTTAATCTCACACTCGCCCATCGTCATCTCAATTGTCAACTTGCAAATCAAGTTGTTCATCGGATCATCGTCGATCAGAATAAATTGAAAAGGTGACTTCATTATATAAATATAAATAAATCTCTCTTATTTCAATCTATCGGTTCAATACTAATGATTTAACTTCTGACTTGTGAAACGTAACAGACATCGTTACTTTCAGCAATCAAACCCAAACCCGGTCTATTGCTAAAATTAATGCTTGCCCGATTGTTATTGCAATGCTCGTTTGTTCTATTAACGATTGGCAGACTTTATAAACCAAAGCAATCGACGAAAATCTAATAATTAATTGACCCCAGTATTTCATGACGTTGATTTTTGCTCATTGTTCATTGCCATCACGCGTTTGATGAATCCACAGTCATAAAAGGAACTTTACAATCAATGTTGGAGAACGCGGCAGCGTTCGGACCGGAATCTGACAATGCCCAACACCACATCCACACCAGGTAAGTATTTCCTGCCTTCATAGGAAAGTAACTTTGCCCTAATGAAGTAGATGAGAAATGTAAATCATCACCTCCGCCACTAACTTCAAGAACCGACGGCATCCGGGATTGATCCCAAAGGACCTCTTGATCATCTCTTATTAAGGTGCCTTTCGTAGCGTTATAAATGGTTATACCCACACCGCCTTTTGATGCCGCATAGCCGCCTCCCTCATTAATAAAATTAGACCACGAATAGGACACTGGGCAATGCGCGCTAAACCTGGCGGAAACATCTGAAGAAGGGGATAAAAACACGCCTACGCCAGAAGCCCCATATCCGTTTCCCATCGGAAAGGATTTGAATGCGCCAGATACTTTATTGGCACTCGAAAAAGATATAAAACTATTTGTCCATTCGGTGTCGTAAGGAGGAATTATGATGTCAAAACCAGGTTCTATAGAAAATAGAAATTTATTGTTTCGATGGCTCTTTGCTTTGATATCGGCAATCTCAGCGAATTTTTGAAAGTGGAATTTTTTCAAATCCTCGAAGGTCTCGTTTATTTCAGGATTCAAATCAAAATTTAGTTTACCGTTTAAAAATTTTTCCTTAGCGGTTTTGAATGTCTCATACTCATACTCCAAGAAACCAGCCATCTTCCGTTCCATAAAGTCATTGGCCGAATTCAGCACCTTTATTTCCGGTAATGCGCCCCTTACCCTTAAATCAATTTGGGAGTCAATGGTAATAACTTCTTCCTGTTCATGATCAATTCCTTTGGGGGTTTGAACACCGTTTGCATTCCGAGGCATTACATCCTTCTCATCCGTCATGATCGTTTTCATAGCTACTTAATTTTGTATCCTTAATGGAAGAATAGAAAATGGTAACCCAAGAATAATATCCCTGTTTGTGGGTAATTAAAGGTTTGAGGTTTGAAGTTTAAGGTTTGAGGTTTCGGGCTTCCAGTCACGTGTTTTGAGTTTCGGGTTTCGAGTTACGCTCGAGCCCCCCTACTGTGGCGGCTGGACAACTCGTAACTCTATACTCGAGACTCGAAACTTGTACCTCCGAT
>CAZAHL010000166.1:0-15506 GCA_964484845.1 uncultured Chryseolinea sp. | reverse complement strand
GGCCAGATCAAGTTTATACCCATACAAACCCAAATCCATAACCGCTTTAGCTGCGGCTTGTGCCTTTTGCCAACGTTCGGTCTGGCTACCACTCACATAGCCCAACAACTCCTTATTAGCAAATCCACTTATGAGCGTCGATTTGGTACTGGCCGTTGGAATATCATGTAAATCGCTGGCAGCATACAGCAGCACCCTGGCTTTCAATGCCAAAGCAGCTCCTTCCGTAGCGCGTCCAAGGGCCAATGTTTTACCCTTCAGCAACAGAGCGGCGGAATCCAAGTCACTCACGATGAAATTGACACACTCTTCATAGGTATTTCTGGCTATCGTAAAATCCTTGGTGTCTAACGTATAAGGCGATTTCACGAGAGGAATGGCGCCATAATAACGCAGTAGTTGGTTGTTGTAATAGGCGCGCAGAAAATACGTTTCTCCTTGTAGCCGCTCAGCCAATCCGTTGGTATTTTCGAATTTAGGAGCGTTCAGCTTCTGTAAGGCAATATTAGCGGCTCTGATTCTGGCATACATTTCACTCCATTCGTACCTATTGGGAACGCCTCCTACATTAGAGGGGCTTATGGCAGCCTCCATTATAATCTGCTTTCCAAAGTTAAAGAGCGCATTATCAGTTTGAGTATCCTGGCTCCGCTGATCAAGCAAACCCTCACGGATACCGTTGTAGATATCAGTTACGAAGGACTCAGAGAGTGCGGCATCGCTCCAGACAAGGTCCGCAGAAGCTTTGTCCAGGGGCTGGGTATTCAAGAAATCCTCATTACACGCGGTAATCAGCGCTCCCGTAACGAAGAGGATTGAAAAAGCTTTTAAAATATTTTTCATAGTGTTTCTAGTTAGAAGGTTACAGTTACGCCGGTATTAATTACCCTGGATTGAGGATAATACTGGGCATCTCCACGGGTTGATTCCGGATCAAATATTCCAAACTTATCCCATGTGAACAGGTTAAGACCATTGACATAAACTCTTAAATTGCCTATACCAATTTTACTAGCCAGCGTTTCTGGAAGGCTGTAGCCGATTTCAAAATTTTTCAAACGAACGTAATTGGTGCTCTTCAGCCAGTAGGTGTTACCGTTAGAGAAATATTGATTATTCCGGTCAACTGTGCGAGGGTGCTCAGTGCTCGGGTTCTCCACCGTCCAACGATGTTCGTAGCTATAGGCTAAGAAGTTTCCGATTGTGCCGGATTCAGTTTGCAGAAAAATCTCTCCACCTGCTGCTCCCTGGAACAGAATTGACACGTCAAAGTTTTTATATCGCAATCCGATATTCAATCCCCCTTGAAATGTTGGCTGATTATTTTTACCGGACCTGACCCGGTCATATGCATCAATTTTTCCATCTGGGCCACCCAGAGTAGGGCTATTAGGGGCGCTACCAACATCTTTGAATCTCATATCGCCAGGTCGTAAGGTGCTGGCACCAACCCCGCTGTAATCCAACGTATTGGCGTCAACCTCTTCCTGGGTCGCATAAATACCATCGTATTGATAGAAGAGATTCCGTTCAGGGAAGTTCACATTATTCGGAATAGGGCTACCTGTCGATAATTGCCATTCAGGTTGTCCTGGTGTTTCATCCCAGAAAGTGATCTCATTTTTAGCATAACCACCGTTTACACTGACATTGTACTGAAGATCACCTATTTGGTCATCATATCCCACTTTAAATTCCCATCCCTTATTAGTCACCTTGCCAAGGTTTTGAGCAGGTAGCGTCATGCCGGCAGTTTGAGGAATAGAAGCATCTTTTCGCCACAAAATATTGGAACGTTTGTTTTGAAACACATCGAATTCGAAGAACAGTCTTCCGTCCAGTATAGCACCTTCCAAACCTATGTCAGCATTGTTGGCCACTTCCCAAGTAAGATTGGTATTGGGCACCCCATTTTCATACAAAGTTTGAGAAACCTGGTTATTGGTTACATAACCCCAATCTTTATTGACTTTATCACCGAAGGCATACGTTGGTAAATAATCGTACTCTCTTAACACTGACGGGTCACCAAAATATACCTGGTCATTACCCAACTGGCCCCAAGAACCACGTATTTTTAAGTTATTAATAAAACCAACATTTTCCTTGAAGAAACTCTCTTCCGAAATTCTCCAACCAGCAGTAACGCCTGGGAAAAAGCCCCAACGTGAATTTTCAGGGAACATGTAAGAGCCATCGTACCGCCATAAAAATTCAGCCATGTACTTTTCCTTAAAGTTATACCCTAGACGGCCAAAGTAGCTCAATCGAGCCCGCTCCCATGCGCTGCCTGCACTATTTTTCTCTGAACTACCACCGGCAAACAATTGGTCAATGGCCGTAGAGTTAAAATACTTACGATACGCATTAAAATAGTCCCTGTTGGAAGTCTCTTTAGTTACACCCGCCAGTATTGTAAGGTTGTGCTCACCAAAGCTATGATCGTAGGTGATTAATCCTTGAAGCAAAATATTTGTTTGATCTGCATTAGCCTGGTTGAGTGTTGCCTGTGCATTAGGGCCTTTTTGTACCTTTGTCAGCAAGGGCGTTACACCATCGGGTTCGTAACTCGTTTTATCCCAGCTATAAATGAACCATGGTTTTTGCCAGGTTTTATCTTGCTCGACGTACTTATCTATCGCCGCGCTGCCTGTGAATTTTAACCCTTTTATCCATGGATTGGAAATCTCAATTTTTCCATTCGTTTGCAAATAATAGCGCGTGTCCTTGTCGTACCCGGTTGCCCCCGTGGAAATGAGAACTGGTTGTTCCCCATTTTCAATATCGGGCCCTGGCTTGCCATTGGGCCAGTAAGCCGGTGCATAAGGATAACCTCGCACCGACATTCGGAAAATTTGCTGAGCAGATTTGGTAGGGTAAGAGCGAGCTTCCTGACGACCGGTTATCCCTATGGTCGTAGTGATATATTTATTAACCTTCGCATCTACGTTCAGACGAAAATCGACCTGTTTAAAGCCGGTAGCTGAATTTTTGTAGAAACCATCCTGATTCTGGTAGCCGAGCGAGGCAAGGTATTGAATATTTTCTGATCCGCCGGATAGTTGCAGGTTGTGTTTCGATTGAGGAGACCAATCTTTTAATACTGCATCAAACCAGTCAGTGTTAGGATGTCCCCATGGATCAGAACCATCTTTGAACTTTTGTAAATCATCGGGTTTGAAAGAAGCATTAGCCACTTCTCCGTTAGGACGAGTAAAGCTGCCAGTTGCCTTAAAAGCCGCCGACGCAGCGCTCCATTCATTAGCAGGCAATTTATAAATGTCTATTTCGTTGACCATTTCAGCATATTGAGCAGCTGAAGCCATTTTGGGCACCACTGTTGGTTGAGCCCAGCCTTGGTTAAAGCTGTACGACAGTGTTGGCTTGCCGCTTTTTCCGTGCTTGGTAGTTATTAAAACAACTCCGTTTGCTGCCCGAGAACCATAAATAGCTGCTGAAGCATCTTTCAATACAGAAATGCTTTCAATATCCTGTGGATTTATACGATCAAAACCACCTTCCCGTGCGGGAACTCCGTCAATAACGATCAAGGCATCATTATTCCCCAGTGTATTGGAACCGCGGATACGAATCGTTGAGCCATCATTACCAGGTTCACCACTGGCATTTGTAGCAATTACGCCGGGCATGCGACCCGCAATGGAGTTAGAAAGGTTTAACGATGGTGACTTTTGCAATTCAGTGCCCTTTACGGTAGCAACCGCTCCGGTAAGGGTGACCTTCTTTTGTTCTCCGTAACCTACTACCACCACTTCTTGTAATGATTGTATGTCCGGCTCCATCTTAATATTAAACGTGCTCTGTGAACCTACAGGAACTTCCTGGCTTTTATATCCAATAAAACTGAATACAAGAATGCTACTTTCATTCTCAATTTCAAGTGAAAACCGTCCGTCGCTATCGGTGGTGGTTCCAACTGAGGTGCCTTTCACCAAAACATTTACCCCAGGTATTGGAGCATCTGATTCATCAAGCACAGTACCACTCACATTGACAGCTAAGTCAGTTTCTCCTTCTACATCACTTTTAGAAAGTTCAGTGTTGTTTGAAGGTATTTCTTTTAGCACAATTTGCTTACCTATAACATCATAACTCAGTCTTGATCCTAAAACTTGAGTTAATACATCAATTAGAGGAGTCTCAATAACATTCAATGTCATTTTATCAAGATCTCTGATGAGCCGGGGCCGGTAGGTAAATTTGACACCACTTTTCTTTTCGATCTCTGAAAGAATGTTCTTTACTTCTGCATTTTGGGTCTGCAGGGTAATTTTGCGCTCCAATACTTCTTGGCCGCTCGTATCTGTGGCATACCCTAGCATTACGGATACACACAGAATTAACATTTGTATCAGGGTAATTTTCATAAAGAATAGCAAGGCATTTCGAATGGTTTGGTATTTATTCTTCATACTTTAGATTGTTTTTGTTTGTTTCTAATAGGGCAAAAACTAGGTGCCGAGGATTGATGTCCCCGGGATGACAGGCCGGTGATGAGTTCAGCATCATCGGCCTTTTTGTATGTGGGTTTGTAAATGTCTTTTTTACATAGGCAATCTGTTTTAGTTCTTCATGTTTTAACGACACCCTTTGCTCTTAATTACAATCATGGTGTCTGTGGTTTCGTATTGTGCTCCAATCGCTTTGCAAATAATTTCAATGCGTTCGTAAAGACCTTCTTCCGCCATTGAGGTCGTAAGAATGCAACTGGACAACGCATCTTCATCGTATTGAATTGCGATTCCATAATTTTGTTCCAGAACGTCCAGAATTTTAACGACCGGGACGCCATCATACTGTGTTTCAAACAGCGTTGGCTTTGCTAAAATAATTTCAGGTTCGGCAACGAGTTTCTTAGAAAAATATTCTTTAGCCGTATCATAGATAACCTCCTGATTTGGAGTTAGAATTACTTCTTCGCTGTTTGTCTGTTGATTTGCATCTCCACTCTTTGCTTTAGCATAAACTGAAACCTTACCTGTTTTAACCACGACGCTAATCTCTTTTGCCCCTTCATATGCTACCACATTAAAACTGGTTCCTAAAACTTTGATAGTAACATCGTTAGTACCTATAATGAAAGGTCGGCTCTTGTCTTTGGTCACATCAAAAAAAGCTTCTCCTTTTAATTGGACTTTTCGATCAAATTCTGAAAATGTTTCCGGGTATTCAATGCTGCTATTGGGTTTCAGCATGATCACCGTTCCGTCTTCCAGCAACAGCTGTTTAATAGTCGACGTATAATTTGTGACTTTTTTTAGTTCGGAAACAACATGGGTTTCAACAATCAAAGAAGGCAATCCTTTTTGCGTAAAACGGGCTGCTCCGAGGCCAATAATAGCTATGATGGAAATGGCTGCAGCAATCTTGAAAGGTGTCTTTAAAAAGAATGAAACTGTTTTGGACTGAGGTGTTTTTTTTAACTCCCTGGGTAGTTCAATACCGGCCTTGATCCGTTCCAAAATCTTACTTTCTATAATGTCCAATTCGAAAGGATCAAGCAGACTGATATCATCTGGATTTTCCTGCAGAAATAAATACCATTCGTCCACTTCAGCAGATTCTTGCTGTGTAGTCTCTCCGCTTAAATATTTTTTAAGAAGAACTGGAGAAATCTCTCTCTTCATGGCTCAGGTTTTAGGTAATCCATTTCAAACGTTATAGAATGGATCTGTAGTCAAGAGTAGTCAGGCAAGACGGTCTTTACCCCCACCCATTATCAAAAAATTATTCAACAAAAAAATTAAGGTGCTGGATACGAGCGCTTAATTCATTTGAATATCGGACAAGAAAAACTGAAGTTCGAACGTCGACGTGAGTTGATTGAACACCCGTTTTAGAGGTATTCGTGGGTCTGGCGTCCAAAAAGCACAAAGTATATGCAGACATCAACTAGGAGTTACGATTAATGATGACATGAAAACAACAAGAAAAATATTGAAATGCCTTAAATTAATTTTAAGCACTTTTAGAGCCTTGCCTAATTGATTCTCGGCCGTTTTTTCGGAAATCCCCAGATTTGATGCGACCTGCTTAATAGACAGATGTTCCTCACGGCTCATTTTAAATATTTGTTGACGCTTAGGAGGAAGCTTTTGAATTTCTTTTTCCAAAGCCATATTTAATTCATTTAACAGAACCATTTCCTCTGTTGAATTACTCACCCTGATAGCAGACTGTATTTGAAATTCGGAATAAGCTCTTCGGGACAATTCCTTTTCCAGGTAATTAATCACCTTGTACTTTATAGCTGTGTATAAATAGGCAGACAAGATCTCAATGGCAGGGGTCTCACGGTTTACCCAAAGCGAAGTAAAAATATCTTGCACCAGTTCTTCAGCGACTTCTCTGGATTGCACTCTTTTAAAAGCATTAGAATACAATTTTTTCCAATACCGAAGATAGATTTCTTCAAAAGCCCCAAATTCTTGTTGCTTTAAAAGTTTTACCAATCCCTCATCGGAATTTGCTTTAAAGTTCTTCATCAGGTTTAGGAAGGTTTGACATCGAAACTTTCTTCAAAGTAATCATTTTTTTTTAGAAAACGATTGTGGTGTCTTTTTATAACCTCCTTAGTACATTTTTTAAAAGACTGTCCTCTCGTTTTCAAAGAAGGTTCTTATGAAAATATTCTTATTTCACTCAGTGTTTCCGATACCATGCTATGATGACCGAGCCTGAAAATAATCTTTGTTGGGTATGCGTCACTTCTTACATTTACGGAAACAACCAACTAAACTATGAAAAGAAAAGCGACAGCAGTTTGGAAAGGCTCCGGCAAAGAGGGGGCTGGCCACGTTTCAACCCAAAGCTCCATTTTGAATAAAACTCAGTATTCTTTCAATTCGAGATTTGCAGAAGGAACGGGTACAAATCCCGAGGAACTTATCGCAGCAGCGCATGCGGGGTGTTTTACCATGAAATTAAGTTTTGTTCTAGGCGAAGCGGGCTTTACTCCTCAGGAACTTACCACGGATTGTACTATTACGCTGGAAGACGGTGCTATAACACAATCGCAACTGGTGCTAAAAGCAAAAGTTCCAGGCATTAGTGAGGATAAATTTAAAACCTGTGCGGATGATGCAAAGGCTAACTGTCCAATCTCAAAATTGTTAAATACAAATATCTCCCTAACCACTACGTTGGAAGGTTAACGAATAAAGAGCTAATGCCAATTGAGTATTAGCTCTTTCTATTACCAGGTGTTTTGAAGCAAGGCGACAGGAAATTCTTTACATGCATCTTCCAATGAAATTTGACCACCTTGTTCGGTTATTTTCCCGGTGAAGATATTTTTCCAATGTCGGGGTGCTTGTTCGGGTAATTCTATATAACTATCGCCCCATGCGTCGTTTTCTTCCCTAGCTTCATCTGCAATGGCCAGCGGTACAATGATCAATACCCACTGATCTTTCAGCCTTCTGGCATAGGCGGCAAACGTTTCACTCCCCTTCACATGAAGCGGCTGATAGGTTCCTTCTCTAAAAATCTGCTCATTATTCTTTCTGAAGTCTAACGCTTTCCACGTAACAAATAACTTTTCCAGGCCCGCATTACGATGTGAGGCCAGAAATGATAATAATTCATCAACATCGTTCTTTTCTTTCTTTTTAATTTGATTCAAGTAATTTTTCCGAATTTGGTAATCAACGGGGCGTCTATTGTCTGGATCAACATAACTAAGATCCCACAATTCACAGCCTTGATAAATATCCGGTATTCCGGGAGCTGTGATCTTGATTAACACCTGCGCTAAAGCATGAGGGTTCGCATGAATCCAAATTTTTTGTACCATGGATAAAACAGTCGATAGAAATTGTGGCTCATCGTTTATAATTTTTTCTATAAATTCAGTACATGCTTTCTCGTAGGCTTCGTCGGGAGATTCCCAATTACTATTTACCTTGGCTTCCCTCACGACTTTAATGATATACTCCTGGACTCTTTTGATCCACGAATCGTTTGGTGTAAGATCTTCCGGAAAACCGCCTACGATCGATTGATAAATAAAATATTCATCGTTAATACTGGGCGCTGTTTTCCCACCAACCTCGCAACGAAACCGTTGATTCATTTCTAACCATCGAGTCACATTAGTTTGCCATTCGTCAGGCAATTCACTTAAGACGTTTAGTCTGACCCGCACATCTTCACCTCTTTTGGTGTCATGGGTGGCGGTCGCGTTTAGCGACAGCCGTGCGATTTGTTGCCGGTCAAGCATATGGACGTGAAATTCAGCAGTGGTTATCCCCAACTTTGAGGGCGAATCGCCAACTTCATCGTGCGAAATGAGAGGATTATAAACGTAGAATGTAGTATCCTCCACTCCTTTTGCCGTCAACGGACCGGTAAACTGCATTACTCTCTGAAGGAACGCCAAGATATTACTTTGCTTCTCAGGAGCAGGGAAAACAAATAAGTTATATAGAAAATCTAATTCTTTTTTAGCGGGATATCCCACTTGGTTGACACTTTCAAAGGTTTCCTGTATGATTCTTAAATCGTCACCCTCAAGCGGCAGCTTATCCGGATAGATGCGATAAACAGGCAATGATATCATGAATAATCCAAGCGCATTTTTGATTTTTTCTCTATCAACATTTTCCTCATAAAGTTGAAGCTTAAGAAAATATTCCACAAGATTATCCCACTCTCCACCCATATAATTCTCGAGGATCAATCTTTTATTTTGGATTACCAGTTTTTTATAAGCGGGCAACTCCGGTACAAGCGTCCGATAGAATTCCTTGAGTTTCCGAGCGCCCTTTTTATCTGTAAGCAACCGGTTAACATAAGCCAAAAATTCATACCCGCTCGTTCCTTGGAGAGGCCATCTTTCCGGGATGGTTTCTTTGGCTTCTAAAATCTTTTCCGCTATGATATAGCATGAACCCCCAAACAACGCCCGTAAATTTTGGACGTAAGCTGCGGGATCTTTTAACCCGTCAATGTGATCAATCCTCACTCCCTGAATTAATCCTTCCTTGAAGAGCTCGTGTAAAAACTGGTGATACTCATTAAACACAGCTTCATCTTCCATTCTCAAACAAATCAATTGATTAATCGTGAAGAATCGCCGGTAGTTGATTTCCCTTTCGGTTAATTTCCAATGAGCGAGGGTGTAGAACTGCCGATCCAGCAAGTTCATCAGCATGTCCGAATCACTGTTTATGGTTAAAACAATCTCATCCATTGTGTTTCGGTCTTTCGAAGTAAGAGACTGGATCCATTTCAATTTCCGGTTTCGCCACACCGCACAGCTTTCGCGACTGGCCGGGTGGTGAAAAACATTCCTCCACTCAATTTGAATATTTCTTAGGTTGTCAGAATTTACAACGGAAAACAAATAGCCATAAGCCCTGATAGACAATGGATAGTTTGTATCGAAATACCTGATTTGAAATCCATTGTCTGAAAAAAATAATTGAATTTGCTTCTCTTGTACGCATTGTTTTAAGTCGTTACCTAAAAAAGGAACGAGGAGCTTTTGATGTAATGCAGGCGAAGGATGATCCCAATTAATATCGAAGTAGTTGTAATATGTTGAATCAGGTCCCCTTTCTAGAACATCCATTAAACGGAAGTTTGCGGTATCAAAGGCCATGTGGTTAGGAACAATGTCCTGCAACCAGCTCATACCTTTTTGTTTTAGCTTACGAGAAATTGATCTTAAGTCGTCGATGGATCCAATCTCAGTATCAATGTTGTGAGGGTCTGTTACATCATAACCATGAAGGCTGCCTTTGGTAGATCTCAAAATCGGCGCAGCATAAATGGTGGTTATTCCCAGTTCATTTAAATAATCGATGATTTCAAGAAGGTGCTTGAAGGTAAAACCCTTATGAAGCTGTACTCTATAGGTTGACGCGGGAATATGCATGTTACTTCTCAAAAATTAATGCTGACTCGGGATTCATCACGACTGACTCTTCACCAGTATGAATGGATTGCGGCTGCTGTTGGGTATCTACCCAAGGAGAAGCAGAGGAATCAAATATTTTCCTGGATGCCTTAGGTAAAGGATAACTAATGGTGGATGGCTCTTTTTCAAAATTTAAAAAAATAAAAATAGAATCATCCTCAAACGTTCTTTCCAGTACAATTATTTTCTTTTCAGGTACCTCAATAACTTTTAGTTGATGTCGCTCACAGCCTCGCATCGCTAGCCGCTCTTTGCGAAACGAAATCAAATAGCGGTAATACGACAACAATACAGCATGGTGATCCTTTTCATGATTCCAGGATAGCTTGCATTTCTGAAACGTTTCTTCAGCCTGCGGATCCGGAACTTCGCCTTGCCAATTAAAATAGGAGAACTCTTTCATTCTACCCTGACGAACAAGCTCGACAAGTTCTTTATCTGTATGACTAATAAAGTATTGGAAGGGATTTTTCTCGCCATACTCCTCACCCATAAACAGCAGCGGCACATGCGGTGATAGGAGTACCGTTGCGGCTACCAATTTTAATGCTTCAAATGACAGCTGCGATGTAAGTCTGTCGCCCAAAAAGCGGTTCCCTATCTGATCATGATTTTGTGCAAAAACGACAAACTGATTATATGGATTCTCTTTCGGAGATGTGCCAAAAAGTTTTTTCCGGTGCTTTGAAAATTGCCCTGTATAAACGTATGAATCTTTAAAAGATTTGGTAAGGTGGGAGATATTTCCAAAGTCCTCATAATACCCGTCAACTTCGCCGGTGGTGATCGTATGGAGGGCGTGATGAAATTCGTCAATCCACTGACCATCCAACCCATACCCTCCTTTGTCACGTGGACTAATATAGCGTGGGTTGTTCAGGTCAAATTCGGCTATCAGGTTTTTTTTTATACTGGTTCGCTTTTCTACTTCTTTGACCTTCTGAGAAAGGACTTCTATAAAATGTTGTGCACTAAAATCCCAAATTGCGTGGACGGCGTCCAAGCGCAGCCCATCGATGTGAAATTCATCCAGCCACATCAACGCATTTTGCCAGTAAAAATTTCTTACCCCATCACACCACGCATCATCGAAATTAATCGCGCTTCCCCAACCTGTTTTGTATTTATCGGTAAAATATGGACCATATTCAGCCAGATAGTTTCCCTCGGGGCCCTGATGATTGTATACTACATCGAGGATTACGGCGATCCCCCGGCGATGCGCCTCGTTAACTAGTTTTTTTAACCCTGTCGTTCCACCGTATTCATGGTGAACGGCGAAAGGATACACGCCATCATAGCCCCAGTTACGATCGCCTGGAAATTGGCCAATTGGCATAAGCTCAATAACATTAATACCCAGGGCCTGTAAATAATCCAGCTGTGAAATAACGCCGTCAAAATTTCCCGTGCGGGAAAACGTACCTACATGTATTTCGTACAGGATCATTTCGGATAAGGTCCTTCCCTTCCAATCGTTATCAGTCCACGCAAATTTTGTATCGCTAATTTTAGAGGCACCATGAACGCCCTCGGGTTGGCTACGCGAAGCTGGATCAGGAAGTTTTCTTTCACCATTCAACTTAAACCAATACCGTGTATTCGCGGATATATCTTCTAGTGTGATCGACCAGTATCCATATTCATCACGTTGCAAAGTATGTTCACGTTCTGTCCCGTCGAGGACAATTACGTCCACTTGTTTAAGAAGGGGTGCCCATACTGAGAATAAACAATTGCCGATATCCCCGAGAAAGGCTCCAACCTGTACGTGTTCCGACTTCATTAATATTTTTTTTTGATTTCAGGAAAATAGTATGCCAATTAACTTGGCCTCAATTCATACGTAACGTTGACCCTTGTGAAGCATACATTAAATAGAACAATGTTACGGGTAATGATGTTGATTAAATGGGAGAATAAATTCCACACTAGTCTACTATGACCGTATATTTCTACAATGACCGAACAACGTAATAGCAGCTAATTGAATCAGTTCTTTCCTCACTGCATAATAATCGGCTCTTAGTCATTTTTATTTTTGACTATCGGGCATAAATTTCTAATTATTTTATGCCGGTACGGGAATTTCCTCCACAAAGTTTGATTGGTCTGGGTAAGCGGTACTACGGCTGACAAATTTGTTCGGACGCGTTCCTATTTTTTTTTGAAGTTCTTAAATCTGCAAACCATAACGCTTATTCAATGTTAAGAACCACAGAGGGAATCAAAAATGAACAATCTTGCACTTAAAATCTCTTACGGCATATTATTTCGTAGGCTGGTCGCTAATATCGTTTTGCCTGGAAACGCAAAGATGGATTGCTTTATACTTAAAGGTAAAAGGTATACACGTTATAACTGGTCTTTTCGAAAAGTAAAAATTACTTCAAGTGCTTCAATAAATTAAACCATAAAAAATAATGCACTCCACCGTCGTGTCAAAAATCAACACTGAGAATCTTGCAGTTTACCCGGGAAGCCCCTACCCTTTAGGAGCTACGTATGATGGACATGGAGTCAATTTTGCGCTGTATGCCGACAACTCAACGGGAGTTGAGCTTTGTTTGTTCTCATCTCCACTCGATGAAGCGGAATCGGTAATAATTAAATTAACGGAACGCTCGCACCATGTTTGGCATGCGTACCTGCCAGATATCCAGCCAGGTCAATTGTATGGCTACCGGGTTCATGGAAACTACGATCCGCTAAATGGTCACAGGTACAATCGGTCCAAGCTCTTAATCGATCCTTATGCAAAGGCCATCGCCGGGACGATCGATTGGAACAATGCGCTCTTCGGATATGAGGTGGGCAGTGAGGAGGAGGACCTTAGCTTTAACGATACGGATAGTGCACCGTTCATTCCGAAATGTGTTGTTATTGACAATGCATTTGATTGGGAAGATGACGAATCCCCTAAAATCCCCTATCATAAATCTATTATCTATGAAACCCACGTCAAAGGTTTTACAAAATTGCATCCTGACATACCCGAAGAAATCCGCGGTACTTATGCGGCACTTGCTCATCCTGTGGTTATCAACTATCTGAAGGAGTTAGGTGTCACCACCGTAGAATTAATGCCGGTGCACCATTTTGTGGCTGACCGTCATTTGAAGGAAAGAGGGCTTACCAATTATTGGGGTTACAATACGATTGGCTTCTTTGCCCCGGATGCCCGTTACTCCAGCAGTGGTGTTTTGGGAGAACAAGTTATCGAATTTAAGAGTGCCGTTAAAGCATTGCATAAAGCAGGTATAGAAGTAATATTGGATGTTGTTTACAACCATACGGCTGAAGGAAATCATTTAGGCCCGACACTTTCATTTAAAGGAATTGATAACGTTGCCTACTACCGCTTAATGGAGGATAAGCGTTATTATATGGATTATACTGGCACCGGCAATACACTTAATGCCAATCTACCCAATGTCCTCAGAATGATGATGGATAGTTTGCGGTATTGGATACTAGACATGCACGTCGACGGATTTCGTTTTGACCTGGCTTCAACCTTGGCAAGAGAGCTACATGAGGTCAATCGTCTAAGCGCATTTTTTGATATCATTCACCAGGATCCTACCATTTCTCAAGTAAAACTGATAGCCGAACCGTGGGATGTTGGTGAGGGGGGTTACCAGGTGGGAAAATTCCCAGCCGACTGGGCAGAATGGAATGGCAAATACAGAGACTGTATCAGAGATTATTGGCGCGGCGCAGACAGTATGCTCGGTGAGTTTGCGGCCAGGTTTACGGGTAGCCCCGATCTTTACGAAGGAGATTACCGAAGGCCTACAGCCAGCATCAATTTTATTACCGCGCACGATGGCTTTACCCTCGAAGATCTGGTATCTTATAATGAAAAACACAATGAAGACAATGGTGAGGACAACAACGACGGAGAAAATTACAATCAATCGTGGAATTGTGGAGAAGAAGGACCCACTGAAGACCCCGAAATCATCGCGTTGCGTAAGCGCCAAAAGCGCAATTTCCTAACCACATTGTTTCTTTCTCAAGGCGTCCCCATGCTCGTGGCCGGTGATGAAATCGGCCGTACTCAAAACGGCAATAACAATGCTTATTGTCAGGACAATGAAATTTCATGGTTACACTGGGAAGCAATAGACGAAGAATTTTTAGCGTTTACCCAGAAAATTATTCACCTGCGAAAAAATCATCCGACTTTTTGCCGAAGAAGGTGGTTTCAAGGACAGCCCATAAAAGGAATTGGCCTTGAAGATATTGCTTGGTTTTTACCGGATAGTACTGAAATGACTGAAGAACATTGGACCAACGACTTTGCAAAGTCCCTGGCGGTGTACCTGAATGGTCGGGGCATCCACGTGGTAGGACCAAGGGGCGAGAGTGTCATTGACGATAGTTTCTATATCATTTTCAACGCCCATCATGAGCCCTTAGAATATACGTTGCCACCCGCCAAATACGGAAGACAATGGTATAAAGTTTTGGATACAAGCCTGTCCGTTGGGGAGGACGAACCCACGTATGTTGCGGGAGATACCTTAACGGTTGAAGGTCGCTCAATCCTTATTCTTCGCCATCCTATTCTATATGGAAAATCGTAAAAACGATAAACCGGTTAAAAATGTAGAAGGAAATGGCAGGGACCGTAAGGCCGGAATTTTACTTCCCATTACTTCGCTGGCTTCTGCTTTTGGAATCGGTGACCCGGGTCCCGAAGCAAAAAAATTTATTGACTTTTTACATCGTGCAAACCAAAGCTATTGGCAACTCCTTCCGTTGAACCCGACCAGTGAAGAACAAGCGTTTTCTCCTTACAGCTCCATTTCTAGTTTAGCGGGCAATACCCTCTTAATTAGTCCGGAATTGCTGGCCGCCGAAGGTTGGCTGAGCAAACAAGACCTACGGCTTTATAACGCGAAGTCTACTGGCCAAGTTAACTATAAGGAGGCATCGCGCATAAGAAAAAACCTTTTAGAGATTGCTTACCTAAATTTCAAAAGAAGCGAATCGTTACGACTTTTTAAAAAATTTTGTACAAAGGAAGCATTCTGGCTCGACGATTTTGCCCTCTACGTAACCTTAAGGGAAGAACATGGACACAAACCATGGTATGACTGGCCTGAAAAATACCGGACCCGTAATAAGAAAGCCATTCGAAAATTCTCTGAAGATCTTCTGGACGCGATGCTCTACGTAAAATGGCAGCAATTCATATTTTTCAGCCAGTGGCATGCGCTAAAATCGTACGCTAATGGTTTTGGAATTAATATGTTCGGTGATCTACCCTTCTACGTGAGCCACGATTCTGCCGATGTGTGGTCGCATCCCGAGATTTTCAGTCTTGATAAAAAGGGAAGAATGGAAAATATTGCCGGAGTTCCACCTGACTACTTTAATAAAAACGGACAACTCTGGGGTATGCCGGTTTTTAATTGGGATGTACTAAAAAAAAGGAAATATGATTGGTGGTTACAGCGGATACGGAAAAATATGGAGTTATTTGATTTGCTACGGCTCAACCACTTTCGCGCGTTTGCCAGTTATTGGGAGGTGCCCGGAAAAAAAAAGAATG
>CAZAHL010000165.1:0-15519 GCA_964484845.1 uncultured Chryseolinea sp. | reverse complement strand
TTTTGAGCTAGGAGCTTTGAGAAGCTGCTCATAGCTAGTGGCTCGCAGCTTGTAGCTTCGTAAGCCCGACATTATTAAGTTGACACAAACACTAGTTGCCTTTACTTTCGTCCCACTAACACTAACATGAAGAGACCATCGCTACTTACCGCAGTTGTTCTGTTATTCACATTTCTATCGTCATCGGCGCAGCACGGCACGGGCCGTCCACCATTCTTGCAATACACCAATCATCGTTGGGTCGATTCAGTTTTCAATTCACTCAGTGTGGAGGAAAGGATTGCGCAGCTTTTCGTAGTGGCTGCTTACTCGAACCGGGGCGAGGAGCACGAACAGGAAATACTAAAGGTAATTCGCGAGCAAAAAATTGGAGGGTTGGTATTTTTTCAAGGTGGACCCGTGCGCGAAGCAAAACTCATTAACGCGTACCAGTCAGCATCAAAGGTGCCGCTGCTCATGGCAATGGATGCCGAGTGGGGATTAGGGATGCGTCTCGATAGCACGATCAGTTACCCGTATCAAATGACGTTAGGTGCAATCCAAAACGACAGTGTCATTTATCAAATGGGAGCAGAGGTTGCAAGGCAAATGAAGCGTGCAGGACTTCATGTAAATTTCGCACCGGTTGTTGACATCAATAACAATCCGGATAATCCCGTTATTAATTTCCGTTCGTTTGGAGAAGACAAATACAACGTAGCCCGTAAGGCAATTGCATACATGAAAGGTTTGCAGGACCACGGCATGCTCACCACGGCAAAGCATTTCCCCGGCCATGGAGATACCGGTACAGATTCTCACTATGCGTTGCCTCAGATTAATCACACGCGCGAAAGAATTGATTCATTGGAATTGTATCCGTTCCGTGAAATAATAAAGGCGGGTATAGGTGGAGTTATGGTAGCACATTTGAATATTCCTGCGCTTGATTCTTCCGGTGTTCCATCTACGTTATCGAGGCCAATCGTTACCGACCTGCTTCGAAAGGAACTAGGATTCACGGGGCTGATTGTAACCGATGCCATGAACATGAAAGGGGTAACGGCAAACAATCCACCGGGTGTAGTCGACAAGGATGCCATCCTCGCTGGCAACGACATGCTTGAGTTGACGGTAGATCTGTCGGGCGCTATGGCGGAGATCAGGAAGGCAATAAAAGAAGGCAAAGTAAACCAGCGTGATTTAGATAATAGGTGCAGGAAAGTGCTCGCAATAAAATATTGGGCGGGGCTTGCTCAAACAAAATTTGTAAACATCAGCAACCTGCCAAGCGAACTTAATAAACCTGAGGCAAAATTGCTCAATCGTGATCTTATTCAAGCTGCCATTACAGTATTAAAGAACGACGACAAGATATTGCCAATTCGCGATCTTGACAAGATCCGCGTTGCCTCCGTTTCCGTTGGAAGAACACAGGTAACACCGTTCCAAAAAACACTTAGTTTATATACGCAGGTTGACCACTTCCTTGTGCCCGCGGATGCAAATCAAACATACCTCGACTCTGTCATGACAAGACTCAAAGAGTATAACCAGATTATTGCTGGGATCCATGACGATCCTGGTCGCCCGCACAATCGCATCACGTTCTCGCAGCCGGTCTTAAGTTTCATCAGCTCGCTTGCCACTAGCGAGAACGTTATTGTTGCGGTTTTCAAGAATCCATACGTTTTGGATAAGCTGAATTCCATTGAGGACGCGGATGGGCTCATCGTTACCTATCAGGATAACAATGATGTAGAAGACCTGACAGCGCAATTTATTTTCGGGGGAATCAGTGCAAGCGGAAGGTTGCCTGTAAGTATTGGGAATAAGTTTGTCGAGGGAGATGGTGTCGATGTGGAAGGGGGAATCCGGTTCAAGTACACGCTGCCCGAAGATGCAGGAATGATATCAGACATTCTTTATAAACGTGTTGATTCTCTTGTTCATCAGGCGCTAGCCATCAAAGCAATTCCCGGGTGTCAGGTGTTTGTTGCGAAAGATAAAAAGGTTGTCATGTATAAAGCCTATGGTTATCATGACTACAGTGATACCATCAAAGTAAAACCAACTGATTTATATGACTTAGCTTCTATTACCAAAATTTCCACAGGTTTGCCTTCGCTCATGAAGTTGTATGATGAAGGAGTTTTTAAGCTGGATGCAACGCTTGGTAACTATCTTCCCAAATTTAAAAGATCAAACAAGGCTGACATTCCGATGTACGACATCCTTACCCACCAGGCGCGTTTCAAACCATTTATCCCATTCTGGAAAAATACGCTGAAGAAGAATGGACATTATAAATGGGCTACGATCAAGGACGACTCATCAAAACGGTTTCCTATCAAACTGAAAGAACAAATGTATTTGCATCGCGGCTACCCCGACAAGATCTTGAAGGGAATTCGCAAATCACCGCTGGAGGCTGAAAAGAAATATGTGTATTCTGATTTCTTTTTCATCCTCGCGCCACGGGTGGTTGAAAGCATGATTGCGCAGGATTTTCCAACCTATATTCACACCAATTTTTACAAGCCGTTGGGAGCAACTTCGCTTACCTATAATCCTTTTCTGAGCTATCCGAAAAATGCCATTGTCCCGACCGAGCACGATTATTATTTCAGGCACGAGCCTATTCACGGTACAGTTCACGATGAAACCGCGATTATGCTTCGCGGCGTTTCCGGGCACGCCGGATTGTTTGCCAATGCCAACGATCTGGCTAAGCTTATGCAAATGTATCTTAACAAAGGAGAGTACGGAGGAAAGCGTTACATAAAATCGGAAACGCTTAATGAGTGGACACGCACCCGCTTTCCGGAAAATAACAATAGGAGAGCATTGGGATTTGATAAACCTAACTTGCAATACACCGGGGAGAATAACAACACAGCAAAGGATGCAAGTACTTCAAGCTTCGGTCACACGGGTTTCACCGGAACCTTCACCTGGATGGATCCCGAGTCAGGACTTCTTTACATCTTCTTATCGAATCGCGTTAATCCCACGCGAGATAATACCCGATTGTACCAACTAAACACGAGGACAAAAATTCAACAGGCATTGTACGATTCGATGCAAAAAAATGTCCAATGATAAGACCTCATGATTCGTTGGCAAACAGGTCGATGCTAGTTGTCTCACTGTAATAAATAGTGTATTATTTCGCGCCATGAAGGGTCGCGCTTTCTAATAAGTTGCAGATGGCGCGATTAGTTTCCCATCAATTGCCACGGGCTTAAGCCCGTGGCAATTGATTCCATCTCAACTCGCGCCACAGGGAATTTTAAAGAACACACTACAGTAGTTCGTGGCGCGGAAAAAAAACACTTTCGATTAATCTATCATTTTTTAGTGTTTTACTTCGCGCCATGAAGGGTCGCGCTTTCTAATAAGGGACAAATGGCGCGATTAGTTTCCCATCAATTGCCACGGGCTTAAGCCCGTGGCAATTGACCAACTCAAACCGCGCCACAGGTAATTTTAAGAGAACTACAATAGCTCATCGCGCGAAAAATACAGTTTCGGTTAAACTAGCATTTCTTAGTGTACTATCCGCGCCAGGATAGATCTGTCGCTTGGAATCACTGATTTCAATGATTCACTCCCGAACGAGGTCCTAATACAGAAAAGATGACTTTTTTCTTTCACGGTCGCAGCGGCAATGTTTATATTAACCTGCCAATGGATATGGCTTGTAAGCCGTTTTCGGTTTGACTCAATTAGAAGAACATTATGGAGCGAGATCTTGAAGGACGAGTTTATCCGATGCGGCAACGCGTTGTAACGAAGATGGAGGTTAGTCCTCAGCTCGAGGCATTCGTTCACCAAATAAATGCGAGCACAAACTCATCATTCTGTGGCGTACTTGTATCTGGTTACACCGGCACCGGCAAAACGTTGCTTGTGGAAAACTACCTGCAAGGCGTGGAGACCACTCACCCGGTTCTCATCGCGAGGCATTATCAGCAACATCAAAACATTCCTTATTTCGGATTCAAGTATTGCATTTCTGATTATCTGAGTAAGATCTACAATCAATCAAGCAAAAAAGAACTGCGTCATTTCTCGAAAAAGCTCAAAGAATATCTTGGCGAGAGTTTTTTATTACTGATCGATTACATTCCTGAGCTGTCATTGATTTTTGGAGAGGAAGCTCTCGTCCCTGCGCGATCTCACCTTACAATCGAGAACCAGTTGCATCCGCTCTTCAAACGTCTGTTCGAATTTCTAGCAGACTTTTACAACCGGCCTGTTTTCTTTTTTACAGATGACCTGCAATGGATTGATGCTTCCGGTATTAACCTCCTGAAATACCTGTTGCTTAACCTGTCCAGCCAAAAGCTCATATGGATTGGAGCTTGCCGCGCTCCTCAAAACAAGATCAGCCTGCTCCGGCAACTTGTTGCAGAGCTTCGGCTCAAGGAAAAAAAAGTTGAAAATGTTTTTTTAAAGGGTTTGACCAGGGATGAGGTTCACTTGTTTATTGAGATGACATTAGGAGGAAAATGTCAACCCGACCTGATAGATACTTGTCATAAACTCACGGAAGGAAATCCGTCTCACCTGCAGGTACTTCTTGAAAGTTTGAAAGACAGTGACCTGATCTGGCAAGAAGGTGGTCTATGGTATTGTAATGCCAATGAAGTAGAAGCACAGTATGAAGGTCAGAATGCACAGAACATGCTGTTGGAGTATGTGAAAAAACTGTCGTCATCGGCTTATGATGTTGTCTGTATCATGGCTTGCATGGGCCGTTTCAACAGACAGATCATTCTCGATTGGCTGGAAGGAGACACGTTGCGGATGAAGGCACTTCTTGCCGAAGCGGTTGATGCGGGTTTGCTTGAATCATACGAACAGGAAGTCCGTTTTTCTGAAATGCATATTGGTGAGATGATATACAACCAATTGTCAGAAAACCGAAAATTAGAACTGCACTATAAAATTGCTGACTTGTTTTATTCACGCGGTCTTGAGAGACTTAACAGCACAGACATCATCCTGATGGCGACTAGTTTCAATCAATCGCTTGACCGTGTGAAGGCGGATAGAAGACTTCAGCTCGTGGCTGAGCTGAACTATAAAGCGGGAAAATTTTTACAACAGGATAAAGCGTATGATCAGGCACGCTATTTCTTCAAGATGAGTGCAGAAATGCTGGAGGAGTGTCCATGGGAAGATGTGAGCGATCAGGTCTGGTTTGTTTGTATGGACCGCGCCAGAATTGAATATAACCTTGGCGAATATGATCTGGCAGAAATTCACCTGGACTATCTTCTAGAGCGCATAACTGCACCGTTGAAACGTTCAACAGTCTTCGCGCTAAAAGTTACTATCAACAATCACCTTGCGCGCTATCAGAAAGTTGTGTGGATATTACGGGAAAGTCTCGGAGAACTTGGCCTGCAACTTCCACTCGATGATCAACCTTTGTATGAAGAAGTAGAGCGTCTGAAAGTTATACTCGCGGAGCTGGAAGTTGATCCGCAAAACGATATCCCTGAGAATCAGTCAGACGCCAATCATTCTGAAGCGATATTAAGCCTGCTCTATGTGGGCGGTATGAGCCTGCACCACACATCCGATGTGCTGATGACCTGGGCTGCGCTGCAAATCATACTGCGTGCGAATCGCGAAAACCCATCGGTGGTGAAAGCCATCGGATATGTCTCTTATGGACGGATGTTGATCATTTCCGGTGACATTGAGAAAGGATATGAATTCGGCACCAAAGGACTCGCTATTAACAAATCGCTGGATGATATTACCCTGCGCTGCCGTGTATTTGGCGTTTATGCTTTTTATATTCAGCCGTGGATGAAAGACTTTTCCGAAAGCAAGGCGCTGCTCGAGGAGGCTGCAAGGGCGGGTGAGAAAGCAGGTGATCTTATTGGGATTTACATTCTGAAAACACATCAGTTGAATCTGCACTTTATATCAGGTCTCCCATTAAAAGGTTTGTCTCAGTGGGATTTTGAAGAGTCGTATCCGGGAATGGAGCTTACGTACTATATCACGCACTACCAGAAGAGCCTGATCAGATTTCTAACGGGAGAAGCCTCTGTATTTTCGATACCCAGGCAAAATCCTTCATCCCTTGCGGGACGGTTAACGATCCAGGAGGAAAAATTCTACAGGCATTACGTATGGGCGCGATACTATTTTCTCTTCGGCCACTACGAACTCGCAGCGCGTTCGGCAGAAGAGGCACACTCCAACCGGAAGTTGCAGGAAGCATCGCCCTTGCTACCCGCCAACCTCATGATCTGGTTTTTGTCGATAACGCAAAACTGGTACAGTTATTCGGTGTCAATTTGTAAGGAGCTTACAGTCAGGATCACCGAAATATTGAATTCGTTTGAGTCATGGAAAAATTATGCGCCGTCCAATTACCTTCCGCCCTGGTTGTTAATGAAAGCAGAATGGTGCAGAATTACGGGAGAAGGTGAATATACTTCGCAGTATTTCCAGAAGTCATTCGATGCAGCTGGCTCCAATATCTATCATCGTGCGATCACCAGTGAACTTTGGGCGAAGTATCTATTAACCAAAAATGCAAAAGATGTGCGCGCCCGAAATCTTCTGTTAACGGCTATTGATTCTTTCAATGAATGGGATGCCATCGCTAAGGGTAAGCAATTGACGCAACAATTTGAAGCGTTGCTGTCAGGTGAAACTCATTATTCACAAACCATCGATATCGAGACGTTACAATATGAGCTGAGTGGTGATATGGAGGTGCAGTCGCTGGTAAAGAAACTGATGGTGTTGCTTTTGAGAATATCCGGCTCAACGCATGTAGTGGTTGAGTTGGTGGAAGGCACTGGCGACCGTATCTGGTATGATGAGCTATCTCTATTGCCTGAGGATGATGAAAAACAAGCATCGATGCCCAAGTCGATGATGCTAATGGCTCTTAAATCGCAAAATGTTGTTATTGTCAACGAACTGAAAACCGAACGCGGTTTGCGTGATGTTGACGCCCTGCAGGTAAGGCGCGTGCAATCTTTTCTTATACTTCCGGTTACAATCAGTGGGCACCTCTCGATGGTGATTTACCTCGAAAATGTTTTTGCTAAAAACTGGTATGTGGCGGACCGCGTGAAGTCGGTAAGGATTACCGCAAACCAAGGGGCCGTGATGATTGAAAATGCGCGCATCCACGAACACTCAGTTAAGTTGAATGAGGAGATACGGAAAGAGATGATGGAGAAGGAAAGATTATCGTCTCTGATCGAGGCGCAGAAAGACGCGCACTTGAAAGCATTGATGCAAGCGCAGGACAACGAGCGTAAACGTATTGCCAGCGAGCTTCACGATAGCCTTGGCTCATTATTATCGAGTGTTCGCCTGCGATTTAACGGATTACAGCATGAGTTCTTTCAAAAGGTTCCCGAAAAGGCGCAGCGCTTTAATGACAGCCTCAAATTGCTTGACGAGGCAATTGATGAGCTGCGACAGATATCGCACAATATGGTACCCGTTTCGTTGAGTCGATTCGGTTTAAGTTCTGCACTTCAGACATTCGTTGCACAGATAAACGCATCAGGCCAGCTTGATGTTGATTTGCAAATTCTCGGTTTGGAAGCAAGACTGCCGGAAGCGATGGAAGTCCGCGTGTATCGTATTTGCCAGGAGCTTGTACAAAATGTGATCAAGCATGCGCAGGCAACAACCCTGCGAATACAAATTATACTTCATAATGATTCATTGAATATGATGGTGGAAGATAACGGAGTAGGGGTGATGAAGGATAGCATGTCCAGGGGTTTCGGTTTCAGTTCAATTCAATCGAACGTCGATTTATTTAAAGGAACCTTCGGCATCGAAAGTCAACCGGGGAAGGGTTGTCTTGTGCTGATTGATCTTCCGGTTGTTGGACACGCTGAATAAACGTTAAGGCTTTAATTTAAACTAGTGTCATGTCACGCATAAAATGCCGTTTGAACTAGGTATTAATTTTTCTATATTGAAATACCTTAGCGATGTGCGTAATTATTGTTGTGAGAAATGAAAGATTGCTAAGGACTGTCACCGTACTCGTAGCTGTTCAATACTATGAAATTCTTAAGCCGTGCATTTGTCGTCCTGAGTCTGTTCGTGCTGGGATGTGACGAGAAGTCTGAATCCCCTGGATACCCTGACCTCAGAATATACCTCGATCGTTTTGAAGAGGAAGCAAAGGCGAGAGGCTATGATTTTGATCTGACAAATGTTCAGGCAGCTTATGTGGACGCCATAAGTGTGAATAATATAACATACTGCGGCTATGGATTTCCCAATTTTGACGGCGCAGGCCAGAGGCGGATAGAAATTTCAAAGGCTGAACATTGTGGTTGGTTGTCACTAAGTGACATAGAAAAAGAAAATTTTGTTTTTCACGAAATAGGCCACGCTTTTTTCAACAGGGGACATGACAATGCAATGTTATGTGATGGCTCTGTTACCTCTCTTATGACGGGTGGACCAAACTATTTAACAGTTTACACAGAGCCTGGAGAAGAACGTGATTATTATATCCGGGAGTTGATTGACCCGCTTGTTGCGAACACCAAATGTATTCAGAGTGAAAAAGACTGGAGCACAGATTCAGTATTCTACCAAATTACAAAGAATGATTCGGAATGGCTTCTCTATACTGACAATGGCAAATACGTAGGAACCCGGAGCACAGCAGGTGAACCGAAGGAGTATTTAACCCTTGCCTCAATTCCAGCGATTAACGCCCAGGTCAATGCATACTGGCTCAAAAATTTTAATAATCCTAACATTCCGGAATGCGCTGAAGTTAAGTTTAAAATAAAGATGAACTCAGAATCCCTGGTCGGTAATGGCGCAGCAATTTCTGTGAGGGCGTATAAGTCCACTCTTACAAAATACGGTGCGTTAACGGAGCAGTATTTACGCGTAACCACTGAAAATGATCCTGTTACCGGTGAATTAATTGATGTTCCGCAAGAGTTGGTAATTCCGTGTTATTCGCGAGCAACGGTTCAGCTAATAATTTTCGTCGTATTAAGGGGACAGACACAGGGAAAAGTTACGTTCGATGATATCGAGCTCCTGGTCAAGCCGTAGTGGATGCATAGGGTTAGCGTTGCCACTGAAATCGCGAAAATAATTAGCGGGAAAAATACTTACAAATACAAAACCATCAATTGCTAAATGACTAAAACTTGCACAAATAAAATTAGTAGCAAAACCTGGTATGTCCATTCCTTATTGGTCGCGGAAGCCGGGGAGTAATAAGCACGACTGAACCAAGTATCTTAAACGCTATGATTACATAAGCAAAGTAAGTTGGATACCCTAAATAAACTGTTCCTGCTGTTGCAGATTGGGGTGCAAAAAGCAAAGCCGACAACGGCATTATTCCTTCAAAAAGGAATAGGAAGACCGTTGTCGTCCAGAAGACGATTTTATTCGTTTTCATTAGCTATTTGTTTAACGTCAATAATAAATCATCAAGTCTTTCCAGCGTTGAGATCAATCCTTCTTTCATACCCATCTGAATCACGGCTTCCAGGTCGCCCAACGAATTGTAAGTAACTACGTTCTGTACAAGCGAATTTTCAGACAGATCTTGAAATGTAACTTTCCAATTAGCCCGAGGAAGGTCAGGGTTCAGTTCTCCTTTGTCATCACAAAAAGCATCTAACGCTGTATAACTTTCGATCGGTTTTATTTTTAAATAGTCCATACGGCCCCAATACTCTTTGCCTTCTGGTTCTACCATTGCATAAAGCCAATGGCCGCCTTCCTTGAAGTCCATTACTTTTGTTTTAGTAGTGAGTGGCTTGGGTGCAAACCATCGATCAAGGAGCTCGCTTTTAGTATGGCAATCCCAAACCAACTGGCGATCAGCGGCAAACTCTTTTGTCACGGTGATGGTGTTTTTTTCCTTGTCTACAAGGAAGTCGAATTGAAGTGTGCTTTTCATTTTTCTTTCTTCTTAATAATGGATAATAAATTGTCAAGCTGGTTATATCGGTCCTCCCAGATCTTCCTGAACTGAGCCAACCATTTATCGATTTCTTTCATTTTGTCAATTTTCAATTCATAAAAAATTTCCCGGCCCTTCTGGTTCGATGTAATGAGTTCACACTCATTCAATATTTGCATGTGCTTGGATATGGTGGGTCTGGCCACGTCAAAATTGTCTGCGATAGCTCCGGCAGTCATTGTTTGGGAAGCAGCGAGCAGCACGAGTATCGCCCTTCTAGTTGGGTCTGCGATTGCCTGAAAAGGATCTCTTCTTAGTTTCATATTTCAGTTATTTTCTGTACGTGTAGCTATGTGGCTACAAATGTATGAACATGAAGCTAAATAGCTACATATTTATTAAAATTTTTTCTATTTTTTAAAAAACGTCGAATTTCAGTACGAATTGGCAGTTTGTCCGGTTGCCGACGAAGTACTAAAAACCAGACTTCACTCTCTTCCCAAATTTCTCCCAATCAAATCCTGATTCAATTCGGTTATGCCTCAGCGCAGGGATCTGTGTTGTGATCAACATCGTTGTTCCATTAAGATCAGCTCTGTGATGCTGCGGAATTTGTCGCTTTGTTGCTTTGATCATTTTGAAATTGGAGCCATCAAAAAAATCTTGTATGGATTTCTTAAGCGTATTGATATTATCCATACCGTACATCAATACCAACTCGGGTTTGTATGCACTGATGTTTGAAAGGATGCTGTGCATGCGACTTTGATACACATGTTCTTGATATAACGTACGACTCTTAAGGAAGCTGAATTGCGGGAGGTCGAGCCAGCTATAATACCACGCATGATTGTGCGAACTAGGCAAAGGGTATAACTGGATCAATGCCTCATTATTCACGGATGACGATCCAAAAATTTGTTTCTGGTAGGCGAGAAGATCAGGAAGTTGCTCGTTTCTGTAGCCGTGCACAAAAGCGATAAGATTTTTCCAAACGCTATGCTGTATTGCATTGCTGTCGAACCGGTATTCGTAGAGGTTGGTGTAAAGATCTGCTTTGGGACCATCCCCCCTGAAAGCAACATGCCGGTACAGCTCGCGCAGATCACAGAGCGTTCCACCTGTGGTAGGAGGGTGTATCTTGCTTAAATAGTTAAACTTCTCTGCTACTTCTTCCGGCAACTCGCCGCCACCTTCTTCATAGCCAATGAACCAGAAACGGGCATGCCATGATCCATATCCATAAAAATTGTCGATCCAATGTTTAAGCGCTTTTTCTTCGATGAGCATAAGAAGGGAAAGATAGTGAATCTTGCAAAAGTTCTCCCAACACCTTAGAGCCAGTTTTTTCAAGAGTGACGTTACCGGTATAAAATTTTCTCATTCCTTTAATATCCCATCTTCTATATTATTCCTTATTAACAACATCCTGTCTATGTGTAGATATCCTGTACGTTGCATATGCTATGGCGAATATTTAGTTTATTTTTACCTGATTAAAATCTGAATTTACATAAGGAAACTAAAGATAAAATGGGGATTCTAGGTACTTTCAGAATTTTCTATCGAGGATATGAACTCAAAAGGAGTATTGCTATCGACGTAACTATAGCAGCACACTATTAATGGGCTGTATTGGTTCTGGTAAATTAGGTTCGCCCAATTGTTGCAACAAATCTATTTCAATATTGCGGCATATCGAAAGCATAGGCACATCGTTGGATAGTCCTTCAAAAGGATTCTCGGAGTAATCTCCAACAAGTTCCATGACCACATACACCCAGCTTATTACAATGATAAAAGGTACAGCCAGCCAGATTCCGTAGTTCCCGATTTTGGCAAATTCGGAAAAAAAACCAAATGGCAGCATGATGATAAATAAGCAAACCATAATAAAGCCGAAGCTAGCGAATTGACGGGGGAATGGAGTTTTTTTAATCCGCTCTGCTTTGCCTTGGTGGTCATAAAAATCGTTGAGGATACCCTGCAGGGTAACATGTTCGAAGTTTCCGAGATGGCCGGCTTTTCTTAGTTTGGCCAGTTCCTGTGATTGCAAGTCTATCATTTGCGCTGCGGCATTTTTAAAAGATGGTAACGCTTTATGCTCCACGTCAGACAGATATCCTTGAATACGGCTATCGGTAATGTCGTCGCCATACAGACCAAGCCCAAACTTTCGCATCTTTTCCTTGGCATCTTTACCGTATGCGCCTTTAAGGCTCAGATGTTCCCAAGCGGTAGGCTCAAGTAATTGCTTGCGGAGTTTGTATAACCACGCAATATGACGGTATATCATTGTCTTTTTTATTTGAAGTAAATATTCCTCATCATTCTTTCCTTCTCCGGGGTTAACTACAAAAGCCTTTATGTTTGATCCCCACATTCGACTGCTGTTTACAATGCCTCCCCATATTACACGCGCTTCCCACAGCCTGTCATAAGCTTGGTTGTTTTTAAATCCCACATAAAAGGCTACGGCTGTACCAATTAGGGACAGTGGCAACCACGGTATACTAAATTCGCGTAGAGGAGTGTACTGATACAAGATGGCTATTATCAGAACATAGGGTATCAACCAGGTAAAATGTTTACCAGTAGTAAAGAATGTTTCTCTGACGTTGTAATTCTTTTTTACGTACATAATAAAAAACGTTTAGATCTTCCTTGGCAAACGCTAAATCTCTTTCGTCAAGTCATATATTTCCTGTATAGATGAAAGTATTTTTGGAAAATCAATTTTCAAATCAATCAATCTACCCGTAGAAACATCAAATACCCAACCGTGGATTAGCGGATAGCCATTCTTAATATAGGCTTTTTGAACCACGGCCATTTTAATAACATTTATACATTGCTCCTGAACATTCAGTTCTACCAGCCTTTTATATCGGTCGTCCTCATTTGAAATTTTATTCAGTTCATCTTTATGCAGGCGATAAACATCTCTGATATTCCTGAGCCAGGGATTCAGCACGCCAAGATCTTTACTTTGCATAGCCGCCTTAACACCACCACAATTATAATGGCCGCATACAACGATGTGCTTAACATGAAGATGCTCCACAGCATATACAACTACTGATATCGAATTGATATCATTGTTAGGTATCAGGTTGGCGATGTTCCTATGGACAAACATTTGACCTGGTTGCGTTCCAGTCAACTCCTCCGCCGTTACCCGGCTATCGCTGCAGCCGACATATAAAATTTCTGGCGATTGACCTTGGGAAAGATGTTCAAAAAAATCAGCTTGGCTAGCTTTCTTCGCGGCAACCCATTTGCTGTTGTTTTCAAAGATTTTATTATATAATTCCATGAACTAAAAGATTAAAGATTTTGAGCAAATTAATTCAAATCAGCTAATGATTGGTTGATAAATTTAACTCCATTGCGAAATAACCCAAGCATGGAAGGCTAATATTTGAGTTTATCAGACCGGAAATAGAGGGTAAATGATTTTAGAATCTTCCAGTTCTCAGCGTTTGCTAATTCGGTTGTAATAAAAATTACTTGTGGTATGAGACATATGAAACTAGTGTTAAGTTAATCGTGAAATGTTAAAAGTAATCGTGGAAATGCCCGTCATAGTCAACGATTTCTAGTAAAACGGAACCGCCATCTCATGCTTAACTTAGCACGAGTAGGGCCTGACATGGGTTCTTCACGGGACCAATTCATGCAATTGCAATCTTCGCGAGAGTTAAATGGGAAGGTTATGGCAATTATTGACGGAAAAATAGTTTGTGAATCCGCATGTCCCACTTAAACAGAATTTTCTAAATACACCAGGCAACAGATCTTTAGAAATGAAAAATCTGCCATGCGGGATGAACTGTTAGTTAGGAGTAAAGACAGAAAGTATCATGTGTGGGAGCGGAATCCTTTAATATATAGCTGTGGTCAGGTCCAGTAATTGATCAGAAGTTGGAATACATACATCCTTGAGAATATATTTCTTCAAGTGCTGGATTTATTATAATTCGGATAAGCGGTGGAGTTTCTTGAATCATTGCAATGGGTGGACATGATCAGGTCTCGACATGCGTAGGCTTGTTAGAAAAAAAAACCCAACAAGGGCGTCGGAATTACAAAACGTTCCTTACGGTATATTTCAGGTCGGTGAACTCGCCCTTGACAGTTTTAGTTTCATTGTTGTCGTATACATTTTCGAGTTCGATCTCAAATTTTCCTGAAACCTTGTTACCGTCACATTTTATAATATCAAGGATCAATGTCACGTCGTCTTTGGAAAACGAAGCGAACAATTTATCGCCTTCCATATATTTAATCAATGTGCCTTCACATACAGTTACATTGCTCGAAGCTTTCTGACAAAGTTCTTCATTGTCTGAATAAACATTATAATAATCTTTTGTGATAATGGCATTATCGGGCGGTTCCTGGAATTCCCAGTTGGATATACTAATGCTTATCGAATCTTCATTCACCTTTCCAGCAATTCTCAACGTATGAGACGCTTGGCCACTGCTCGATGTTTGACCACCAGAAACTGTTAACGTCGCTTTTGTACCAGCAACATTCGTTTCCGTGCTCTGTAAGGTCATTGTAAAAGATCCTTTATCATCTTCTTCATCATCACATCCCGAAAATAAAATAACTTGTAATAGTAAGGCTAGGAAAATAGAGAATTTCATATGCGCTAATTTTTTAGATCGTCAAAAATAATCGCTTTACCACGATATCCCTAGAGTGTGTTTGAGCACGTCGTTTAAATAATTACTGACGTAAGGAAATCAGGCATTTTGCAGAAGTGATAATTATCATTTAAGGTAATTGCGGACAGTGTTCTAAAACGATCACTTCGAACACTACCTGTCTCATCGTCATCCATGACCTACCTAACCACATTGGTGTTCCTACACCCTGCGCTTGTTACACTTACAAATCAATTCAGAGCTCTATGACTTGCAAGAATAGGTTTACAGCCAAACACTATTGGTACTGCTCAAGGCAGGTAATGGCCATCATTACAAAAAATGGATATTAGGGATTTGCCTTTCCGATAAAAATTCTCAAGTTAATAGTCAGTACGTTAGATGGTGGTGCGAGAAATAAAATGGCAACAAAAATTATTTTATCATCGTTGGAAAACTCTAAGCATCCCTAAAGAAATGTCGAGGTGTTTGTTACTGGAACAAGTTACATATTGTGACGAATCTCTTCAAGCAATAGCTCCTTGAAGAGTGAAGTTCTGGGTTCAAATCCTGATCTGAAGATCTATAGTAGTTTGTTACTAGGGCCTGTTTGAAAATTTGATTTCACTTTTACGTTTTACTCTTTGTTTGATAAGTTATTAATGTTTTTCTTGAATTCGTATTTTTATACAAGGATTGGGCGTTAAGTCGGCGGCATGGTTCCTAAGGCCACGGAGGCCAACACGCGAACACCGCACAACCTATCTACAAATTATAGTCGAACATTAAATCATTCGCCAGTTCCAGTTTAAATACTAATCGAAAATAGGAGTGCTTCGAATCCTCAGGAGTCCTGGAGGTCTGTGAATGAATGCACTAATTCCCGCAATCGGCCAAGTTTGTCCGCAGACGATCACAAAAAAAAATCAGTGT
>CAZAHL010000164.1:0-15558 GCA_964484845.1 uncultured Chryseolinea sp. | reverse complement strand
TAACCATTTACTTTGCATAATGAGCATTATGTAAAGCTTTACATAATGCTCATAACCATCCATCAGGCTCGTTGCAAGCTAGTCAAGCTGATATGGATCTCTTGAAGAAATTGAAGGAAGGTGGTAAGCTTTTAGATATTCAGGTTTTAGATCACATTATCATTGCCAGCGAAGCATATTATTCATTCGCTGATGAAGGGCTCTTGTAGCCCTTCCTATGTGCTTTCGCCTTTTTCGAAATTTCTTTTGTGAATATCTTTCAGCATTTCTTTAAAAGCGTGTCCCTCGATTCCTTCAATGAGCTTCGAACTGAACCCGAATGGAAGCGCACAAGTCGTTAATTTTCTCTCTATCATATCGATACCGATTCTAATCATTGCATGGGTAAATTATATCAATCTTGTAACAGCCAGAGAAGGGCATAGAGCGAAAGAAATAAGCGTGAAAGGAAATGGAGCGACCCGGGTGAATTGATCATGCAATTCTTAATGGAATATTTCTGTATGAATTTAATGTATGATTCAAACAATATCATTTCGCCTTATGAACCAGCAATCCAATGTCTATTGGTGTCGAAACTGTATTTCCCCAAATTACGGTAACCCAAATGGGTTATTGAATGCTGCCTACTTAATGCGTTGCTTTACTCCTGAATTTATCTGAACGGAATCATTTAACGCAATTCATTTAATAAATTATCAATTATGGCAGACAAGGCAATTAAATCTGATGTATTTAAGTTTGTGGCGCTTAGGCCTCCCGCATCCATTGAAAAGAAAAATCAGGAGACCAATTTTATTTCCGATAAGAGACCGATGGAAGAAACTCCGGTAGGACGGCTAGTTAACACATTCGACCCAAAGGATGGAACAAAAATCCCTGAACAGGTTCAAAAATTCATCAGGGATAATAACTACTCCTTAGATTATCCAGCCGCTAACGGTGACCTTGCACTGGGCAAGATATACGACTTTGCCATAACCTTTTTTGGTGGTGGTTTTAGTCATGACGTTTTAGTAGATGGCATCCAACAGTTACTTGACAGCGATATTACTACCTATCTGAACAAGCCTGAAACAAAAACCTTATTGCATAATCTATGGGACCGATATTATACTTTTTATATTCTATCACGAACAGAAAATCTAAACTTAGATGAACTGACCAAAAATCTTAGGGTGTTACACCTGCTGCAGTACACGGTCAAATCGAAAGTTGATGATTACAACACCTTGCAAAAACTTCTCTCCGCAAAACCCATGGTGTCGAAAATACTAACAGATCTTCCTAAACCACTTCCAAAAACAGAACCGCCACAGGAACAAGAGCGGCCTGATCCCGAGAGAATAAAGCAATACAAAAAAATATGGACCGATATTGTCGACATGCATCGTGCACTGGAAGAAGTTAAAACCATAAAGTTCGATAGCACCCAAACGTCCGAAACTAAAAATATTACAGCTCCTAATAAACAGACGGGACTGGAGGAAAAGAGCAAGTCAACGTTGGTAAGAACCAACATAGCAGTCAATAAAAAAAGCTTTGACGATTTACACGAACGAACAAAATCTATATTAAAACCTTTCAATATGGCAGAGAGCAATTTTCAGTTGGTTGAACCCGTCGCGCAGCTTCAACAAAAGCTTGAAAAGCTCTACCAGTCGGCGTACGATATTCAGGACCCTCAATTTTTAAGCCTTATGCCGATGGAGGCAAAAACGATTTCTAGTCTGTCATCCATTGCCGGAAAAATTGTCAATATGTATAAACCACTCCCGGCCTACTTTCCTCCCACCAACATCCGTTCCTCGATCAAACCCTTGGGCATAGGAGACTTGAAAGTGGTAAAGCAAAAATTAAAAAAATATGTGGCAGGAGAAGTGGCGCACATTGAAAATGTGTTGCGGGGAGAATATAAAGAAAGGAAGCATCGTGTTTTGGATCGAACAGAAGAGATTCTTACAGTGGAGAATGAAACCAGCGAAGAAACTACAAAAGATACGCAGACCACCGACCGCTTTGAATTAAAAAAGGAAAGCGAGAAAACGGTACAGGAACAAATGAGCGTGCAGGCAGGTGTAACCGTCTCCGGCTCTTACGGCATGGTAACGTTCGGGGCACACGGCGAATTTGCTTATAGCACGGCCAGCCAGGAGTCAAACAAAAGCTCTTCGAACTTTGCCAGGGAAGTAATCGATAAGTCCGTATCCAAAATTCAAAAACGCACGAAAGAAGAGCGGACCACAAAAAAAATGCACGAGGTAGAGGAAATCAATACGCACGGCCTCGACAACAAAGACAAATCAGATCATGCTGTAGGCGTCTATCGCTGGGTGGACAAATATTACGAAGCGCAAATTTACAATTATGGAAAACGGATGATGTTGGAGTTCATTATTCCGGAGCCTGCAGCCTTCTATGAATATGCCCAAACTCATAAACCTAAAAAGAATATTGTTCCGCCGCCAATTCCATACAAATGGGTTCCGGATGCAAAAGGCAATTGGGTAAGGGATGGGCTCATCACGCACAAAGATATCAATGAAGGAAATTATCAGCATTTTATTCGCGATTATAACGTTCACGGAATAACGCCTCCTCCACTACCTTATAAAACAATTTCTACTTCCATCGCAAAAGATGGCATGCCACTGGACGGCAATACGCACGCTGTCTCTATAAAAGAGCTTATAGTACCCGCAGGATATATTTCCAAAGTGGGCGTTTGGTGGGACATGTCGGCGATCTGGTCGCATTACTCTATTATCGAAGTTACCATTGGAAATAAAATCTTTAGGCCGCTGGAGATCTTCCGTGCAGACGCCTCCTTCGACAAACGATTGGCCATGGGTAATAACCATGACCGTAATGATATAGCCTACCACTGGTTTTGGCCAGAAAATCCAATACAGGTTTCGGTCAATAGCTATGATGTACTCTCCTTTACGATAAACCTTTACGCCCTCGTAGAAAGAACGTGGGAAGCCTACGAACAATGGCAGATTCAAACTTTCGAAAAAATCATGGCTGCTTACAAAGCCATGCAAATAGAATACGAACAAAAAATGGCAGCGCAGGAAACCATGCAAGGTATCGCCATACAAGGGCAAAATCCAGGAATCAATCGCGAAATCGAGGAAACAGAATTAAAAAAACAATGCGTTAAGATGCTCATGGATACGTATTTGTTTGGCTCGTTTGATGCCATGAAAAATGATGGTTCCAATCCGTTTCCCGACTTTGACATCTTCGATGCGCACAATGAGGGAAAGACCATTCAGTTCTTCGAACAGGCTTTCGAATGGGAAAACTTAACGTATCTTTTTTATCCCTACTTCTGGGCGAGAAAAAATCAGTGGGTACATAAATCAAGTATCTATGATACCGACCCCTTGTTTACAAAATTTCTACAGGCAGGTTCGGCTAGAGTAGTCTTACCCGTCCATCCTGCTTACAATGATGCTATCATGTACTTCCTCGAAAACAATGGAAATATCTGGAAAGGAGGCGAACCGCCGAGGCTGAATGATCCACTGTTTATTTCCCTGGCAGATGAATTAAAAGATCAAACCGATGACCTAGCCAATGCAAAACCTGAAGGAGAGCCCTGGGAAGTTGTATTACCCACTACATTAGTTTATCTACAAGACGATTCTGTTTTACCCGACTTTACTGCTTAGCAATGGAGATTACACTTGAAAATGCAAGCTTATCTGCAAATAATCACTATTTGCTGTTACCGAATATCAATCGCTCCGACAGAGAACTGCCAGACACTGTTTCAGCGAGTGACATAAAAGAAGGTAATAAGTTGGATAAGGAAAGAGCAATGAGAAAATTGTCTGATAAAGAAATGTATTCGCTCATGATCTCGAATATCGACGAGGAAGTAAAAGTCAACAAAGACTTGTTGTTAGAAATAAGTTATGACCAGGATCTTTATAAGTTCTTAGATAAAAGCGGTAAAGCAGTTGCCATCCCTGACAAAAACAAATTGACGATCGATCTTAAACACGAGAAAAGGTTTGGCACAAAGGGCAGGGGAATTCAGTTTTTTGTAGAAGCTCAAACTTTTACCGGTTCATCGGTATTACCTGACAAAACTGATACGCAAGTTTCGTTCAGACTGTTGGGAACAAACCAGCAAGTTCTACAACAATTTACAAAAATTAACAACGGCACGATCATGCCGTCAAATCTGATACTCGTGAGCGATCAGGCGCCGGCTCACCGCTTGCTCATGTGTGAATTGGAAGAAAATCAACCATCGGTACAGGATGTAAAATCAGCGGTCGGTAAAACAGGGGTACCAATAACATTTGTTCCAAGCACTGTAGGACTTGGCGATACCTGGTTGCAGGATCAATTTCAATTAGGATATACCTCGGCGGGTAAAAATCCGATGCAGGTAATTATTCACCTTCCAAGAATGGTCAATGATTCAGCGCTGTATCACACTACGCCTAATCTGAAAAATTTTGTTGACCAGTATTTTCCATCGAAGTCAGTTGGTGTTTTAAAAGATTTTTGGATAAAGATAATTGAAGTAAAAGACGGTGCTAAAGAACCTGTCAAAATGGGGGTTGCTGTGTCGTATATACTCTTTAAAGAATTTTCTTTTATCCGCCGCGTGCTTAATTTCATTTTTGGCCAGATCGAACGGATCGATCCATCTCAAAAATCAAAGCATAATGAGTTTGATTATAGCGATTTATTTGCTGTACGTCTTGCTGTCAATGAATCCTACAATCAGTTAAAGGGCTACACAAACGTAAAGGAGGATCAGCGGCAAACCATTACGGCATTGAAGTCTGTTGTCGACAACGTGTCGTCTACTTTAAATTTGGTTGATGCTAAATCGATGCGATTGATGGTGGTTACCGGCGATAATAAAATTGAAACTTTTTTATATACAGAAGAAAATAAGGGGTTGCTGAATGAAATTCAAACAGAATTGTATGAAGTACATAGCCCGGGTAACTTTGGTGGAAATATTGAAGTATCACCTCCTATGAAGGGAATGCGCTATGGAAAAATAATGACTGGAACGATTCATTCTAAGGAGCTTAAGAAGTTCTTAGTTACCAGGGAACCTTTCCAACCACTGGCATCAGTATATACGGATTGGTTAACGGTAGGGCACATCGATGAGATTCTGTGTTTTCTAAAAGACACTTCTTCTACAGAAGCGTTTTCAATCTGTAGAGCTTCACCGCGTCTGGGCGTGACGCTGCTTGAGAGATTGAAAGAAAGTAAAGTGAAAAATGTCTTAGTTACACGTTTATTCAGAGGCAAAAAATGGATTCATGAAGCAACAGGCGGCAATACGGCCTCACATTTGCCACCCAACGGTTATATCGATCATGTCAATGCGAAGATCAGTCATTACGATCTCAGTGGCTTTAGCAAAAAATTCACCACGCCTTCAACTGATAACTACTACGACAGTGCATTCCACGACGACCGCAAATTTATGGTACTGAATCTCATGACCAAGGTGGATGCACGGTATGCAGCATTCATGAGTATTGAGGATACGATTGAACAGACGAGAGTGACCAACAGAGCCATTGACGATTTTTTTCTAACAGGTGATTATCACTTTGCAGATGATGTGCCTTACGTCCATTACTATACATCGGAACGTTACAAAAAAGAAGCGGTCCCGGGCATCGTGGATAAGATCTTGAAAAAAGAATTTTCATCGGTTCCTGTTTTGCAGATACCCGTTATCTTCGATAAGGTTGCGAATTTTTCCCTTTCTTCGACGAAGGCTTTTATGCCTGACATGGTTAATTTACAGACATTAAATCAACACCTTCTCATACCCCGGCCATATGGGCCGAGAATGAAAAGCATAGATGCTATCCAGTTTATGAAAGGGTTTTTATCAACTCAGGCAAATAAGAAATTATCCTCCTTCTGCGATGCACAACTCAATGAAGTATTCATTTCGAAGAATCAACTTGACATCACGTATCATTGGACCAGCAAAAATGAAAAAGTAAGTATAGCTCATATTGGAAAAAGACCCACCGAGTTCGACGCCAACTTTGAAGAGATGTGGTTATCCATTTATCAAAGCATCTATTCTTCGAATCCTTTATTCGATTTCCCATCCGTATTCGACATCAAGCATCGAGACGATCCTTTTACAAATCACCCCATCAGTGTGGCCGAAAACCTTTTCTATATCGCCAACTATTTTAAAGACGGTTTTGATGAATTTAAAAACTGCGAAGTCGATTTTTGTAAAGGTGATACTGCGAAGTCGCATCCCAAAAAAGATTCGTACAACAAAAATATCCAGGTAGTCATGGACAAAATAGAGAAAGCCAACCCCGGCGTTTTTAATGACAAGGGCGATGTTTTACCCGAAGTATCTACAAAGATAATTATTCCTGAAAACACGGTAGATATATTCGAACTGTATACACAACTATTGTTGTCTTCTGTTGGCCAGCAGATGCACTGGGTCGATTCCTGGTATTATCATACGCATGGCGGCGGCATACATTGTGGTACAAATGTGTTGAGGACATTTGCGTAGAGTGTGTTTTAGGAAAATATCAAGCGTTCACACAATAAAGGTATTCACAATTAATTTGTGCATCAGTTGTTGAGTATTCAGAAACGATGACATTCAGAATTCGCCTGCATAACCTTACCAGTTTACTTCGTGAGGGTAATCTCCCTGAATATAAAAATCGCAAACTAAAAGAAAGTCTCAAGGTGGTGATCGACCACATCGCTTATTATCGATTGACCAATCGACTTCTTGAACAATTCAGGATTACAGCCCCGGACTTATATGACGAAATTAATTTCATCAAGGACAAAAGGGTAGGTCTGTCGATGTCCTTATAAAGTTTGTACCTCTCGACGCAACTAAGCTTAAGTCATGGGGAACCACCTACATTGATCAATCCGCTAGCGACGAGGATGCTTACGTTTCAGAATATGGAGTGAATACCGTCTCGGTAGAAATCTGGGCAGTCCCCAAGGCACTTTTAGTCCTTTCGCATGAAGTTGGTCATGTAAAATATCAGGTACCGAACCTTGCTAGTTACGTGCAATTCCACGGGAAGAATTACCCGGCTGCTACAACCGAATTCGATATAATTGGGCATCGCGGCGACGATCCCAGTGGTATGGCTGCCGTGGAATATCAAAAGAGATATCGCGAAAATTTCTCAAGGTACCTTAAAGAAACCGATGCCAAATTTGAGACACCCATGGCTACCCTGACTAATATTATGCGAGCAATGGGCAAGGAGAGAGCTGTCGGCAATTCCATTGTCAGTTTTGATCCGAAATAATGAAATTAGGCGGATGACTTTAAGCTTGCTTGAAACTTAAGAGACCACCTTCTTCTTTTTTGCTATTGATTTTTTCAGATTTTCCTTCACTATGCACAAGTGCGGTGACTCGATCGATACCGATATTCAGGGAGGAGTTAATTGGTTATATTTAGACTAAAGCCACTATAATCAGGCATCAAACAGGCCAGGTGAAATCTACTCAATTGCGACTTCCAGTTTCCGTGATTTTAAAAATTACCTTTTATTGTAGACAGTAATTGTACTTCTAGTCTGGTGATCTAATTTTTCAATACAGAAGTTCTGTATGAATCTTTCAAAAAAATCTCTTCACTTTTCGATCGATAGCAGCTCATGGGTCAATTTGCGTTCTTTTACATATTCCTGAAAACAGGTATAGGAAATGTGATCTTATCTTGTATAACTTCGTTTTATGGAGACACGTATTCTTGCTACTCTAATTATAATTAGTGGAGTAGGAGTATTTGGGTTAGTGGAGTAGGAGTATTTGGTTTTTTTTATCCGTTCCAGTGGAATTAATCTGCATAAATAAGATACTTCCTGGCCATCCTAAATAGTGTAAAGTATCCTTCCAATTTATACAGCATTAGTTAAGCCTTCTTTATTACATTCGATCTCATTTTGTTAGGCCTAATCTTCGTTGGGTTTCTAGAATGTCGGCTAATCTTTGTATACAAGTCTTTTCGAAGATTTCGGGGAACTGCGAAGAGCTTAATTTTTTCGAAGCCGACCAGTGGACTCCGGAGACTGAAAAACTACTAATGGTAAAGATTCAGGATTTGCTCAGTGTTGTAAGGCATTGCGGAGAATCTTTCGAAGTTAAGATCAATATGGAGGTCGTGGATATACAAGAGGCTGTTTTCCTGATCAAGAAGAAAATCAATAACAAATGTGAGATCAATCACCAAAAATTAAGTCTTCGCGAAATTGAGGTGCTAGGACTGATCATGCAGGGTTGCACGAATAATGAAATTGCTGAAAAACTTTTCGTTAGTTATGAAACGGTGAAATCCCATCGCAAACATATTCTGCTGAAGACCGGTGCAAAGAATACAGCTGCACTTATTAATCATTATCATCAGACATTCTTCGAAAAATAATTGCCGCGCGCCGTCCCCAAACATTGAACGTTCCAGTTTTAGAATTTACCCGATAGCTAAATTCGGGGATGAGTATCATCATTAAATGGTGTCGAATTTCCCCCTTTAGGGGGATAGCCTAAGAGTGTACGGCAGCTGTACATTCGTACCATTAACCATAACACCACATGATATGAACAGCTATGCAGGAAACGGCATGAGTACTGAACTTGAAATGTTTGAAACTCCGTTTGCAGATATTTCTCCAATGAAAGAAGCCTTCAAACCCAAAGAGGCTGACGCTGCTTACAGCAATTTTCTCCAGGAACTGGAGAGTCCGTTTTCGAGAACCTATGAGTTGAACACCAATGGTGCCGTTGTAAATCAAATGGCTGAAGAATTCGTGCAGTTCATAGCGGAGATGCACGATAGCGAATTTTCAGAGGCCGTGTATGAACTCGCCGGGGAAATTGAGGATAAGTGGCTTCCAAAAATTTCGAACGAAGCAGCGTTGGGCGAGCAATTTGTTCCTTTTGCCACACAACAGGCAAGGGAATACATTACGCCTTTGCTCATGGAGACGGAAGCCATGGTTGATCGAGTAGCACAACATTTTTCCGCCAACAATCTCGCAGATCACACTGACAAGGAAATTGAATCATTTTTTGGAGAACTCGAATTCAATCACAGCACTTTCGCACCTGCGCAGGAACAATTCTTCGGCAAGATCTTTAACAAGGTCAAATCAGTCGTAAAAAAAGGGGTGGAGCTGGCCAAGAAAGGAATCAGTATTGTAGGTAAGATCCTTCCGATCAATATAGTCCTCAATAAACTTAAAGGGCTGATCAAACCGTTGTTAAATAAGGTATTAAAATTTGCAATCGGAAAGCTTCCTAAAAATTTGCAACCCCATGCCCAGGCGCTTGCAAAAAAATTCTTAAACCTCGAAACTTCAGTGTCTTCCGAATCGACGGACCTCTTCACTGCCGGAGATGTGGATGGCATCCAGACAGAATTCGACGAACGTGTTGCAGAATTGCTATTTACTTCAGACGAAGCGGAGAGTTCCAATATTATCGCAGACTATGAGTCTTTTGAAGATACTATCGAACGAGAGCTATCTTATGAAACCGGCGGACTTATACCTCCGTCTCTTGACGCGGCCCGTCAGCAATTTATTGATGAGCTCAAGAATCTGCCTCCCGGGGAAAGCCCGGCTCCGGCCATCGAGCGTTTTCTTCCAGCAGCGATATTGGCGCTTCAGCCCATAAAAAAAATAGCCATCTCGATCATTGGCCGACAAAAAGTGATCAACTTCCTGGCGGGTCTACTGGCTAAACTGGTGGGAAAATATGTACCGGAAAATGTAGCAAAGCCGTTGGCGGCCAGTATCATCGACGTCGGTATGAGCGCCATTGGCTTCGAAGTCAACGAGACCAACAAGACCGATGTGGCCTACGAAGCCATCGTCGATACGGTTCAGGAAACGATTCAAAATATGGAGAACCTGGATGAGGAAACCGTCAACGACCAGGAAGCCCTTACCCTTCAGCTCCTCGAGGCATTTGAAACGGCTGCAGCGAATAACTTTCCACCTCAGTACATTAAAGAAGGGTTACGGCGTTCTGTTCAGCCCGGTGTTTGGGTATTGAAACCCAGAAAAGGCCCGAAACACCTCTATAAAAAATTTACACGGATTTTCAATATCACCATCGATCCGCAAAGTGCGCAGGCCGTAACTTCTTTTCGAGGGTTGCCGCTGGCGAACTTTTTAAAAGACAAACTTTCCCTGGATCCGACCAAGCCCATCCAGGCAAAAGTCCACCTCTACGAGAGCATTCCCGGAACCAAGCTCACCAGGATCGGCAAGTTTGAAAACGTGCCGGGGTTCAATGCCTCACAACCCTACGCCTGGGTACAATTGCATCCGCTCACGAAACAAGCTGCATCAGTACTATTAAAGGAACCGGCCTTAGGGAAAGATCTTGCCCCAAAGTTTACAGCTAAACGCCACCGTACTTTGGTGGGACAACGATACTATTACCTGGAGATCAGCGGCGCAAGGTTAAGAATACCTCCTGTTGATCACTCAACTCATAAACATCGCGGTCAAGACAAGCCGGGAACACCAAAGCCCAGCCAATCCGGGGATATTCAGGGAGTCATCAATTTTATCAAATCAGAGATTACCTTTAATTACTACTTCAGTGAAGAGGATGCAAAATCTGTTGTCGAGAAATTAAATAAAAATGATTACCTCGGTGCAGCGATAAGTATCCGCCATGCTGTGAGGAATGTGCTCAATGGTATACTATTGAAGAATGTAGGCAATAAAGTGAAAATAATTCATGAGGCAGTGCCCGAAATATACCTTGAAAACATAAGTGACCAGGAAGGAGAATCATCATTGTCATCACTTGCAAAAAGTATTGGAGGCATTGCGCTTGGAGGCGGTAAGGAAATCCTCACCAAAATTATTGAGAAGCTAGTCGAAAAACTTTCCGAGCTCGCATATAAGGCACTGGCAAATTTCTTCAAGGCACGTGCAGCAGAATTTAAGGAAGCACAAGCGCAGCCGCAGGATGGTGTAACTGTGAAGATTATCTGGACTAACATACAAGGGATGTCTACGATCAGGACTGTGATCAATGCTATTCGTGGAAAACTTTCTCTGGGCAATATCGCAGATCTGGCATTACCCAATATCCCTGCTCCGGAAATCAAGATTCTTGCAGATAGAAAATTCAATTGAAGAGCAAAAGTTATGGAGGTCATTGTATCCCATCATACTTCATTATTGCGTCAGGTCAATCACTGGCTGCAGGCGGCTTCGAGACTTTCAACACTCGACCACCTGGCATCGGGCTACGCCTGGCATGGCATTGATCATAAGATAGGCGTGCTGCTGAAAACGGCGATGCAGGAAAGTGTGGCAGAGGTGGTGCTATTAGCGAACAGTCTGAAACAGCAACTGGGACATTCATCGGAACCTGAATTATTGCGGTCTGTTAAAAGAGGATTGATCCGATTGCGTGAAAGGTATCTAAAAACGGAGGAAACAATTCACTTTTATACCGTTGCCATCAATTCCCGTACAACGCCTGGTATAGCTGCAATGCTGAGGGCATGCGATATCCTTTGCATGAGAAGTATGCAGGAGTTGTTAAAGCCGCTGGGCAAAGAAACGCCACCTGTACTTACCTATGTTGATAAAGGGGTAGGAGCTTCGATATTGAAAGCAGGATTGCGATTATGGGACGGCAGAATAAGCCCCGTTGCGGCAATAAAAATAACGCAGCATAATTTGTTCAGACCGACAGCCATCATTCATGAGACGGGTCACCAGGTAGCGCATATCACCAATTGGAATGAAGAATTAGGAGCTGCATTGAATAATAAGCTAACGGGTCATTCAAAAATTGTTGGTGCTGCTTTTTCTGGTTGGGCAAGTGAAATTGCAGCGGATGCTTTTGCGTTTGTTCACACGGGTTATGCATCCGTTGCGGCGCTGCACGATGTAGTGAGCGGAACGCCCCAAGCTGTTTTTGCATATCACCAGCATGATCCACACCCCATATCTTATATTCGTGTGCTGCTGAATATTGAAATGTGCCGTCAGTTTTACGGAAGCGGACCTTGGGATGATCTTGAAACGGCTTTTAAAAATGATTATGATATTAACCTGATAAACTTTCCTTCTGTTGGGTTGGTTAAAATTTGTGAAGGTGCACTTCCGGACGCTGTGCAATTGATCTTAAAGTCGCCCTATTATTCATTTGGAAATAAATCGTTGTCACAAATTATTCCGCCGGAAAGGGTAGACCCGCGATCATTGGCGCAGCTCGAACAGTCTGCAGGACCGGCATTATACACTTCACATGCATGGATATGGAAGGAGTGTATTCGCCTGCTAGCATTGAACGGATATAAAATAGGCGTGGGCAGAGGTGATCTTACAGATTTATATAAGCAACAGGAAGAGTGGATGATGAAGTTGGGGTTTGCGGTTGAATTGAACTAGTCAATAATTTCACAAATTAAAAAAAAGAATATGCGTTACAATCTTCCAAAAGACAAAGTAAGCCTTGCAGCAGATGCGGAAACGCTGGCTAAGGTAAACAAGCTACCACAAAAAACTAGAGACGTTTGGGATGATATTTTCCTCAATTCTTATGTTACGAGTATAAAGCAGTATGAATGGATTTTATCTGAAATTGACGGCGGCAGAATTACTACGGATATAAATTCTCAAAAAATGGAGTTCGAAACCCGGATTCCGAGAATTGAAAATGAGTTATCGAAAATGTTAAATAAACCTGTCAATGCTACAGACTTAGAAAAAGCATTAGAAAAAGCTAGGGCACTATCAGGGCAGGGTAATGTTGCTATCAGGCCGTCTATTGGTAAAAGTTTACCTCAAAAAAAAGAAAAGCAAAAAAAATAGTCATCTATTGTTTCTAACGATAATAACTTATGGATATCATAGACAATTTAATGTACGCTACATATGTAAGCCCCATCAATTCTGCACTCAATGCTTTAATCCCTCCGCCCCCACCGCCTCTCCCTCCGGCGCCGGTTAACCGGATAATAAGCGATTACGTAGCTCCTTTTGGAGCTCTGCCAATACCTGCGGTTGCAGGAACAGCATTTAGTTATGACGTTATCGATAAGATGAATTTTTGCGCTTACCAGGACGCGAATGCTTTAGAAAGTACAATTTTGAGGCATTGGTACGACGTGGATAATCAAGCAAATTACGACTCGCTAGGAATTACTCCATTTAATCAACCACCAAATGGAATACGACTTGTGTCTTTTGAAGATGCAAGCACCTATCATCTTATAAGTGCTTATTTATTAGAGAACACACGCATGCTTCAGATTTTTGAAAGGTTCATTGAAAGGTATTTGGTAGACGAAGAATTTGGTATTACAGGAAATGCCCAAGTATTTGAGTGGATTCAGAATTCGGAAAGGTTGTTTTTTAAAAATGATACGCAGGTGTCGACTAACATCCGAAGCCTGATCCGCCCGAATGCCGATGCTAGCCGACGAAATGCGTACTGGAGAATGTTTGGGATGGATTTAGCTTTTGGCGATATCAATTCCCAAAGCAATGCTGCAATGCCTTATCATAGATCAAAAGCTACTAACCAGGAGTTTATACTTTTATTTGAAAAGTATTTATCTGAAATATGGCAAAGCTACATCAATGCAAGAAACACAGCAGGTGCGAATACGTCTGATATTAATATCGTTCGGGATCTTGCGGTGCAACTGCAAGAAATGTTGACTGCCAGGAGAGGTGATACGGCGAATACAACATATGCAAGATTAAATTTATCTAGAGAGGAATTTTCATCTGTGTTGATCACTTCATGGTTTACTTTTATTATTTCGCACGATTCTCCAGTGGTAACCTTTTTAAATTGCCAATCAACCACAATAGGAGAAAGGTTATTAAAAATTGGGGCAAAAGTTGGCATTAATGCACATAGTAAATGTCAGTCACTTTTTGAGATTGCCGCTCCAACAGCAAGTATTTTAACTACAATTGAAGCCGGTGGTGTTTTAGATAATGAAGCTGTAATGCAAATTATATTATCAAGTTTGAATCCGCCACCTGCTATTCCGCCTGCACCACAATTCGTACGATATATGACTGACTTCCTTACAGTTATCAACAATTGGGAAAAAGCAACCGGTCACAGAATTAAAAACCCTGAAACGAATATCCGGGGTACCGTGAGAATCCAACAAAATGGATTGGGCACATCAAATGGTGTTAAATCTCAGCCTGCATTGAACTGAGTTAAATAAAATGGTAAGCTAAAATTGCTCTTAAAAGAGTCGGGCTTGCCATTCTTATAATTCCACTTCTAAAATCAGATTCACGCATGAAGACGATGGATGAAATTATAACGAAAAGCCCCCTGCTTAGTCCCGATCAGTTGAGTAAGCACGTCTCGTTGTATGAGATGGAAAATTTTCCAGTGGATCTGAGTGAACCTGAGGAACCTTATACAGAAGGGGAAGTTACAGAGAACAATGCAAAAAATGCGACAATAGAAAACATAATAACGCTACTTCTTACAGGATCCGCTCCTGGTTTTACATTTTCAACGGTTGCAGCAACCAAGGAAGCCGAAGTGACACGGCTAAATAAGTGGCTTAGAATAAAACTATTTACGAAAGTCAACAACCAAACGTTGAAGGATGATTTTATCAGGTTAGCAAGAAGTCTAGTCCCTTCTATAAGTTTCAGCTTGGGTTTCATGGTCCTGCTGATTAATCATATTTTTGATTTTAAAAATCGCATTGTCAGAAATGCCATTAATGAATATAGCACATGGCTTTCGACCCGCGTCAATGCTACCTATGCAATAAAAGAGTATGACCCCGGGGCCCTGCCGTTGTTAACCAAATATTGGAATGCCACACCCACCCCGCCGTCGCCTGTTAATCCCGGAGAACCATGGAGCGCAGCTTTCATCTCATGGGTAATAAAGGAGTCCGGTGGTATGGATTTATTTGCTTATTCCAACGCGCATATCATCTATATCAGGGCGGCGAGGCAGAACAGGGATAGCAGAAGTCAAAATCCTTTCTGGCTATACAGGATCAACGAGTTTATTACACGGATGCAACCGGGTGATTTGCTGTGTAAGGCACGATCAGGAAGCGGACTTACCTTTGCTAACGTGTTAACAAATACAAATACTGCTTCGCATGTCGATGTCATTACTGAAATCGATAGGCCTAATAACAGGATTAGGGTTGTGGGCGGAAATGTCGGTGACAATGTTGACCATAAAGGTTTGAACATTGTTGGCACAACAAGAATAACGAACTCCGATGGCGAGGACTATTTTGCAGGTATTGGAATTGGCAATGCATAGTGCATCCTGCTGACTAGAGCATAATACCGCCATTACAAAATCATTCCAAAACAATTAACTATGAAATCCCCGTTCATTGATTTCCCCATACCCGAATCAGAAACATACAATGAAATAAATGAAATGTATGATGAGATAAAGTTTAAAAGCCCATTTCTGGATTCAGTGGAAACCGAAACCGTCACGGGTGGAGAAGAATCGGAATGGCAGGGTGAAGAATTAGTGGACGAAGAAGAA
>CAZAHL010000163.1:0-15650 GCA_964484845.1 uncultured Chryseolinea sp. | reverse complement strand
GAACATCGTTGTTTGCAAGGCTATTCGGATTTGCCGGATCATTGAGATATTGGATAAACCTGCCAGTCTGACGTTCAAAAAAATCAACCCCATAACCTGTTCCAATCCAGATGTTACCTTCCAGATCTTCTGTTATAGCAGCAATGTAAGTCGAGTGAATCGAATTAAAATCGCCAACTCTGTAGTGCAAAAATTTCTTGGTTGTCGGATCAAAAATCTCAAGACCTGAACCCAATGTGCCGATCCATAATTTCCCCTGACTGTCTTCAAAAATTTCCCAAATATTATCATCGCTAAGGCTCGCAGGATCTGTCGGACTATGCCTGTACCGAATGAATTTCTTACCATCGAAACAATTCAAACCACCATAGTAAGTTCCTATCCATAGTTTCCCGCTGCGATCCAGGCAAAGGCTCACAATCACATTGCTACTTAAACTCTGCGAATTATCAGGATCGTTTAGATATTGCGTAAATCGTTCCTGCTTTCTGTTATAATAAATAAGTCCGCCCCCATTTGTCCCAATCCATAAGTTTCCCAGATTGTCTTCGGCAAAACAATTCACATCATTAAAAGGCAAACTGAATTTATCAGATACCTGATGCTTGAGTAATTGAAACCTGATTACATGCTCATGGTAGTAGTTCACTCCTTTTTTATAAGTACCGATCCAGATAAATCCATCGTAATCTTTGTAAATACTCTGAATACTGTTCTGACAAAGGCTTAGCTCATCTTCCGGATTATGAAGAATAAATCGGATCGAAAAATCTTTTTTGTTCAACAGATTTAAACCACCGTGATCGGTCGCGATCCAAATCATTCCTTTATTGTCCTGAACGAGCCCACGAACGATATCGGTATTAAGCTTTACCCGTTCTGAATTTTTATGAAAATGAAGGAGTTTCCCATCGGAAATATCAATGTAGAAAACGCCGTTATTACTATTCATTACATAAACCCAAATGTCTCCGTCGGTATCAATGATCAGGTTGTAGTCCAGCAGTTTTTGAGATTGCTTATGAATGCTATAATTCCGGTATACAACCTGATGGGTTTTGCCATCCAGCTTTTCAAGTACTCCATCGCGATGAAGCAACCAAATGTCTCCGTTCTGATCCTCAGCCATGGAGGATATTTGTGTTTCCCTAATCGTTGTGGTGTCGGCTTGTAAGTGTTCTACTTTCAGGGTTGACTTAGTGTCTGGATCATACAGAAATAGTCCAAACGTGGAATGAACAAACCAATACTTGCCTTTGCTGTCTTTATTGATAGTCATAATAACACCGTCCGGAACTCCAAACTGACGAAGTTGCCGCGAAGTATTGCGGGTAAATTTTTCTAACGCTGGATCGTAGATGCTTTGACCGAGGAAGGTGGTTACCCACATCTTGCCTTCCGGGTCTTCAAATAATCTTAGAACATCGTTATCGAGAATTGAAGTCGTATCCTGCGAATTGTTTTGAAACGTTTTGACACCATTACCATCATACCGGTTAAGTCCGGAAATGGTGCCAACCCAAACAAAACCTTTCTGGTCTTTCAAAAAGCATTTAATCTGATTATTGGACAATCCCTGATTGATATCGATATGGGAAAACCGGTATTGTACCGATTGAGCCTGTAAGCCCTGGCTGCAGAGAAAAAATGAGATCAAAATCAGGACGAACCTTAGCTTCATAATTTACACCGCTATCCAACGTGAAAGTTAAAAAATTATGCCGCTATTTTTCCAGAATCTCTAGAATAGGATTAACTGGCTTCCACTTCGGAAATTCGATATCCAGCCAAGAGTTATGCTTTCTATCCTTGCCGCTGGGCTGTTTTGCTCAGCCCCATAGTGATTTTTCTTCATATCCTCCATTTTCTGCCACCTTGTTTGTGGCAAAGGAAAACGGCCTGAAGGCAAGCCGTCTCAAAATCATTGAAGCTCTGGAAAATGCGGGCCTTTTTTTCTGGGTTATTATTTACGCACTTTTAGCGAATCGAGTCATCAATATTTGGCGGGGCGCACCTATCAATATCGATAAATCTTGCCATTTAAAACTCACAACCCGCAATCACTTCGCAGTGTATCCCTTTATATATCCCGCTGCTTCATGAAAAGGAGTTACCCAGATTTCGTTCTCATGCTGTTTAAGAAAACGCAGTAACTCACGGTGCGCTTTCAGGGAAACATTCAAATTATGTTCTCCTCCTACCCCATGAAAAAGAAATACTAGCAACATATTATCCTTCATAGCTGTTTTGACCAACGCAATCAGTTGTTCACCTGATTCGCCATTTATACCATAGGCAGGTATATTGAATAAATCAACGTTATTAATTTTTGACATCTCACTTTTTACTCCGCGAGCAGCGACAAAGTCGTTTTTGATGTCATCAATAAACGATGAATCTCTAATCTGCGTATCGCCACAGGGATAGGCTAACGTTCTTGAGGTCTTGCCATCGATCGATTCAAGCAGTGTGTTGGTCATACGAAGTTCATCTAACAACCGCTTCTGAGTATAACGCGAGAGATCATACTCGGGCTTTACCCAACTCCTGCCCGGAATGTTTCCAATACAAGGATGAAACAAACTATGATTGGCTAACTCATGGCCATTTTTTGCAGCGAGCCGCCAATCTGCCAATCGTTCTCTACATCCACTAGAATATCCGGATAAATAAAATGTCGCTTTAAGACCTAACGAATCTAAAATTGGTATAGCGTTATCAAGATGAACATTTAAAGCATCATCATACGTTAGTACAACAGCGCATCTCCTGCCCTTCCAAACATCTTTACTTTGAGCATAAGAAGTCCAACAAAATGCAAAGAGCACATAAAAAAATATTCCAGATTTTTTTCCATGTCTAGATTCTCTGCCTTTGTCCAATCACGTTTCTGAGAAGGGCAATTAAGTCTGTAAAGCTATTCGGCTTGGTCATAAATTCTGAGCCCAGAATTTTAACTTTTTCAAGGTCTCCAGGGTCCCGACTCGTTGAAAATATGATTACTTTGGTAGAATCAAATTTCGGATTTGACCGAATAAGTTCTAAACATGCTATACCATTCATTCGGGGCATGTTGATATCCAAAAAAATCAAATCCGGTAGCTCTAAATCACTATCCAGATAGTGAAGCGCTTCCACTCCATCCTTTAATTGAACACAAATTATATTTCGGTCAATAAGAGAGATAGCTTCTCGTAATAGTTCCCTGTCATCATCATCGTCATCGATGGATAAAATTATCATGTCGGTGCGTTTTGTAGCGCAACGAATTTAATAAAACGGGTTTAAATTAAAAATGCTGTTTTTTACCCTTATTTTTTGTAATTGTTCGAAAATAGCAGGTACCCACCCGTTGCGGAATTTGCTTAGTCAATCCATCGCCATGAAAGTCGCCAGCAGATTACCACTGATCGCTTATGGGTTTGCTGGTCAAATCCTAAGACATGCTTCTGAATAGCCACTCATTCTTTCACAGGCTCTCGGAGTATGGTCCTTAATTTCTCAGGCGGGGTCTTTCTGAAATCTGACAAGTATATTTCATGATGTAAACCATTTTTTTTAAGGTTGGTTCTGCTCATAAATTGTTGCAGCGTCGTTAATGTTTCAACTTCCTTATCGAATGGACCGACGTGGAGCATCTGCACGGACCTACCTTCATTCAGGTGATAAATCTGAACGGAATTTGCAAGGTTCAATTGTTTCTTTACTATTACGCTTTCAATGGCATTCGTGATGTCTGCGGGTTTAACCATATCAGGAATCCGAAGTAACAAGGTATACTGCCACTCTTTCCGTGACACTGCAGTCGGTGCCTCGTACATGCTTATCCCTTTATACTTCTCCTCATCAAACCACCACAAACCTTCCAACTTCGGAACTACAAAATCATTCCCTTCCGCTTTAGAGATAAATTTAACTGAATAAGCGACGGCGTATAGGGCCTGAACGTTATTTGCAAATTCCGTTCCCGAAGGATCTCCGCTTCCGGTAATGGAGAGGAATCTCGCTTCTTCGAACACAACTTCTTCGGGTTTAACTTTCGCCGTATAATACGGTTTATATTTTTTAGCTAAATCTAATTTTTCCATGTGTAAGGCTGTCTAGTAAGGACGCAACTAACAAGCCCTCCCTGACAGCCCGGTGTCAGTAGGTTTTTTATTTTGGAAATTCTTACTGTCCGAAGCTATCTATGATAGTTTGATATTACCGCGCCTTAACAACGGCAGCGTGATGGGTTGACTTTTATACTTCGCGCCAATGTGGGTAGAGTTGCAACAATGTAGAGATCATACCTCAGTTATCGCCTCAAAAATGGATTTCACAGGGCCCGTAAAGGTTTTTTCAGGACAAGGTTTCTGTCACTGTTTTTGCATACTGACTGATATTATAACTAAAACTTTTAGACCCATGAAAAATCAAGCTTTGGATATCGTAGAAAAAAGCAGTGTACAATCATTCTTTTCAGAACACAAAACCTTAATTTTTGCTGTCGGGGGTGTAGTGGCAGGACTTGCTATTGCCGGTGCACTAGGTAATGATAGAGCGAAACAAGTGCTCCATACTTTAACCTCATCATTAGCAGACATTTCCGGTAAAGTATTTAGCAACTATAAGGATTTGATTGGTCCACTTTTATCAAAAACTTCAGTTCAAGGACTCTAATTACTATCTAGAATTAATCTTATAGAGGGAAATTTCTGTTGCAAAATTTCCCTCTATAATTTTTGGAAGAGAATGTTTTAAAAATGAAAATAGTGATTGATGGATAGCGCTACACCATCTTCTTTGCTGTTAGCCGTAATTTCCCGCGCCACCGCTTTTACTTCTTCACGTGCATTCCCTACCGCTATGCCTAGGCCAACCGATTGGAGTAAGTCTATATCATTGTAATTGTCGCCGAAGGCCATTACTTCCAATAATGAAATTTTGTAGATTTCATTTAACAGCAAATCTAGTGCAGATGCTTTTGAAATTGTCTTTGGTGCGATTTCCAGGTAGGTTGACTTTGAGTGATAAACATGTATTTCTTCTGGATACAATTTTCTCAGTTCCAATTCCATCTCTTTAATTTCTTCTGCCTTACCCATGCACATTACTTTATGTGCTCCGATTCCATGACCTTCCCACATATCGATTACTTCGAGCCCTGGTTTGATCGTAGGTTCTACTTTGGTAATTCGTGCCTCGCGCATGGTCCATTCATCCATCCCGGGTGCGTACCATTGATCTTCCACATACAGGCTGACGTGAATGGATGTACCAAGCGCTAATCCTAAAATTGAAGCGCAAATCGGAATAGGGATATGAACCGAATGTATAATTTTTGGTGGTTTGTCGTCGTCGCGGTAGTGGATGACATATCCCCCGTTGTAACAAATTAAGGGATACTTTAAAATACCAAGCTCTTGCTGAAGGTGGCGCATCGCGCTGGGCATCCGTGATGACGCTAGAATGACCGGCATCTTTTCCCGAAGCTTGCTTATAGCAACGATCGTCCTGGCAGACAATGCTCTGTTTCCATCGAGCAAGGTTCCATCGATGTCCGTACACACGGCTCGGATTTCTACAGGGCGATTTGGTCCATGATTCATTTGGATATTTGAAATTGCCGAATGTGATAATTTCCGAAGCCACACATTTCTATGGTTGTTAAAAGACTAACGTGAGCGTATTCAGGAGGAAGATGAATTTTGCAGCGTTTAAAAAGCAACCGTATAATCGATTCAGGAATTATGTTTGGTAACGACTTCCTGAAGGGCCTCTAATGTAACAGGTTTTTGAAGGTACGCTTTGACTTCAGGAAAGGTTTTTGCGCGTGAAATATCTTTGGGGTGATTCGACGAGGTTATAATATGAATCTCAATAGTTTTTGTAAGCTGATCTTTAATTTTCTGGAACTCCTGAATAAACTCCCAGCCATCCATTTCGGGCATATAAATATCCAATAAAATGATATCGGGCAAATGTGCCGTGGAAGTCTTGTGCAGAAGCAAATAATCGATCGCTCCCCGTGGACTATCGTAGATGGTAATGATGTCAGCAAGTGCGCCTAATTCGGTTAATCGCTTAATATAAAACGATACCATTGGATCATTGTCAATTATCCAGAGATTAGCTACTCTATTTGCCATAGGGTCGGTTAGGTAATCAGGGGGTAATTCTGTAAAATTTTGTTTTCAAAGCTCACAAACTTAGACAATTATATTAAAAAGAAAGGAGTCTGCGGAGTTGTTGACCGCAAATACATGGCAATAAACTTCCCAAAGACATAAAAATAGCTTAGAATTTTGGTCGCAACGGATTAAAAAGCAGTGGTTGATCTCTATTATATATCAAGCAACGATCCTAAAGGGCCCGTGAATACATCCCGCCCTACATCTATGTTGCGCCTCCAGGCTTATCTTAGTCGTAAGAATCGATCACACGCACATGACTTGTAATTCCTCCGGCCTTTCAACTTTGAAATGGCTGTGACAGTTAACTATTTGCTTAACCTATAATTTATCTGTTTGTAAACGTCAGCCAGCTGATCCGAGAACGAAGTCGAGGGTTAAAATCTATTGCAGAGAGGTCCTGGAAAAAATGTAGCGTGTCATTTTATATAGCTCAAATTGATTTCATAATCTTTTACCAGATTATTTATAATGACCGTAGCATCGGCAGCACCGAAGTTCTTGTTGATCCATGTCAAATAATTGCTCGCGTTCTCAATCTCCTCCACCGTCCAATTTCTGGTATCTCCGTCCTGATCGGTTTCGCGTAGCAGATCTTGTATTAGAGGCCTTCCCCCGCTTTTGCAAAGGAGGTTTATAAGTTGATTAATCAAGACTTGTTCCATACGGCATTTTTATTGCGTCGATTAACGATATAGGAAATAACACTTACGTAGCGTGATGTGTTCTAAAAAGGTTCAGCATTTCCAATATGCCTATGATCATCGCGCGTTGTGATGATGTATTCGCCTGGTTGAATTTTACGGTTAAAATTCCTCTTTGGATATTGTCCAAGCGGCCAAAAGAATACTACGCATTATTATTTTTACGAATAAACTGATCTATTTGATCAAGACGTTTCTTTTGAATTTCCTTTCGTTCTTCTTTCACTTTATTCAAAATAGAATAATCTGCCACATCGGGATGGCCTCCGGAAAAAGGTGGCTGGGGATTATATTCTATTAAAAGTTGTATTTCCTTGGCACGTTGTTCGCCGAAAAGCATGGAAGCCAGAATCAAGGCAAAATCGATTCCTGAGGTTACACCTCCTCCCGTTATTCTATTGCCATCGATAACAACACTCATTTTTTGTTTCGACTTGAAAGCGCTTTAACAGATCAATTGAAAGCCAATGGGTCGTTGCTTTGTAACCCTTAAGTAATCCGCATGCCGCTAAAATAATAGAACCCGTGCATACAGACGTGACATACCGCGCCTTGTTGCCCCTCAAGGATATGAAATCCAAATAGCCACTATCCTCAAGTAACAATGAAATTCCAGGACCGCCGGGCACGAATAGAACATCTAAATCCTCGGGACAATTTTCGAACGTTGTATCGGGAAGTATCGTTAATCCTCGATCACTCCGAACAGGATTTAGTGATTTTGAAACCAGGTATAATTGGCTCTCCGGAAATCTGGAAAATATTTCAAAAGGACCAGTCAGATCAAGTTGAGTCATGTTCTCAAACAACATCATCCCAATTTTTATCATGCGTTAATCATTTTTTTTAAAGTTAGGATCTTCTGCTAAAATGCTCATTGATTATTCAACTTAGTAGTAGGTTTAATTAGCGTTTGCTGTAAAAACGAGGGACTTCAAGTTTTAAATTTAGTAACACTAAATTGTATTTTAAAAACTTGACCTTATCTGATACAGTAGCTTATCGAATTGAAGTGACCAGACAATAATGTAATAAGGTTAGTTTGGTCCATATCCCCGATAGGTTACTAAGCTAATAAGGTTTTGAAGTGCCCGATTCTATAGAGTGTACTCATTTCTCCTTGCAAGTAATTCTGGCAGTATTATAAATAATTTCCTATTGATTTATTTCTTTGAGTTTTTGAAGTCTTATTTTTTAAGCGGACCTTATTAAAGAGCTGGTTGGGGGGAAAATATAACCTTAAAATATTACGAATTATTCGCAATTATCTGTGACTCAAAAATTTCGCGCTGTTGAGCGTATCTGGCTCGCGAATAAATAAAAACGCTTCCACTCATGGCAATTCCTTTAAGCGTTGTTGACGCCGCATGCTCCCAAAAAGCACTGGTTACAATTTGGGGTACATAAAAAAGTAACGTAATCAGCAAAATGAAAATGCCTAAGAACGCGGCGATTGTACTTGACCTTTTGTTGACTAAAATTCCAATCGCCCCAAGAATGAATATAAATCCGGAAAAATAAATCAAAAACTGTGCACCGGGAACCGGATATGATGGCGCTCCTACAATAAAAACCATTTTGCCATGGATCAAATGTTCAATACCAAAAACCATCAGCGAAAGGGCAATGAGAAATGGGCTCACTTTAGCGCCGATCTTTGTGAGCGTTTCCAGATAGGATTTTCCAGGGCGTGATTGCGCGAAAATAAAACCACCTCCACCCATCATCAGCGCGTCAAAGATATTAATGAACTCATTGCTATCGCCCGGGTTGGCGAGCGCTCGGGGAACATGAAGAACTATTACCCACACAAAGATCATCGCTCCTAACAGCGTTGCGGCCAGCCTGGACAAAACATTAAAAAAGATCCCTACTCCTGCAGCAAATAGTGCTACGCCTGAAAAGTAAGCCCAAAATAAACCCCCAGGGATCCAGCTGGGTACCAAGCTCACCACAAATTCAGTGTACCTAAAATGTTGAACGCCAAAAACTATCATCGGGATCGCTAAAAAATAGCGACCAACTTTTGTAATTTTATCAAGCTGCATAAATTGTAATCGGGTAAATTTTGTATGTGAAACTGGGGGAAACTAAAAAAGTCCACGAAAAAAGGCATATACAACTTGGTACAAGTTGGTACACTGCAGAACATGTAAACCTGAACCTTTAATTTTGATAAAAAATATTTCCACAAGATGCTTACAGAAGAAATATTGCTTTCAAAAGCTAAGGAGTTAATTGAATCAAAAATTAATTGGGGGGATAGCAAAGACTGGACAAACCAGGACTTTGTGGCGTTGAGTGAAAAAATTCAGACGCAAATTAATGTACCGTTAAGCCATGTAACGCTGAAACGAATTTGGGGAAAGGTGAAATACGAAAGCCTGCCAAATACCCACACGCTTAACACGTTGGTTCAGTTTATCGGATATGAAAATTGGAGAGCCTTCAAATTAAAAAATGGAACAGGCGGGCCCGAATCCGTCGAACTTCCTCGTTCAGCGGAATCAAAAAATTCTGACTTTGCGGCCGAGCGCCCGGGAAAGATTTATACGACTATTGATGTGTTGACGGTAGTCGTGATTTTTACCAGCTGTATTTTTACGTTTACTCAAGCAGCAAAATTTGAGCTGAATCCTGAGGATTATTCTTTCAGCAGTAAAAAAGTGATTTCCATTGGCGTTCCAAATTCCGTCATCTTTGATTATGATGCGACTAAGGCACCAACTGATATTGTTATTATTCAGCAATCGTGGGACAGCAGATTACAAACGAAGGTACCGAAAGATCAGCGCCAGCATACTTCCATTTATTACTTTCCGGACTTTTACAAGGCGAAATTGATTATTGGAAATGAAATTGTGAAAGAGCACGAATTGTTTATCAAATCAGACGGTTGGTTAACAGCGGTTGATGTGACTCCAGTCCCCGTTTATTTTAAGAAAGAGGATGCAATTGCGAACGGTTTGCTGTCATTGACTATTGAAAAAATCAAATCGCAAAACATAAAGCTTCAACCGGATATTCGAACTGCGATATACGGGAACGTTCAGGATTTTGGAGAAATTTATACGGACGAATTTGTTTTCGAAACGTCGGTAAGAAACGATTACCGCGAGGGCTCTTCAGTGTGCCAGAAGACAAACATATACTTGCTCGCTGACGACGCTGTCACGGGAATTCCACTCTGCGCCAAAGGTTGCGTTTCTGATATCGACTTTTATTTCTCGGGAACTCACTTGTCGGGGAAGAAAAAAGATCTTTCAGTATTTGGAACTGACTTTAGTGATTTTGTTAAAGTCAGGATTGAATCGGAAAAAGGAAAGGGTAAGAATTTTTTAGATGATGTATTAACGTATGAGGTAAATGCCGGAAAACGGGCAAAGATCATTGGCATCTATTTTCTTTTTGAAGGAACAGGTTCCGTTGACTACGTTAAACTAGGGAATGATAAGGTTGTCTTTGAAGATCAGTTTAATGAAAGTCCCCTCACCCTTCAATGATTTTAACAGGGTTGGTTGGATTAATAGATTTTTCAGTTACTTACTCTTTATGAAGGCCACTTCAGCTGAATATTCTCCGTACTTTTCAATAGCCTGCTTCATTTCAATTTGATTGCTGAGCAGCAGCAACTCGAGCATTTCAAGTTTCGCCTCACAAACCTGAGCTTTCGACAATTTATTGCTTGTATCATGATTGCTCCTGATAGATGTAGCCATGGTAGCAGCGAGCGTACAAATTGCAGCTCCGATGCATAGGATCTGCCAAATGGGTAATTGAGGTTGAGTGACAGCCTTGATCCCATCTATGGCGGCGCTCCCGCCCACTGCAGGAATACCTGCGAGTGCCGTACCAGTTATGCCACAGATAATGGCTACATTAATCAATATGCGGTTTTTAGGTCCTTGCTTGTTGATAAATTCCTGCAGGAGAGTTCGCTTAGAATTAATTTTATGAAGTAATTCGTCCATAGTGGTAAAATGATTTGAGTTGCTTCTTGTAACTTGAGATAATTCCAATTACATCAAATTTACTTTTTATCTTTTTAATTTCATATTATCTGCTTTCCCAAATCAAGTAATAATACTGTTTTGACAACAACAGCTCAAATCGGCATACCTGCTTGAACTCCTCACATCGCGCTCCCGTTGAACCGAGTTTTATCTTTGTCCATCGACAATTCTAATAGACACGGGTAACTATTCATTCCAAGGATCCATTCATGGTGATTGATAACTAATTCCAAACTTATGAGAACTGTTAATTTCTTGCTTAAATTTTTATTTACAGGATTGCTGTTCATAAATCTTACGAGTTGTGATGAAGAAGTAAAAGTCCCCGAAGGACCTAAACCAGATTCAGAAGCACTCACCGAATGGTTCAATACCAGCACGGATAACAAGGTCCAAACTTTTACGATTAACGCTTCCACGGGTGGAAACATCACGGGAACTCAAGGGACAATCATTCAGCTAAGTGCCAACGCTTTTACTACCCTGGATGGCAGTGCTGTCACAGGGAATGTAAACATTGAACTAGTCGAAATCTATGATCGCGCATCCATGCTGTTAACAAAAAAACCGACGAACGGAAAAAAATCGGATGGTAGCATCAGCACGTTAGTGTCGGGCGGAGAATTTTATGTGAATGCATTACAGAATGGCGTATCCCTTAAACCGAAAAAGGGCTTCACCATCGTAGCGCCAACAGAAAATACGGGTGAAATAGACCAGGAGATGGGAAAATTTGATGGCGTGATAACTTGCGAAGGCGATGATTGCAATGTTGTTTGGGAAGAGGACGATGAAAGAGGAATTGAGGTGGGAGAATTTCAGGCTCCTGGAGGATTTAAGACGGCCTATTATGTCTATCAAACGAAATTCGGATGGACAAACATCGACCGTTGGTACAATGATCCGCGCCCGAAGACAACTATTTTTGTCGACGTTCCAGAGGGTTTTGATAATACAAATAGTGCCGTGTTCATAACGTATGACGAAGAGCCGATGGCGCTTGCCGGATTTGATCAGTACGATAAAGACAAAAAACTATTTACAGAGCATTATGGATTAATTCCAGTCGGACTGAAAGTTCATTTCATTCTTGTTAGCATTATTGAAGACAAAATTCATTATGCCATTCAAGGTGCTACGATTACTGAAAACCATGTAGAGGTAATTGACGATGTTCAATCCATTACGGAAGCACAACTAATTGAACTCATTGGCAATTTGCCATAATTGTTCCAGGTGATATTTCTTCCGGATAAATTCAATACCTTCGTAAAAGCTCCAAGTTGGAGCTTTTACTTTTATACACCGATGCAATGCGATTGATATGATTGCCGTGGACAAAATTTTCATAATTGCCTTTCCGGAAAATATTGAAAAGAAAAAAGAAATTTTTCTCCGACGCCTGAAGTCCATTCCATTTACGGGTCAGCTCCCGATAGAAATCGTTGAGGTGCCCGCCAAAGATCAGTTGGATGAAGCTTTGTTAAAATTTAAACTTCGGCTCCATGAAAATGACGGCCTGGCAGATAATTTTTTAACCCAATCAAGAGAAGTCAGCCTGGCCATCGGACATTGGAATACCTGGCTCAAGTCAAAAATGGAAAACTTGAAATCAATTTTAGTGCTGGAAGAAAATTTTATTTCTAACGCTACACACTTTTCTATTTTAAACACAAGCTTACCTTGGGAACTTCTATATCTTGGCCGGATTTCTAACGGTGGCGATATTAGCGCTGAGGGAGGATTTGTAACGCCAGGCTACAGCAATGGGGCTTTTGCATATGTTATTACTGCTTCAGGAATAAATAAGATTATAGAATCAGGTTATGACCAACATTTGATTTCAGCAGGTGAATTTTTAACTATAATGCACCGTGCTCATCCCAATAAAAAAATAGCTTCTCTCTTTAAAGGTCATCTTGTTGCATTGGCTCCAATGAAAAATTTCGTTGAACAGGATGGAACATGGGATAGCACCGAAGGTAATGACGATACGGATGTTAGATACATTCCGTTGCATCCACAGCTATATGAGTCGTCTGGAAATTCGGAACCGCATTGGATCATGAAGTACCTCAACAAGCAGTTAGTTCAAAAGGAATACGATTTGATATGTGATGAACCGATAGACAATGTTTTTTCTTTTCCATTATTCACACCGTTGTTTTGTAAAGAGATAATTGAAGAAGCGGAACACTACGGGCAATGGACCAACTATCGGGGAAAAGAAGAATCACAAATCGACATTCGATTAAATTCTTTTGGTTTCAATGATATTTACAGTCGAATGGTAAAGGATTATCTATACCCCCTGTTCTGTTACAAGTACCAGTTGCGTGGCGATGCATGGTTGAAGCTGAATTCCCAAAATTTTATAGTGCGATACTTATCCGACAACCAAGGACATCTAGGACTACACAACGATGGCAGTTACCTGTCGATGGTCGTTACTTTGAATACGGACCATGAAGGTGGTGGCACAATTTTTCCCAAGTTTAAAAAATTAATCAAGCATGAACAACCGGGATATGCTTCGGTTCACCCAGGACTTATTGGATACCTTCACGGCGCCAGGCCGGTGACACGGGGAAAACGTTATATTCTAGCATCCTTCTTTTTTCCCGGATCAAAACCTCCCATTGCAGAAGGATCATATTGATTTGGATCCCAGTTCAATTCTGATTACTGCTATGCGCCAAACGATCCACTAATATCCTGGCGTTTCTCTGGTGACGAAGGTTTACCCAGCGAAATGCTACTCCAGAATTTGATTGTCACGGTATTATCTGTAAATATAAAAGTCAGCCCGTTCGTGTGTGCTGATTCAATCAAACGCCAAATCATAACCAATGTCTGATCATCGCTCCAGGTAGCACTGGCGGCAATGGCGGTAGGAACTTCCATACGCCCGGAAACTGGAAATGGCGTCACTTGCTGTTTTTTCTGCTCTTTCCATTTATTTATTCCACAGGTAATTTGATGTTTACCCCGATCATCTTTGAGCGTAAAAACACATGCGTCCTTACTAAAATCCAGCGTAATGCTTTCAGCTTTAAAGTCATTCGCTTCCAGCTTAAATTCCTTTCCCGAAATCTTATTTACTATTGGCGAGGCTTGATTTTTTTGCGGGGGCGGTAAATTCAACTTCTTTAATTTTTGCTGAAGATCTTCCAACGATTTTCCATCAGAAGGTAACGTATGATAATTCCTGTCAATAGCGGGTAATAAATATGACCAGACTAAGTCCATCGATTTTTGCATCGAAAAACTCTCGCCTGTAATAGCAATCACGGCATCGTACTCCGGCACTACCATGCTAAACTGTCCGAATGCGCCATCCGCGCGATAACCACCCGGCCTGCAGCGCCAAAACTGATAACCATATCCTTGTGCCCAATCATCTTCTTCTTTTGGCCTCGTTGGCTTACTTGGATTGGACGCAATCTGAATTCTAGTAGCTTCCTCCACCCATTCCGGTGAGAGGACCTGAATACCCCTCCATTTCCCTTTTTGCAAATAGAGCAAGCCCAATTTTGCTATGTCTTCCGTGTTGACACGCAAACCATAACCACCTGTGTTGATACCTTGAGGACTCGTCTCCCAATCTTCATCCTCAATTCCGAGTGGTCCAAATAGGCGGGGTCGTAAATATTGAACTAACGTCTGGCCTGTTACCTTTTGAACAATTGCAGAAAGTATGTAGGTAGCCCCTGTGTTGTATAAGAAAAATGTTCCAGGCTCTCGCTCGACCGGCTGGCTTAAAAATGTCTTAACCCAACTCTCGTTTGAATTTCGTAACGACTGAATAGTATCCATCGCGTGTCCAGTGGACATCGTAAGCAGATGTTTCACTTTCATCGCTGCGAGATTATCGTTTACTTCTTTCGGGGCTTCTTCGGGGAAAAACGAAAGCACCTGAGCATCAACATTAAGGCGGCCTTCTCCAATCGCTAACCCCACTGCAGTAGAAGTAAAACTCTTGCTCAATGAATACAACGTATGCTTTAAAGAAGCAGCATAAGGTGCCCACCACCCTTCGGCTATCACCTTTCCGTGCCTAACTACCATCACGCTGTGAAATTCAATTTGGCTTTTTTCGACCTCATCCAGAAAAGCGCTGATACCTTTAGAAGAAACCCCTTCCTGTTCCGGGGTACTTCTAGGAAGGGTGAATTTACCCGCCGGGGATATGTAATAATATTTTGGAAGCGCCGCTATAAAGCTAAAACTTAGCGCACCGATCCCAACTTGTTTTAAAAATACTCTGCGGCTAGAAGTCATAGAAAGATTGTTAGTATGTGCAGTTATGGCTAGATACTATATGATGACAATTAAACAAGCGTGGAGTTAACTACATGCTATGACAACTAATTTTGATAAAATGCCATAGATATTGTATCACTTTTTTACAAACGGTAGGATATTAAAGTGAACGACCAAGCAAGCTAGCCCTACTTCTATGTCAAGTTACCGGGCCACCTTCGCCTTCTTAACGCGAGGCTATCGCTATTACATTATTTTTTCAGGTATCAAGTTGGATTCCCATAGATCTTCATAAGAATATAGATAAGGTCGATAATTTTTTTTCAGTATTACTAATAAGCTATTAGGACGTGGCGGGGAAAATCTCTCAAATGGCTACATAAAAAAGCGTATAGCCCTGGAGGGCCTGGAGGGGCTAAATGTGAATAACCCTGGGCGCGGCCCCTTGTCTATGCACATATCTAGTAATTTCTTTCGTGTCTTATGTCTGTTACCCT
>CAZAHL010000162.1:0-15693 GCA_964484845.1 uncultured Chryseolinea sp. | reverse complement strand
GGGTAAGGGATGGGAAGATTGGAAGATTGTAAAATTGAAAGATTGTAAAATTGGCGTATAACGCAATCTTTCAATCTTCTAATCTTTCAATCCTTCAATTTTTCAATCCTCCTATCCTCTCAAGCTCAGCCTGATCAAATTCAGCACTGCGAACGAGGCCATTCGGATATTGATCATCCTGTCTTTTGAGAGTTGCAATTTTCGAGTTATTGTTTGATGCTTATCGGAGTAGGCGATCCATACCGTACCTACGGGTTTTTCGGGAGTCGCTCCTCCTGGACCAGCAACACCGCTGGTAGCAACGCCAATATCTGTGTTAAATTTAGCGCGGACCAAGCTCGCCATCTCTTTAATGGTTTCTTCGCTGACGGCTCCATATTGCTCAAGGGTTTCTGGCTTTACTCCCAGTTGCCGCATTTTGATTTCGTAGGCATATGGAACGATGCTTCCAAGAAAGTAGACAGAACTCCCAGGCACACTGGTCACGAGATGCGAAAGGTATCCGCCTGTACAACTTTCAGCAATAGACAGTGTGAGGTTTTTTTCAAGCAAGGTTTTGCCAATGACAATTTCAAGAGGATCTTCTCCATAACCATAAATAAATTGATCGATTCGGGAATGCAGTTTTTTTGATAGCTCATTTGTTTCTGCTTTCAAAGCCTCAAGGGAATTGCCCGTGCTTGTTAAGCGTAATTTCACTTCACCGAGCCCTGGAAGATAAGCAAGTTTGATGTGAGCAGGCAAGGAATTTTCCCAATCTGCTATCTTGTCCGCAAGAAAGGATTCTCCGATACCAGCCGTTCGGATTATCTGATGATGAATGACTGGAGGTTTAAAAGTCTGCTTCAATTTTGGGATAATAATATCGGTCATCATCCTCATCATTTCATGTGGGACACCGGGCATCGACACCATAACTTTTTGTTTGCGTTCGAACCACATGCCGGGTGCAGTGCCCATCAGGTTAGTGACTTTCTCACAACACTCCGGAAGTGCTGCCTGCTGCCTGTTAATTTCAGTTAATTCGCGTCCGCGACTCTTAAAAAATTCGGTAACTTCTGCCAATGCTTCTTCGTGTATTTTCAAACTGCAGTTGAAGTATTTGGCCAGACATGGCTTGGTGAGATCATCGCTGGTAGGGCCGAGACCGCCGGTTATCAATGTAATATCGGCACGTGATTCAGCTTCGGCGAAAGCCGTGAGAATTTCACTTTCCAGATCCCCCACAGACGTCTTTCGAATCACCTTAATACCTGCAATGCTCAATGCTGCACCCATCCATTGGGAATTCGTATCTACAATTTGTCCATAAAGGATTTCATCTCCAATGGTGAGAAGTTCAGCGGTTATCGTTGTCATGCACAAGTATAAAAAATTTTTGCGGTCATCCAACGTTATGCTTGGCATCCCGGTCTAACCCATAGAATACCAACCAATTTTGTATGAGACAGATAAAATCCAATATTCTCTTTAAAATCTTCTTACTCTCCTGTGCAGCGTTCTCATCGTGTGATATGTTGGAATCGGACCCGGATTTGAAAACGCCCTCCGTAGAGATTTCAGAAAACGAAATTTTTGTATTTTCCAATAGCCCATCTTTTATTGATCTGAATACAAAGTTAGAATCGAATGTGCCTGCAAGTATTGCTGTTACTTCCCAAACGCGCCACGGCGACCTCACCGATTTAGGAAATGGTATTTTGCAATATATACCGGCTGTCGGCAACGCAAAGTCGCGTGACTTTTTCGAATTTACTGTGTCTACAGCTGGTAATCAGATTCTAAAACGCGATAGCATTATCATCATCATTGAAAATGATTCCACTCACCTGCCTTGCAACATTTATCCTGTTCCGGATTCTGTATATGTTTTGAAGGGGGTGCCGGTGTTAATCGATGTAACTAAGAACGATGTAATCTGTGGAGGTAATGTTGTGGTATCCATTTTTAAACCGGCAAATTCTTTTCCTCCTCATTTCGGTCAGGCTGAAGTTCAAGGCAACCGGATTTTGTATTCTCCGGGTTCCGGATTTGAAGGCGCTGATAAAATTATGTATAAACTTACAGGTGCCACTGATCCTTCACGTGTGGCGTACGGTATCGTATATCTCATAGGTGATTCTTCTTCTTCTTGTTCCTTTAGAGTGGTAGACGATCTATATGTCTATGGCGAAAACGCTAAGGACTCGTTGCTTTCGCTGCCAGTTTTTGCCAATGATTCTTTATGTCAGCCAATGAGTCATTATCAGGTGAATTTAAAATCACAGCCTTTATATGGACAGGCGTCGATAACACCCAATAACATTCAATATAAGGTACCCGTCTCTCCATCTTTTCCCTTTGCAGACTCTTTTGAATATGAGTTATGCATTAATGCGACCTGTAAAACTGCACGGGTGAATGTAAGATTGGAAAGGGACTCCCTTGTAACGTGTGCTCTACTTGCAAGGCAGGACTCTATAGAATTAGCGATGAATGATGGTCAGATAAAGTACTTAAATGTTTTGGAAAATGATTCCATATGCGCGAATTTGACAAGCTTCAAAATCACCGTTCCACCCTTGTATGGTAATTCTGCTATCGTTGATAATACGATATCGTATCAACGAACTTCTAATCCCGACAAAAATGACTTATTGAAATATGAAATTTGTGATACGAAGGGTTGTAGTAGTGCGACAGTATTAATTAAACGAAAGGATTAAAGATCAATAGAATGCTTGTCGATATGCAAGCAATATTCTAAATGCGGAACTACTACGATATTTTTGAACAATGTAAAAAAGGGGATGCGAAGGCTCAACGCATCCTCTATGATCTTTTCAAGGGGAAGCTTATGGGACTGTGCAGGAGGTATACGCAAAACAGGGAGGAAGCACAGGATATTCTGCAGGAGACGTTTATTCGGATTTTTACCCATTTCGACCAGCTTAAATCTTCGGACAAATTAGAAAGTTGGATGAAATCCATCGCTGTGCGTACTGCTATTAATTTCTATCATAAAGGTAAGAGCAGAGCACTGATGTTTTCGAACGTAGAGGAATTAACCCAGGAACAATCAATGGATGAAAGCTCAATCTCGAATCTGACAGATGAGCATCTTGTTGCCTTGATCAACGCACTGCCTGATGGCTGCCGGATTGTGTTCAATTTATTTGCCATCGAAGGTTATAGTCATGCGGAAATTGCAGAAATGCTTCACGTTTCTGAGGGCACTTCGCGTTCTCAGTTTTATTATGCAAAGCACTTGCTTAAAGAAAAGTTGAAATGTCAGAATATGAATCATTACTATGAAAAATTTTCCTGATCATAATCCCTTTAACGAGCTAGGCAAGCGGCTGGAAGGGTATACCGAACAGCCCGATGATTTTGTGTGGAACAACATCGATGCTGCGCTCAGGCCTCGCCGCACACCTCTCTGGTTTACCTGGGTTGATGGCATTTCCACATCAGCCACTGTTATTTTGTTTGCACTCATGTGGAGTATTGAAGTACATAGTGTGTCACCTGTCTCAACAAGCGCGCCCAAGGAGAGTTTCAAACCAAATCAGATACAGAAGGAATTACTTCGTCCAGTTCCATCACACGATATTACAGACAAGCTTACAAAGGAAAAGTCAAGGCAAAAGACCGCTACACGAATCACAAAGAAGCGTCGATTTTTAAAAAGTAGCGACATTGAAATGCAGATAACCACTTTCACGCGAGAAGAAATTTACAACCCTACTTTTTTTGATACCGTAGCGTCAAACTACGCGATCAAGAATGAATCATTCACTTTAGAGAATAAAGTAACAGACACAATCTTTATGAATTCGTCAAAATCGAAAGTCGATTCATTCAAAACAGAAGAAGTCGCTCAAAAAAAACGAAAGCATCTTAGGCGTGGTGTTACGTTTTATTTCAGTGTTATGCCGCAGCTTTCCTTTCAACATATAATACCTGTAAGTCAGGATGGAGTTGTAGTGACTGATATTTATAACCAGCCCATTTTTTCCAGCGAGCGACTAGGAATGAACATTGAAGTTGGAATTCAGGGAGAGCTCGCCAGACGATTAGAGTATTACGGAGGCCTGTCCCTTTTTAAACAGCATCAGACATTGAAATATCAGTATCAAACAACATCTGATTTGAATATAGAATCAAAAGATGATTTGAGCTACACAATTACTCCGGAGAGTCGAATGGGTGTAGTCAATTACGCAATGTTAAACATGGGGGCAAATGCAGGGCTGCTATACCATTTGAGAGGTAAAAAGCTTGCGCATAAAATCGGCGCTGGACTATCCTATCAATATGGCAGCAGGAAGATTGCCTCGGAAGTTTATGATAACTCGTCTTCACAATATCTTTTTTATCAATTATTCTATCGTAATGAACTGCAACTAAACACGAGGTTAAAGTTTTTTATTCAGCCTGCGTTCAGCCAATCCATTTTTGTAAATCAAAAATTGGAAGCTCCATTTAAGGTGAAGCCCTATCGGGCGGGATTAGGTATGGGCTTACTATATCGCTTGTAGCATTTTTTTGAACGGCTAATAACTTCTGCTTTGCACGGAGATGCATTCATCAGCATGAAGAAAATGTGCGATCACCATCGATCGGACAACAAATGCCGAAAGAATGTATTTACTTCTTGCGCATTCAATAGTGGTGTGTGCGGATTTATTAACGCGAAGAAGAACTCAAGTTTCCAATAAGATAAAAACTTCCAGCATGTTTCAGCAGGGCATCAGCCAATCTTTGGTCTGGCAATGGCATGTGCGGATTGGGTGCAGCCCGGATGAAACATGCGGGGCCACCCGGCCTTGGGAGGGGAGCTATGAAATGCGTTGAAAGCCTATTCTTGAAATGTACTTTCCGGAGTGCCAATATTTTATCCAGTCTGTCGGACGCTTTCTACGTCGATCAGCAGCACCTGCATATCATCTGGTTTAGGGAATAACGAGAATAATGCATCACGCTCAGGGACTTTTTCTACCTTGGCTATTATTTCAGTTATGAAAAAAATTCTTTTAGTAGTTTCCATCATTGCTTTATCGGGTTGCAGCAGCACCCAGATAAATCAAACCATGGGAGAAGTAAATAAAGCTCTTGAACTTGAACAGCCACTCACAACAGGCGACGTAGCAGAAGGATTGAAAGAGGCCTTGATAAAAGGAATTTCTTCGGGATCTGACATTGCTTCTCGATTGGACGGTTATTTTAAAAATCCTGAAATTAAAATTCCATTTCCTCCTGAGGTAAAAAAAGTGGAGGACAAGCTCAGACAGCTTGGATTTAACAACGAGGTTGACCGATTCGTTCTTACACTTAATCGGGGAGCAGAGGATGCAGCCAAAGAGGCTAAACCAATATTTATCGCTGCCATCAAATCGATGACGATCCAGGACGCCTGGGGGATTTTAAAAGGTGAGCCGGATGCAGCAACACAATATTTAAAGCGTACAACGTCTGGCCAGCTAAAGGAAAAATTCAAGCCGGTAATTCAAGGTGCGTTGAATAGAACAAACGCCACAAAATACTATGGGGACATTGTTAACAAATACAATCAAATACCTTTCATTCAGGATGTTAACCCAAATTTAGATGAGTATGCCACCGATAAAGCTATGGAAGGTCTGTTCATCATGATTGCCAAAGAGGAATTGAGCATTCGAAAGAATCCGGCAGCCCGGACTACCGAACTTTTAAAAAGGGTTTTTGGAGCCCAGAATTAATCTTGAGTTTCACATTTATTCAATCTTTATATCTTTGCGACCGTTATTTTGGCGTGGCCTTCCAGTTGAGTGTCTATTCGACTTCATCGGAAGGTATAACAATGAGTGCATTTTGGCCCCGTAGTTCAATGGATAGAATAGGAGTTTCCTAAACTTTTGATGCAGGTTCGATTCCTGTCGGGGCTACAAAAAACTAGTTGTATTTAATTGATAATTATAACATAAAGAAATAAATATTTTAACTCGCGGACCTATTCCGAAGAAAAATTGTGTTTTTTAGATCCAGGTGAATTATTTTTTCATTAACTTTTGTTATTTAGCCTTACATGCCTCCAAGGAAACTAAAAAGAGCACCACTAAAGGAAGTCGTTTTTGAAATTTTTTGGAAACCTGTCGGCGATCCAAAACACGATATAACTTACGATTTTGCGCTCGGAAAATTTCATTCCCTAATCAGCAAGGATTTTCCTATTGTCAAGAGGATATTGCCTCCGGGAATTAAAATTCACCAGCAGTCTGCCTATCAATTTTGGACGAAGCAGGGTATTTTCCCGGTAGTACAACTCGGAGATGGTGTGCTGACTGTCAATGATACCGACAAGAACTACACATGGGACAACTTTCGCGAAAATATCGATAAGGTGATGACTGCATTAGCGTCTAGTTATTCTCAGATTCCCGAAATTACGTTGGCTAGGTTGAAATATTTGGATAGTGTTGATATTGACCCAACGGTTAAGGACTTGGAAGGATTTATTGCTCGAAATCATTTAGTTAAAATCAAATCTGAGTACCAATTACCTGGCACCTTTAAAAATATGTCAATAGTTCAGAGCAGAGAATTGGAAGATCATTCAATATTAAATGTTAGCGTAACCAACACGGTCAACAACCTTTCGAAACGCGACGCCGTTGTTTGGAGTTGTCAAATTGAAAGGCGCGGAAGTATGAAAAAAAATGAATTGATTGACTGGCTCGACAATTCACATTCAATTTTATCAAGCTTGTTCGTTCAGATGTTAGACCCCAAGTACTATGGACAATTTGATCAGTGAAGATTCAATAGCAACACGTCCTCAAATCAATATTGATTCCGGTGGCTACTATGTTAGTCCCTACGGTTATTGGGGCGGGGAAGATTATAGTCAACATCTTCGAGTGTGGGGAAAAACGGAGGCCTCGTTTGTTAGCGGCAGCATTGTTTCGATTCGTTTTGCACAATCATTTGAAATAACGGGACAAGTATTTACAGTGCCGACGATTAATGCAGAAGAAATCGGTACGCTAGCTAGTTATTTGTCGTTGCCAGAAAATTGGGACGACGAAGGAGCTCCTTCACCTGACCCTCAGGCTGTTTTTAAGTCATTAGTTCTTGTTAATGCGTTAAGTTCGGCCGGACAGGGAATTTACAATGTGGGGCCTGGCCAAAAAGGGGAAGTCATGATAGAAATCAGAAACACGGATGATAGTAGGTCAATTGAGTTTATTTCATACGCTGATCGCATTGCTATAGTTAAATTTTTTGATGGGACTGGCACTCAGGAAAATGTCGATGCAATTGAAGAAAATAAGTTTGCTGAATTATTGCAATGGTTAAATGGCCAAACAAATTAATTATCCAACCGCCGACGAAAATGAAGTGTTTTATCGGCGCGTGTTAAAGGGAGACAGATTTATTGATAAAAAAAGTAAATTGCCGACATCAAGGGCGTTTGCACTTCGCGAACAAGATAATGGGGAATTATCTGTTGATGCTGCTTCTTTAACTACTCCCCAGACCTCGATCGTAAATCCTGAAAAATTCAAACTGTTTGAAGTAAGTCATCCGGATGTGAAAGATTGTGGAGTTTCCGGCTATTTGTGTCCCATCGATGGTAATCAAGCTCATTCAGCAATTATTGGTGAAAATTTCACCATTGAGGATGATGTTACGCCTGGGTTATTAGCGCGAAAGGCGAAAAACGTTGTTTTGTAAATTTTTCAAACCGTTCAGATCTGAAGTATTGCTAACGGGGTTTTAAAAGTTGAAGTCCCAACAGGCTTTTAACCGCTTCCATAAGTTTCTAAGTCTTAGAAAACAAACACTGACGAAAGATCAGCAATTTTTGTAGACGCAAAATCTGATAATTTCAATGATCCGGATGGGACACTGTCAAACAATACATGACGCTATTAATGGTGAGACTTTGGGAACAGAATAAATTAGTTGTTAAACGCCAAGCAGGGCAAGTGTGATCGAGAATTGTTTGAGGCAAAATAATCTTAGACAAGTTCAATACTTAGCCGGACATAGGATATCAGTTCAACAGAAGCTTATCGCATAAATGAAATGGAAGAACTAGCTGAAGAAGTAAACAAGGTCCATCAATTGGGATAGAAAAATTGGAAGACGCAAAGCTTGATGGTATTTGTTAAAGGAGTGTTTTGCAATACTCAGGCTTGAGGATCGGTAAAGAGTTTAGTATGAATATCCTTCAACATCTTTTTAAAAGCATGACCTTGAATGCCCTCAATTACTTCCTTTGTTTGGGTTAGCCCTTCTTGAAGCTCAGCATCTGCTTCTAATTTTTTTTCAAATTCAGTTCGATGTTCTGGTGTTAATTCACCGGAAAGGTAGCCATCGATTTCTTTGATATTTTTTAGTTCTTTACTCATTTAACTGTCCGGAAGTTATTGCGCCTTTCTCCTTAAAAAGCCTTTCAAGGTAATTGAGGCATCGCCATTTCTTATTCTTTACTGCCTGGATACTATTAACGTTAAACATCTCTTTTAGTTCCGACATAGATTTGTTGTTGAAATAATATTCAATTAGAATATTGCGACAATCTTCACCCAATTCATCCATTAAAAGGGAAACAACGTCAACTTTTACAAGATAATTAATATCGTGTTCGGAGACCTCAATACCTTCCGTCTCAACTGTTAATCGTCTTTGCTTTTCCCTATATTCTTTTAACCAAAGGTTTCGACAAATACTAAAAAGGTAAGTCTTAATAGAAGCATCTCCGCGAAAAGTATCGTTTATAAGGTTTCGATTGAGTATCAAGAGCGCATCTTGAAATACGTCAACCGCATCGTCCACCGAGCCGTTATTTTTGCGTATCATATCACGGACAGTTGGGAAGTAATTCGCATAGACATACTCCCATCCCCTTTCAACCGTTGCCCTTTCCCTTGATATTAATAACTGAATTAATTGCTGATCTGTCTCATTCACCTTTTACAACGTTTTCGATATACATCGGTTTGCTATACGAGCCTCGCTCATGTGAGTAGTAGAATTCTACTACTACCCATCTTTAATTGCCTAAACTAAAGATAAAAGTATTAAAAAAAGAACAGAGAGGTCCTTAAAAAAAATATTATTTCTGCTGATGACCTTTTGAAATAATTGGAACTAATGCAGAGTGAGTGATCACTGCAACAAAGTGTTGGTCTTAACTATCCACCTATGCGAAAACGTCTTTCTTTTACATTTTTGAAATGTATAAAACCTTTGCCAACACACAAGACACGGCATGCCAAGTGGTTGTTTGTAACCTGCCTTTCGCTATTACTTTTCAAAGCGGGAGCACAAACACCAGAACCTTATGATCCATCTAAGGTAATTCCTCCGTCTCCCACAGCCGCATCGTTGGGAATGTACGGTAATTACAATGTAGGCTATTATTCCGGGCGGCCAGACATCAGTATTCCATTATATGAAATAAAAACTGCCAATCATTCTCTTCCTATCACTTTACTATATGATGCTTCAGGAGTAAGAGCCTCACAGCAAGCCAGTTGGGTAGGCCTTAGTTGGTCTCTTTCCGCCGGTGGTGTGATATCGAGAACAGTGAGAGGAATAGACGATTTCACATATCAGGGCTATTACACGGGTACGCCTACGCCCTCAGAGATTACTCTAGAAAATAAAAATCACTTCGATGAGGTTGCCTCCGGAAAGAGGGACGGAGAGGCAGATATTTTTAACTATCACGTTGGCTCTTATAGTGGAAAGTTTGTTTTGGGTAAGAAGGCTGATGGGAGCAAGGTATTTATGGATAACGCCAATAATCTTCAAATTCAGTATATCCAGGAAGGTCAAAATTGGGTATTGACCGACGGCAGAGGTTACAAATATTATTTTTCTACGCAAGAAATAGTAATCGAAAACTATAACCATTCCGGTGGTTCAGAACTAGGCGATCAGGCACTATTAAGTCAATACGAGTATTCAACTACACCGTATATAACCACCTCATGGTATCTTGATTCAATTGCATCACCTTCTTCAGAGACGATCAAATTCATTTATGAGCTAGGAAGTAAAAGTATAAGCTTTGTCCAGAAATCTGAAAAGGAATACAACTTGATTGAGTTGATTGGTTATAATTGTTCTTCCGTCAGTCCGCGACTGACAGGAGGCTATAAAACCTATAGCTCGTCCCGTCAAGTTATTTGGGATCGCTACCTAAAGAAGATCCTGTTCCAGCACGGTTCAATTGAATTTAAAAGAACCGACCGAAATGATATAGAATTCAAAGGGGATGAAAAGCCAGGCAAACTTTCAGAGGTTGTAATTACAGACCTAGACAACAATTTAATAAAAGCGTTTGCATTTCATCACAGCTACTTTAATGACAATGCCATCGGTCGCCTAAAACTGGATTCGCTAATAGAGTTTGATAGGCATGGGAATAAAAAGCCGCCGCATAAATTCTCGTATTTTACCAATGATTTACCAAATCCCTATACAAAATCAATTGATCATTGGGGATTTTATAATGGGGCGAACAACACTACGCTGATCCCAGAATTTTCCATACCGTTTGGTGCGCCTGGTAATTTCAAATTTTTCGGTGGGGGGATCAGGACGCCAGATTTATCAGTGGATAGCCACAAGAAAGGTGTATTGTCTTCAATTAGCTATCCGACCGGAGGAGTAACACAATTTGACTATGACCTCCATGAATATGGAAATCTTCGTGAGGGCGATTCATATACTCTTGCAACTGAAACCAGAAATGCTATTGCCAATCCGGAACATCAGACAAGTCATGTAACGGACACTTTCACACTTAATGAAACTACTCACCTTGATGTTTTATATGGTTATTCACCCGCTGTGGAAAATCCTGTTGATTTTTTCAGTATTGAAATGTACTACGCCTATATTTTAAACGAAAGTGGCGGCACAGTACATTCTTTCAGCAATTTCAATTGTCAAGCTGGCGAAACTCCACCTTGTTCAGAAATTGAAACTTCCGTGGTATTACCCGCAGGATTTTATAGAATTAACGTTTGGTATCAGTCCGGATGGGAAACTACAATGAGCGTGTGGTGGAAAAAGAAAATACCTGTTACGAAAAAGAAGGGTGGGGGCATAAGAATAAAATCCATTGTAAATATTGAAAATGACAAAAAGGCTAACGTAAAAAAATTTATTTATACGACAAACTTGCAAACACAAGGCGCTTCCACAGGAAAATTAATCTCAGATCCTTCCTATGCGTATACTTTTATAATGCAAGACGGTACGTTATGGGACTGTCCTCCATATTTTGGTAACTATTTATGTCGTACGTCAAGTTCAAATGCAGCTATTGGACTGACATCTGCACCAACTATTGTGGGTTATGACATTGTTACAGAGGTGATCGGTGAAAATGGTGAAGGAGGGAAAATTGAACATACTTTCATTAATTCACAAGATGAACGGCCAGCTTTTCCTTATTTGCCCGTTTACAGCTCTCCCCTTAATGGAAAATTAAAACAAAGTGTCACGTTTAATGCCCAGGGAGATCCACTATCAAAAGTAGAGTATGATTACTCCGTAAAGGAATTCGAACTTTTGCGTGGCATTAAGTTATATCAGGAACACTTTTCGGAACTCGCCAGTAACTATTATATACAAGACTTTTATGATTACACTAATTGGGCTATACAATCTTTCGAAAAAAGGACTGATAATATAGACACTTACCCATTAGTCACGCAACGTTTTTTTTACTATGACAATCCCGAACATAAAGAATTAACCAGGGTAAAATCTGTTAACAGCGATGGAACGGAGCTTATAACAAAATTCAAGTATCCGGGTGACTATCCCGATGCAGGTACATCTTCATTTGCTTATCAGATGAAGTTAAAAAATATTGTCTCACCTGTTATCGAAGAGCAAACGTTGCTTAATAAAGCCGGTGTCTCAAAATTGATATCCGGAACGTTTACCAAATACAAATTGGTGGATGATAGATTCTATAAGCCTGAATCCATATTTAAAATAAACACAACGAATCCATTAACCGATACTATAGAATCCAGTATTTCCGCAAGTAACCAGATTATCCTTCATCCTAATTACAAGGAGGAAATAGTTTTTGACAACTATACCGCTAAAGGAAATCTTGAATTATTTCACAAGACAAATGGAGAATACCAAACCTATTTATGGGATTACCAATCATCATTACCAGTAGCCCATGTGACAAACTCAAACGTTACGAACGTCGCATGCACTTCATTTGAATCTGATGGTACAGGCGGATGGAATTACTCCGGAACAACTTCACCAGCATCTAGTTCAAATACTCTCCCGACAGGCAAAAGATTCTATAACCTCACCAGTACCAATAACCTCAGTAAAACCGGTTTAACAAACAACAAAAATTACATCATCTCGTATTGGAGCAAGAATGGCGCATACAGTATAACCGGTGGAAATGAAGTGGTTGCTGTAAAGACCGGGGACCCGGTTCATGGATGGACATACTTTGAACATCGCGTAAAGACTACAGGTACGACTATAAATATCAACGGGACGGGATCAATTGATGAGGTAAGATTATACCCGGCAACTGCCAAGATCAGCACATACACCTATAATCCGCTTACCGGTATGACGAGCTCGGCAGATACTAATGGAGTCATTACCTATTTTGATTATGATGGCTTTCAACGCTTAAGGGCAATCAAAGATCAGTATGGGAACGTACTTAAACGACACCATTATCATTATGCAACCACACCACAACAGTAAGGACATGCAGAAAAATATTTATTCGTCTTTGAATACGGCAAATAGCAAATGTTTAATGGTAATCATTTTAGCCATAACACTTGCAGGATTTGTAAACCGGGTACAAGCCCAGGAATGTTACATAAGCCCTTATCCATCACCGGCAAATTTTACAGCTGCGGGCAGTGCGGAATCTGTGGATATCGTTAGGGTAGGAGATTGCACACTCACTATTGTATCCTACCCATCCTGGATATTTTCGGTGCAAAATAACGGCTCTTACATTTTAATTCAGGCAGCTCAGAATACAGGTGCTGAGAGATCGGGTTCCGTATGGCTGGATTATGGTGGCAACAATTATTACGTAAGCCTAACCCAAGCCGGAGTGCCGATGCCTGCTATAACCTCACAGCCTCCAAATCAAACTAAATGTGAAAATGAAACAGCAAGTTTTTCTGTTACAGCATCCAATGCAAGTTCTTACCAGTGGTACAAAAGTCTGAATGCGGGTACTTATTCTATTGTAACCGGGGCTACTTCATCAACCTATAGTTTTACAGTCAGCGCTGCAATGAATAATACCAGGTATCAATGTATTGTTTCAAATGTTTCGGGGAATGTAACGTCAACAGGTGCTTTATTAACAGTTCACTCTTTAACCCAAGTAAGTAATCCGACGGATGTAACCACTTGCATCAATTCGGGACCTGTTTCATTTTACATCAGCGCCAATGGTAGTGGCGGTTTGACTTTCCAGTGGGAAAGAAGCATTAATGGCGGCGCTTTTGTTATGCTGCTGATAAATGATGGTTTTGAGGGTATCAATCTTCCTACGTTAACGGTAATAGATATTTCTGCGAATATTAATGCTAAATTCAGATGTGGTGTGGGCAGTGGCTGTGGTTATGTAACCTCAAATCCAGCAACACTTCTATCAGTATCTACAACCATTACTGTTTCCAATCCACAGAATCAGTTAATATGTCCCGGCGAGGTGGCAACTTTTTCTGTTAGTTCATCCGCTGCATTGGGCTTTCAATGGGAGGAAAAGACAGCAGCATCTAATGAATTTACATTCATTGAAGGAGCTACTTCGAATATCTACCAGTTTACGCCAACTCCAGACAAGGCCGGAGCACAATACAGGTGCGTTGTTAATGGAAATTGCGGCTCTAGCGAAACTTCACAACCCGCTACGCTTCAATTTCATAATCTCACCGTTTCTATTACAAAGCATCCAGTAGATATAACCATTTGTGATCAAGAACAGGCAGTAATAAGCCTTGAAGCTACTCCAACGGATTTGCTGTATCAGTGGCAAATAAGTACCAACGGAGGTTTGACCTTTAATGAAATCCCCGGAGCGACAAGTCCAAGTTATTCATTTGTCTCAGGCATTTCACAAAATGGAAATAAGTACTCCGCAAAATTAAGGCATCCCCTCTGCAATACCTTTATTACGTCAGGCTCGATGATATTATCCGTACTCGCGAATCCAGTTTTGGCGGCTACAATCAATGCTTCTGCTACTTCCGTTTCTATTGGTGAAGAGGTTGAACTTACGGTAACTCCCAATTCCCCTGGGTCAGGAGAAACTTGGCGATGGTATGTTTTAAATAATGCCTATAGTTTAACGATAGGATCGGAAGGTTCCATCAAAGTCAATCCCGCAAACACAACGACTTATTATGTGAATGCAAATTCTTGCAATGGCAATGGAAAGAGTATTACCATCACATCCATTGAGAGGTTTTCTGATGAAAATTACATTTACACAGTTCAACCTAAAGTTCCAATGGATGGGACGATGGCTCTTAGGACGGATGAGAACGTAAATGAAGAAATTCAATATTTTGATGGCCTTGGACGTACCAAGCAATCTATAGCTATTCAAGGCTCACCCGAAGGATATGACATTGTAACCCCAATCGTTTACGATTCATTGGGCAGAGAAGCGAAAAAATTTCTTCCTTTTGTCTCTGGTAATTCAGGATTTTATCAGCCAACAGAAACCATTCTTGATTCTGATTACAACTACGTTGGTGCCGCCCAGAATTTCTATGGCGGTGGCAAAATAGCAGAAGACAGTCGTCCTTTTTCCGAAACATTTTTTGAAGCCTCACCTTTGAACCGTCCCTATAAGGAGTATGGTCCAGGCATAGAGTGGGCACCTCCCAGTGTTCCGGGCGGCAACATATTCATTCAACATAACTACTTGTCTAATGTGCATAGCCTTACCGATGGTGGTACGGCTGAAGCGATCATCGCCTGGAAAGTGAATGAACAAGACTTACCTGCTAAGGAAGATGATGTAGAAGATCACATTGTTGACGGCGGCTATTACGATTCGAACCAGATCTATATTAAAATTACGCTCGATGAGCGCCGTAACGCTATCCGCGAATACACTAACAAACAAGGGCAAGTAATTCTGAAAAAGGTACAGGTTGTGGCAAACTCAACAAATTTGAACAATGTGGATCAATGGGCCTGCACTTATTACATCTATGATGACATGGGCAACCTCCGAATTGTACTGCCACCTGAAGGTGTGAAACAATTTCTACAAGTGCCTGCTCAGAATTAATCCTAATACTTAATCCTTGGTTATGAAAAAAAGTTTACATCCGTTGACTACTATCCTTGTGACGCTTTCGTTCATAGGATCTTGTATTGGTTCGGTAAGCGCACAATTCACTCCCACGTTATATCGTGCGTTGAACTTGAATGGTGCCGCCCTTACTATCGATGGCAACAACTGGGAAACCAGTTTAGATGCTCCCAATTTCAGTTATACAACCAATGGCTGGGCTTTTGAAGAACAGGGCGTCACGCTAAGCCCAACAACAGACGCAAACCGGGCGACGATGATCCGTTCGTCGCTGTGGGGAGATCCGATGCAATTGAACCTTACGTCAGTTCCCAACGGGAGCTATGATGTTTACATGTACGTTTGGGAAGATAATGACCCCG
>CAZAHL010000161.1:0-15785 GCA_964484845.1 uncultured Chryseolinea sp. | reverse complement strand
GACCGATCCCCTTATAGCCGCAATCCTATATAATCGAAAATAACCAAACTCCAGGGGCCTTCCTCTGGAAGCCCAGTTCGGGCCCTTGTTCGGACTGCAAATCACCGACCTGAATTCCGATGAATATTTGGACATTTTGGGAATTGGTAATTATCGTCCCACGGAGGTTATTTCGGGATGGTATGATGCCAGTAAGGGAGTAGTCCTTCACGGTTTTGGAAACGGAAAATTCAAATCCTTACCAATTTCGAAAACCGGATTTGTGGTGGATGGTGATGCACGCGCCCTAGCTCAAATTTCAATGAGCAATAACGAATCGATTTGGATCGCTACGGTAAATAAAAAAAACGGCCCCGAAGCCATTTGGTCGACTGAAATTTAGAGACAGCGAGGTAGGGGCAGAGATACGTTATAAAAACGGCAAATTAGATAGGTTCGAGAAATATGAGGGGAATAGCTATTTGTCCCAGTCTTCCAATGACATCCAACTCGATTTCTTAATGGAAAGTGTAAAGTTTTATAATCTCAACGGAATCACCAGAATTCTCAAAATATCCGATTAATGAAGGGATGATAGGTTAATCCCAAAAGGACTGGCCTGGGAAAGTGTGTGTAAGATATTGGGTGACCAAAACACTGGATCAAAATTACGACATTTTTTAACCCGGGTTGGAATTAACCGATACTACCCGTACTGATCCTTAATTTGTTGAGTTGATTTTGTCAGCTATGTTTAGGGACTTTATTTCCCGATACAAAATGTGACCTCTTCTGATAATCAGTGTGTTTACGGATGATCTCTATGTCATCACTTTTGTACAAGTGCAGAGAGAATAATCTTATAACCGAAAATCAGTCTAAATATTTATTTTCGCAGCTTTCGACTTTAGGCTATCGTAAAGTGGAACCACCGGACTACGTTGAACGAGAACAGCCTTCTCTTATAAAGTCAGTAATTGGGTTGTTCCAAAAAGACCTTGGCTATTCTTTATCCGATTTAGCCTTGACCACGCATTTATCTGTTAAGGACTTTGAAAGGGAATTTAACATCGAGCCTCATTGGCTTCGGGTAGTAAGGAGAAATTAAAATGTATTTTGATAATGTCTCCGCAAAAAAAGAATAACATAACCAATGAATTAATGGCCGGTCTTCAAGATGAGAGATATCGCAGCTTGCTAATTGATAAAATTAACTGGCTTGAGAAGCTTAACATTTCCTTGATTCTCTTTTCAAATCCCGTACTAATTAGTGAAGAAGGTATCACGCACGGAGGGAAAGTATCATGGGAAAAAGTTACTGCGCAGAAGAAAGCCCTTTCGCTAACACTGAATATGATTCATTTCACGGGGATTGAGCTCATGATAGTTTTTTTACATGAATGTGGTCATGTAAAAGATATGGATAATGATTCCATCGAATTACAGACTCTTGATTCGGAGATTTCAGCCTGGCGACACGCCATTAATGACTTAGTAATTTTGTCTCCTACCGAGAAAGAAAAGGCCTCATTCGCTCGCTCCTTGCGTGCCGGACTTGAGTCGTACAGAGCAGATGACGTCCTGATCGATTCAATATTAAAATCTGGCGATTTGGCTTAGTAAAGATAGTAGCAAAGTTTTACCAATAGCCCTGCAGTTAAGCATCCAACTTCTCTCTATTTTGGCGACAATCGAATCAGTCACCCAATTCCCGTTATCAGTAAAAAAGCAATCATCAGCGATATGGTAGAACATAATATTGGCCCCAATGGAAAATATAAGCTCACAGGGCAAGCATATTCTTCATGGTGATCTCTCCGAAAGGCAAGATCGTTCTTCGGGTTGAACAAGATTAACGAAGATCATTGCAGGAGGACTCCACACGTTGTCGGGTTGGAACACATTCCTGGGCCATAGACCTGACATCCAGCACGCGTTATTCTTTGAACCCAATGCAAACGAAGATTGGTACTACTCCAGGGATTGCAGAACGGTACGATTCTATTAAAAGTCCAGCGTTCTGCATTTCTAGCTTCTAAATTATGGACAGGCTTTTTAACCCCGACACTTATCTATTATCCTCTTGTTAGATAGAGTATGAGGAGAGAATCGAACATTTCGGGTAAACATCATTCAAAATCATTACGTGACACCTTGCCCTAGTTATTGCCACCCTGAGTATCCTTCGACTTTTCATGTGTGGGTGTTCATCATTATTCCACACAAATGGACAATGATTAGTCGCCCGGAAAATGATTACTCCGTCAAACTGTTTTCCTTTGGATTTATGAATAGTCATGACATGTATTCCAGATAAATCTTCCACGCCAGAGAGAATTTGATCTTCGGCCAGCGCATTGTCCAAAGCCCTTCTTGCGTGGAGATAAAAACCGTTCGCCACCCATGTATTTTCTAATTCCATTGAAATTCTTTTTCCTCTCTTGAAAGCAAGCAAGTATTGTAAGTCCCTATCAACCTGTTCAAGTTCTTTGACCTTTGAACTTCTCAAGAGAATTCTCACAGCCATCCAATCCTTGCCTGGATCACCCGTGTATTGGATGGACTGAAGAGTTATAAGTAACTTCTCTAACCCCTTGAATAGTTTTGTGGATGGTCGTTTCTTTTTTTCTACGATGCTTGCCCCCCAAACAACAAATTCCTGTGATAGTTTTAATTTTCCTGCTGTCCCATATGCCCGATACAAAGATGTTAACAACTTGAGTCCTTCGAGAATATCCCGGTCCATGAAACTGGGGAGTTTAGGTTCCAAGAGGAAGGCAAGAAATCGGCTTGACAATAGGGTTATTGTTTCGTCGAAAAGCACTTTATGCGGAATCGGTTTTTTGCCTGCCCTGAGAGCATTGGACACAATGTTAACCCCCATGTCGTACGAAGCTAAGAATGCGATACTTTCAGGGGGCGCCCCCGTGCTCTCCTTTATTGTTTTATGAAGCCAACCGTAGCTTTGCCGAATTGCCTTATCCCGGTTTTCGGCAAGTGGATGGTAATTCATTTGGCTGACGCCCTTATATCCGCCCTCTCTTGTCTTATTGTTAAGGACATCGTTACCAAAATCCAGAATTTCCCTGTCCGGGCTTCTGTTGTTTTCAGCCCCCAGTGCAACTACTTCTGGCTTCAAGGAATCTTTTATTTCTTGAATTCTTTCCGGACCAACTCCAGGGATGAAGTCATAAATCTGCTGCTCGAGATCTCCTAGAAATAGAAACTGACTGTGCTCGGCAAGGGCCTTTAAAATACTCCACTGAGTCGACCCGGTATCTTGTGCCTCATCTACGATAATTAGTGGAAATCGCGAAGCCACATGCTTTGCAATGGACTTACTCGACGTCAATAACTGCAACACCTTTGGTGCAAATAGGTCAAACGCCGTGTTACTATCCTTAATAAAAAGTCGTTCCCTCTCGATAACCCAATCGTCCCATCCTTCCTTCCCCGGTTTTAAACCTCCGGACAATGCACGTTCGTCATGAGGAGAAAGTAAATGCAATTTTCTCGGCGCTCCTAACAGGTATCCAAACACTCTTAGAATTTCCCAGAAAAAAGAGTGATATGTTTGAATGGACAAGTATTTAAAGGTGTCCTTTTTTAATTGGCTTTTTGACGACTCTTTTATTCTAGCGACGGCTGCGCGAGAAAAGCTTAGAAACAAAATATTCTCCCCTGCCAAGATGCCTCGCTCAATTTGATGATCTGCTTTTAGCAATGCTAATGTGGTCTTTCCAGATCCGGGGCCTCCTGTTACGAGCAGATGTTTTTTGCAATCAAAGACAAAGAGATGTTTGTCTGTTATTTTTAATTTCATAAGGCCAGCGTTTGTTGTCCCGCTGAATTACCAAAATCAGGTAACGGGCTTGCGACAGGTCGCGGAAAGTCGCTGTAGACGATTTTTAGAAAATCGGTCAACGTCTTCGGTAATTCGCTATACGCGCAGAGCTCTATCAACAGACCAGCCGTACCCTCTCCCTTTGAACTTTTGAGTATTTGAAAAGTTATTGCTTTAACTTCCTCATCCGAAGGTCTTACATCCGGTATCCGGGAATCTTCTCCGGAAGCTTTGATACTTTCAAGTAATTGCCATTGCCTACTGACGGGCACCTCGCTCACGAGAAGCATTTCAATTCCTTTGTAACTTATTTCAACTGAAGTGTCGAATGAGCTTTTAAGTTTTGCCATTATCTCTTCACTTCTGGTTTTGAGATCTTTCTTATCGAATATGCCGTAGCTCTTTAGTTCAATACTTTTAAAGAACATGCCGAAATCGGGCATCGAGCCGTCACCATCATTTGTGAAAATTGTTACACCGGAAAGATCAAGCGGATAATAGTCTTCTTTTGTCTCTTCCATTATTTTTGAGACAGCCCAAAAAACCACTTGTTCAGTCAAACCTTCCACCACGATTACACCCTTTCCAAGCATGACCTCGCACAAGCCTCTGCGGGAGTGCTTTTTATAATTTTTTAGCTTGATAGTTTCATCGTTGATCTTAACGTATGATGCTGACACCTGGCCAGTATGATCTCGCTTTAAAATCTGTATTTGTTTCGGATCAAACATCTCAATTACGTAAGGAGAATGCGAAGTGACAAAACATTGGGTTGTCTTTGTGAGCAAGTAGTTTGCAATGCGCCTTTGAGTGTGAGGTGGCAGAGCTATTTCAGGTTCTTCCATTGCGAAAATTACTTCCGCCTTTATCTCGGCAATAAATGACAACAGGGCGAGGACCAAAGTATTCAAGGTGCCTGTACCTACTTCTTGAAACGGCACCGGGGTTTGATCTGAACTTACGGACAAGAAGAATGAAATGGTTTTTCGAAGATGTTCTCTTGTCAGGTTTGTTACAAATAACGAAGTAGGCGAATTGCTTTCCAGCTTGATGTATTGTCCTATTCTTTTTTCAATGGCATCAAGTAGAGGGCGGAGGTTTTCGGCATTTTTATCAATTGGTGGATCTAAATTTTTTAGCCGCTTGATAGACTCTTCCCATAGACCAGTTCTGATGTTGCCTATCCGCAGTATAATATCCAGCAATGATCCCCGCTCCAAACTTAACGCTCTGCTTCCTGTCCGAAGTGCCCTTAAATAAATAAACCCGAAGGATCTTTTCAGTGGGCGTCCAACAACTTTCAATTCTCCATCTTCCTCAAATGGGCTATGGGAAAAATAAGTCTGTGCTTCAAATTCATCTTCTTCTAAATTATAATTTCCGATTGTCTCCAGCCGTAAACAAGGACTTGATGCCGGATCTTCGGTTAATAAAATTTCCCCTTCTCCAAGTATTCGATTTTCTGTTGTGTACCAATATTCAATGTGACCTCCTACTTTCTTTTTAAGTTCTTCAGACAGGTCGGTAATTACGACCTCCAGCCTCATGGTGGTTAATGTCTTCTGATCCTCTTCAAGATACTTAGCGTTATAGAAGTCGAATTCTTCAATTGGTGGAAACTTCGAAAGGCGCTCAGGTCCAAGAACTAAATCTAAGGCCTCGCAAACAGTAGACTTGCCGACATTATTATTCCCAATAAACAACGTATGATTTTCAAAATGTAATGTTGCATTTTTGACACCTCGGAAGTTTGCAATATCAAGTCTTGTAATTCTCATCAGAAGAATGGTTAGGTACTATTAAGCCAATAAAGGATTCGCACAAAAATAGATTCCTGTTTGGGCTTACGATCGGATCGATCAGGTGGGAGGATTCTATTTACTAAAGTTAGGCAAATTGGGTTAACCAATCGTGGACAACAAAATCTATTTTCCGAATTGTACGGTTTAGTTTCCCAATCAACTGTCCTCGATAATAATTTGTTAAAGGTATTAGGAGCGTCCTAAGGTGCCGTGTCTTGCAGATCAAATACCTCACGGTACATCTCTATTAATGCTTGGTCCTTAATGGAGGCTCTCCGCGATGGGGAGTTTATAGCCACTATATCAATTTTTCGCCCCTGGAAAAGAAAAGCTCCATACTTCGGCAGACCTTTCTTGGGTAGCAGCGTAAAACAGACATTGTTTAAACTGCAGTATGCCGTGAACCATGCCAACGCGCTGTTTTCACCGGAACTGCTGGTTAATATTATTTTATCGATCGCTGGATGTTTTGACAAAATGTCGAACACATCGGTGAACTCTGTCGGGAACAAATGACCATCTAGCGAACTCTCCATTTGCCTGAGAATTTTATTTGCTGAATCAGTGACCCCTAATTTTAAGGCATCTAGTATTTTCTTACGCTCGACGACAGCGTTGTCTCCAAAAGTAATTTGCTGCCCGGTGATTGTAGAGAGGATGCTCCAAAAACGATTAGTCTTGTTGGGATAAAAGAAGTCGAATGCGCGGTTCTTCTTTTCGGTTGGAAATGTACCCAACAGTAATTTCGTGGCAGCAGGCGGGATATATTCTGGCCAGGGCAGAATTTCACTTTGATATTTTGCCCGCGTCTGGAATCCCCTCGGGTGATTGCGCAAATCAAAAGCAGCATTGATCGTTGTTGCCAATGCGGCAGTATTTTTACTGTCTTTAAAGAGTGCAACTATGACCATAATTGCATCCCTCGCATCGTCAATCATGGCTTTACTTTTTACATATTCATCCTCAGTAGTATCGCTGGGCAAACGTAATCCATTTTCATAGCGAGCATAAAATCCGTTGTTCTTTTTCTCGTTCGCTTCTGACCACCATTCGACATTGTTAAAGGTTTGTGATGTCAAATTGCCTGATAATAAATTTTCTATTGCAACTGGATTCTTTAAAAATTTTCGTATCGAATCTTTCGGATTGCTGATTACATTCACTGCGCTTCTCATGAATTTGATAAGTTCCAGCAATGCAACTGTTTCATGTCGTGTTTGGTGATCACCCGTAATGGCTTGCTTCAGTTCGCGAATCGTGTGCACGTTTACTCCTTGACTTTTTACGAATAGCAAAAGACCCTTTATCGATTCTTCCACACCAAGAATAGATAGCGTGACTGCGAGCCCGTAGTTACCTGCTTCGGCGCAGTCTTGTGCCGTTTTCAATAGTGCCCGTCCATTTTCCAAAACAGCTATGTAAATTGCTTCGCACTCGCTGTTATTGATCTGGAGAAAAGATTCACCTTTAGTGCCGTTCATAATTCTGACTTTGCTGACATGGGGAAATTTTTTTCTGCATAACGCACATCAAGTTATCGAAAACACGGCAATTTTTCGCCGCTTAACACCCAACGAGTCGCAACTTCTACCTCGACCATCTGGTTGCATTTCAGTATATTACACCAGCTTTTACCTAATTGTCCCGTTGGTTACAGTATATAGTGGGTGTAGGAGTTTAGGGATAAAGCATGTTAGCGTTGGGTATTATTTTTGGCCTGGGACGACGCGGAGCTTTCCGCGATTAACAAGTTATTGAGGCCAATGTCGAAACCCGGTTGCCTAATAGCTGCCCCATTACAAACAAACTAAAAAAGGAACGCAAAGGTGGGTGATTCAATAAAAACTGCAAGGCCATGCCCAGTGAACAATTTGGTGCATTGTTATCATGGTATTGTTCAGCCTTGCACTTTTTCTTGACCCACCTTGGACGAGGCTTTCTTTTTATTTTTTTCGTTTTTGTTTTTCTTTTGAACGTTTGTTGAATAGTCAAGCTTTTTAACTACTAGACCTATGGCTAAAAACCCCCCATTTAATTTCATTCGCCACACTAGCCACGACAAAAAGTTCTCCATAACGGCCCCTGGTCAATGGACGAAAGTTAAAAGCAAGGCTTCAGGAGGAAACAAAATACTTTCATTTGTTATTAACGAGGATCATGCATTCCAGGTTAGTACAACTAAAGTTGCCGATCATCATGAGGAGATTATTAAAGCCAATGGTCTTAAACCTCAGGGATCAAATCGCGGTGAACTCGAATTTGTTGAAAAATACCATAAGGAACGTGGTGGTATTGCGATGTATATGTGGGTATGCCTGGTAGACAACCAAATTTTGTTAGCCACCTACACGCTACCGGCTAAGCTCAAGCGCCCCACTGCAACGCCAATTGTTCGAATGGCCCTAAAGACCCTTCGATTTCATGGCACGACTCAAGTCGCCGAGAAACCCGAGGTAGCAGCGCCGACACCGGAACCATTCAATATCGAAGATATAAGCCATTGGAAAAGTATGCCCTCAAGGTTCTTTGATGTCATGAGCAAGAAAAAAGGATCACGGGCTAATTTAAAATTCGTTGAATTTAAAGACATCGACATTTTAAATCTCTACTCCCTTTTAAAGGTGACAGTTGCACCTGAGCCGAACGGGTTTCATTCCATTGTCAGAGAGGGTTTCCCGATGGATAACATGATCTGGTGGGACTTCCTTTTCGAATGTCCCAAGGGCTTTGTTCACATCTGGAGGACGGCAAATTTAGTCGAGGCTATGTATTCAGTCGACGTGAAGGGTTTCGACCTCGCTTCCTTCCTTCAAGACAATATCAAAAGACACATCACGAAAATACAGGCAGTAAAAAAGACCTATACAAAATACATTTCGTACGTAAACCAATACAGAAGTTACAAGGACTGCGTGGACCATCTTTGGAAAGAAGTTTCAACTATCGATGTATCGGCGCCGGAGATTCCCCTGGGACATCGCGAACCCGCCGATGCGCAAAATTATGGCAAGACCATTCGAAACTTTATTGAGCGGAGCATTCGATTTCATGCACTAGGCAAATCGTTAGTTTTAAATGCCGCTTTTGAAATCGAGTCATTTCTAAATTTAGTCATCAGAGTTGGGGCTACGGAGGAGTTAAAGAAGTACCCAGACGTAATGAATAAGCACCTAACATCTCCTTTTAACGACCGGCTAAAAAACATCAAATTCTATTCCCAGGTACTAACCAAGGATGTTGACCCCGGACATTCAGCCATCAAAGACGCTAAACTTCTTATGACATTGCGCAACAAGTACGTGCACTTCGATGAAAGCTCTGAACACAATCGTTTAGGCAATGTATACTTCGATCACGATTTCCCGCTTCATGAAATTTCAAAATACCGCCCCTCGATAGAGGCATTCAAGCAGTTGTTTCATACAGTGGATATGAAGACAATTAAAAAGGCATATGACACGGCCAATAACTTTGTCACGTACTTAGGTTCGTTGTTCACGCCGGGGTTAAAAGACCACTTGAATCATTTGTTGGAACAAAACCCGATCGGCTACAACACCGTTCGACAAACCTATGCCGTCATCTATAAAGAATTTGTGATTGAATTTATGGTTGGCGTCAAACCAAGGAAGAGGGCTATGCGCAAATCGAAGGCTGCTAAAAAAGCGAAAGCTCCTCGTAAAAAGAAATAGCAAAATGATTATATTTTTTTTAAGTCAACGCCATGTTCCTGCTTGATCACACAAAACTAAAAAAAGGCGACATCATCCTTAGTAGACGAGATGATCGAACTAGTGAATTAGTGCGAAGGATGAGTAACTCGGAATATTCACACGCTCGTTTATATGTAGGAACACGCAGCTGTCTTGACTCTGATGGGCTGGGTGTCCAGGCTGAAAATATTCAACGAATTCCATTCGATAAAGAATCTGATGTACTCGTCCTTAGATACTATCGAGCACTTCCGGATGATGTTATTGACAATGTTATCACGAATGCACGTCGGAAAGTGGGCACCGAATACTCGTTGGCGGAAGCGCGAAGATCGGTTGATCCACCAAGCTTCATTGCTGATGAACCCAACAGGCAATTCTGTACGCGGTTTGTAGCGCTTGCCTATTTCGAGGCGGGATATTCAGTCGTCGGTAATCCGAATTACTGCACACCGAATGACATCCTTGACTCAAACGTGCTCATTGAAGTGAAAGACACACTGAAAATAGCTAGCGAGGAAGATATTGAAATTGCACTTGAAAAGAATCCCTTTACACACCAGCAAAAAGAGACGATCCAACGTACGATGGAAAAGATCAGGGAACTGACGGGAGCAGATTTACAGGACTTCGAGCAAGTCGGTGGATACCTAATTCAATTTCCCAAACACGACCAGGCGATTGTCAAAATACTCCATGAGTCAGGTTACACAACAATGTGGAAGGCTATCAGGATTCAAAGTCCACATTTTTACAACTATGATTTATTAATCCAGGTGATGCCCGATGCAATAGCGCGTAGGAGCTTCGCCTTTCAGCAAAGCAAAGATGAACCTGAAATCAGGAAGCGATTTGAGGAGTCCGTTGAAACAAACAATGCTTACTACAATCGTTACAAACTCGAATTTTTCAAAACACTTCGCGACCTGAGCAGCCTACTGGTCAATGAAAGTAAAATTCGAGAGGCAGTTTGTTTATTGGCAAGCCGCGCATAGTAGGCAACGCCGGTGCGTGTTTCGTCTATCGTGTGCGTTACAAATTATTTTCAGTTGCCTCTGAATTGTCACCATTGGTCATCCATTGAATGGTTCGAAATTCATTAATAAGAGTTCGTGCCTTGTCCATGAGATGTTGGGGCGCCCGGATCGTACTGATGTTAACATTGAGGGCGTCCAATAAATAGTTAGTCACCTCGACGATATGGATCATCTCCCAATTGTTGTCTACATCATTCATAAGTCCTTCTGTAATGAAGGTGAAGTGTTCAAATTGCGAGAGGCGGAAGTAATGGTCATAAAGGTCCTTCACGAAAGGTTTCCCGTGAACAATCTGCTCTACCATTTGGCCCGGGGTTAAACTCCAATTTTTGAGTACTTCAATTTTAGGCTCGCCCTGGAAGTATTCGGGAAACTCCTTTTGATGATGTGATAAAATGTCTTGCATTTCCGTTGCTGATAATTCCCTGTTCTTTACTTTCTTTCTCAGGTTGGAATCAAGACGTTGAAAGAAAGAGCTAGTGATACTCTCGTAACGGTTTATGAAATCGTCTTCACGCACCTGCCACGCGTCTGCATTGGTTTTATCATCCGTCGGTACCAGGAACTTGAACTCCTCCAGCAAATACAACATCAGTAGACAGTCTGCGGTCAATGGTCGCAACAGGCTGTATATTGAAAACTTGAATTTCGAGTTGCCCAGGAAATCTTCCCAACTGCGATAGATCACCCGGAAGTTCATCGCGTAGCGATGGAGTAAACCAGAAAGCACTCGTTCATATTCATACGTTGGCTTTTTATCTTTGTAATGCCCAAACACGTCGGCGAGAAATGAATCCTGCTTCTTAAGGAAGGTGTTATATTTCTGCCAGTTTGAAATGAACTTTGGTGGCCCAGTTGTGCTCATATAATTTGAATTTCATAGGACAAATTAGGTAGCCCGGTGCGCAGTCTTTTTGCGCAGTCCAACTTTGTTTCAGAAAACACACCTGTTTTTGAAACGGTAATCGTTGTTTTAGGATTTGCCAATTTAAAATTTGAGTTAGACCTAATTATTAAATTCTTTTTTTATTACTTTAGTAAAGGTTCTTCGCCCCACCTGATCCAATCTGATCGTAGCCCACGTAGAACCCAATCAAACGTCAATTTTCTTTTTGTGTCAAGGTGACAACAACAAAGGTTGTTTCGTCGCGCTCTTGTGTTCCAATAAACTAGGTCGTTACCCCCATTTACGCTATGCCCTGCAAATATAAAATTGTAGTCTCCTGCCCCGCACTACTCACTGGTGTCACCGCGGATCTTAACAATGAGGCTGTGCCCATGAGTACAGATGACATGCTCGAATTTTCTTCGGAAGAAATCGAGCTGGATGAAGATGACGATGGAAAGATCGAGATCGACGTCCATATAAGAGGCCGGAAAGGCGCCCTTGTCACCATTGTTGTAACGAATGAAACAACAGAAGAAGAGGTGTTCAAGAAAAGTGGAAAGATCGGTTCCCAAAGAGAAATAAGAGACACGCGCTATGAAGTAAAGGACAAAAAAGTTAAATCAAAATGCGTAAACTCTTAACATTCCTTTTCACCTGCTGTCTCTTTCAACAGCTTGTCGGCCAAACTTCCGTAGTCCAGGACTCGGAAGGAAAAACATCAATCGTTATCCCGAAGGCAACAACAGTGAATTTTAATTTTGCCGATGCCAAGCTTGAATTCGGAACAAAAGTGATCAAGCTCAATGACATTGGTAAAGCGCCATTCACGTTAAGCCTCATCGGGTCTTTGAAGTCCACATCTGGCACGACAAAAATTTTTGATGGCAAAGGGTTCTCCCCGGAAGGCAACGTTGGAGTTTCATTTTTGAAATTCTGGCCCGATAGTGACGCGAGTGATCGTGATGGGCTTTCTTGGGGATACGCTACCGTATCGCACTCATTCGGCACACAAAAACTATACGACTCCCTTGCTGTATTCTCGGACATCGTCAAGAAAAAAAGACTTTCAACTCCAAGCGTGGTTATCGGTTTAAATCGCACAGATCAACGATACTTTTCTTTTGGATTTGCCGCGCAAGCGATTTTTCACTACACCAATTATGAAGACCTCGACGATTACGTCGTTGCAAAACAAACCGTACGTTACAATTCGGATAGTACTCAATCCTCTCTTATCACGGGAAAAGAGGAAAACACCAAAGGGTTATACTCGAAATACGAGAGTGGATTTAACGAACTGAATTTAATCGCCGATGTACTGTGTTGGCCGAAGTTTCTAAATGACCGCATAGCGATTGGTCTTCACCTGAAAAGTAATTTTCGTGAAATCGATAAACCGAAGGTGAGTGGCACTTTCGGCATTTACCTCACGAAGGCTGGAGATGAAAAAAGTGATCCTACGGCAATCGTCGGGGGACTAGTGTTTGAAACCCAGGATTTTTTCAAAAAACGATCTACCGATAGTTTCAAATCACGGAGCTTGGTCAACCTGGTCGTAGGATACAATTTCAAATATTGATAAGTGGATAGGCTTTTATTTTACGTCAATGAATAAAGTAACACTCAAACTATTCGAAACTGACGCTGGCAGCGCCGGTTATATTGCATGGACTCCTGTGCCATTGGTTATCACTAATGATTCCGGGCGAGAGAATGCAACCCTCAGGTTGACCTCCAAGTCCCTGGAAGGGTCGATTACAAAAGTTGTTTTCCTGGAAACACGCGATGAGGTTCCATCGGACGAAATCGATCTTCGATTCGCTTCGGAGCACGAAAAACAAATTTTTGTTGCAGGGAAATTTCAAGATGGTCAACTTCACAATGGTGCAAGTCGCGATGGCAAAGATGTGATCGTTGAAGCCCGGTGGATTGACGAACCAGGTGAAGTTGCCGATTCAATCGACCTCATGGTACGTGTTCGGAAAAATGCCAACGAACTCAGTGATAAGGCGCGGCGCGAATTCCTGGCAGCTTTGGCAAAACTGAATGGTATCAACGTGGACAATAGTCCAGGACCGGGTGCAGGTCGAGGTGTCTACGTCACCGATTTTGTCGAGATGCACGTCGGCGGTGCAAACGGGAATGAACATGGCGACTCTCATTTTCTTCCTTGGCATCGGTTGTACATCCTTGACCTGGAAAGACAGTTACAACAAACCAATCCGTCGGTCACTTTACCCTATTGGAAATTCGATGAACCCGCCCCGAATGTTTTTCATGCGGGGTTCATGGGGGAAGTTTTGGAAATCCCTAAAGACACCGCTGTGCCGGGTGGTGAACAGGATGTTGGAGACAATACACCACTTGCTGTATTCTCAGCCGATAATCCGTTGTTCAAGTGGCAAATCAACAATATCAATGGAATTCCCAGGGTTGCCCGGTTCAATCCCCAGACCGAGCCTGCAAAGGGAGTGATCGTTTACCGGGAGCAACGTAGGATCGACTTTGCAGTAGTAGATGAAGATACGACATTACTAATGGGTGGGGACAACACCACGGGTGTCGCACTCGGCAGACGCGGTGAATTGTTTGCCCGTACAGAGGGAACACCCCATGGAGCTGCCCACTCCAGTTTCAACGGCTACATCACCAGTGTCCCGATCGCACCGCGAGACCCTTTGTTTTTCCTATTGCATGCCAATGTCGACAGGCTCTGGGCGAAATGGCAATTTGTGTTCGGCCGGGATGTGATCTCGGAAAATGAATCCTATCCCTATCAACACGCTGGCGATGCCAACTCGTGGAAAATCGTCAACGCGAAACAGTGGCCATGGGACGGCGGGTTATCGATACCAGGAAGTGTGAGGGCCCCGGGAACGAGAAGAGAAAATTTCAGCCGGTCTCTATTTGCAGCGAATTTCGCTCAGAATGTTCCCAGGATTCAAGACGCGATAGATCACTATGGTAACCGAGACTCTGCGCGCTACCTTGGATATGCATACGACGACGTGCCGTTTAATGGATTCAGCAACCAGGTCCCTATTTAACCTAACAAACAAAATCATGGATATTCCAGATTACAGGTCGAAAATCCTAAAGAAGATCGAAAGCGGGAAAGGAGTTCCTGACCCCGACTCGAAGGAGCTTATCGAGCTTGCTCATAATGAAAAAGCGATTGACGAGCTTATCGAATCGCTCAAAGTACCCGGGCAGTCGGACCAGTCGAAGCAAAGCACTCTTGACCTTCTCAATACGATCAAGGTTTTTTCGCCGGTCCTTTCCAAGAAAATGAGTGAGTTCAAAGATGCATTGCGCGGCCTTATGGATTCTCAAAGTCCCAATCTCAGGCAAAAGGCGTTTAGCAGTCTTGCGGTAATGAAGGACTCCATTGCACAGCAACGGCTGAAAGAGGATCTGTTGTCCGGCAAAAACGAAAAGGACAAACTTGTGCCTACTCACCAAGCTATCGCAATGCTCGGATTCGACGAGAAGGCCCTTGACATCTCGTTGCTTACAAAGGTGGTGGAAAACCCTCCTGATAAATTAAGTTTGATCGAAGCCGTTCGGCACATACCAAGCAATGAAGAAACATTCGAGCTGCTGAAGAATGTGATGGAAGATAAATCCAAACCGATCGAGGTTCGATCGATGGTGCCCGGTTTGATCAACAAAACCAATCCAATTGAATTTTTGGTTTCCGCCAACAAAATATTGAATGACAAGAGTATCAACTTCGACTTGATTCCCTCCCTGGCTATTGGCGTCGCTGGAATACTTGCCAAAGGACTTGTTCCCGAAATCGCGACAATGAAGATTTTATTTGAACAAGTTATAAAAAAGGCGCCCGAAGACATCAAGAGCACTGTACTCAACATCCTGAGTTCGGAACAATTTTCTAAAAAATAGGTTTGCAAAAAAGTTGTGAGCGCATCGGTCAACATACGAACACTAGACCACTCTACCACGGAGAAACACTTCGCCACAATTGTCGATGAGATTAAAAATTATCAGCAAGAACGATCGAACCTGTTGGTCGAACTCCTGTCGGAGCGTCACCCAGTTTTTAAAAACAGGTCTACCAACACGGTGACTCGCCTGCGCGGGTATACAATGGCGAGCTTTGAAACAACAGGGCTGCCGAACGCTGCCTTACCGTACGTACTGGATGCCCTCGAGAATTCCTTCGATGCCTATCTTGTCGCGTCAGCCGCTATCGCGTTAAGGGGAACGAAAACTCCGCAGCGGCAGGCCGCGCCATATCTTCTCAAGGCGGCTTATAATATTTGGCAATCCGACGCGCCCGTAAATTTCGATCACTACGATACAGAATGGCCTTTGAAGAAATTCACAACAGGTCTCACCGAGATATTCAACACGTTGACTTGGATGGGGCCGGTCGCGATCAAAGTGCTCGCTGATCTGGAATACATGCGCTTGAACTTCAGCGATGTTCTGACCGAAAGAGGAATCGGGGAATTGGAGCGGGCCATCGATGCAATCAAAACGGTCGCTGGAACCGAT
>CAZAHL010000160.1:0-15829 GCA_964484845.1 uncultured Chryseolinea sp. | reverse complement strand
AAAGCTCAGTCGATTGAAGGAGTGTCGGATGCTCAAGGCCGTTTCGAATTACAGGTTGCTTCAAAACATGATACACTAGAAGTATCGCATATCGGTTATAAAACTTTTAAGAAGCTTATTGCATCTATGAACCACAACGAAGATATTTTGATGGACGATTATTCCTTACAGCTCCGAACTCTTACGATCACATCCCGCAAGTTTAATTTACGTGAAGTGGATAAATCCCTCAGACCTATTAAAGGAAATCTATACGCATACGAAACGGAAACTTCTAATGCGCTCTATAATCTTTTTCTAAGTTATCTGGAAGAGTCCGATCAGACGGAATTATTCGCCTTATGCAATTTTGATTTGTCTGCTTACGATAAAAAGACAAAGGAATTTTACAAAACTTATGCCGCGCCATACAAAGAGCCGCTGAATAAAAATGACACCTTAACAAAGAACTACAATAATTATCCCGCTGTCAATATTTCTCATCAAGCGACTGTTCTCTTCTGCCAGTGGTTTACAGAGCAATACAATAGTAGTGCAGGAAAAAAGAAATTTACAAAAGTTCTGTTTAGACTCCCTAGTTTAAAAGAGTGGCAAATCGCCGCATTGGGTTATCCAAAATTTCAGTCCTGGAACCTGGAAGAAAATACTGTCGCCGTAGTTATTCCAAGCGATACGATAAGTGAATCGAGGAAAGGAGAAAAAACAAACATTCCTGTTAACAATGAAATTCTTTATCCTTGGTGGCCGGCCTACAACTATCGAAAGAAACCACAGAATCACAAGAATTGTTATTTGGGAAATTTCAAAATTCCGGAGAACTCAAGTCATTGCGAAAATCAAATTCCAGGACATGATGGGTGGGTTAAAATGTCTTTGACAGCAACTTATTTTCCCAATGATATGGGGCTATATGATGTGGTTGGCAATGTAGCCGAAATGATAGATGAGAAAGGAAAAGCTTGCGGAGGGAGTTGGGATGACCTACCAAAAGAGTCGACTATTCACAGTGTAAAATCATACACAAAGGCTGATGATACGATTGGCTTTAGGGTTTTTATGGAAGTGATATCGAAGTAATGTTTCACGCAAAGACCGCAAAGTAAATTCGCAAAGGACGCTAAAGCTTCTGCGGCCTTAGCGTGGTTTTCCTTTTGCGGCCTTTGCGTGAAATGCATTTAAAAGATAAAGCACTGAAGTTGTCCTATGTGAGAACATTTTAAATTACAAATCAATGATACAAACCGTTTTCCTTCTCCTTATGATTTTTACTTTGACCAATCCTACGATTGCTCAGCCAACAATAAAAGTTTCAGGAAAAGTGGTAGATGAAGCGACGAAGGAGTCTATTAACTTCGCGTCAGTCAGCGTTCGGGGAAAACCAATGGGTACCGTAACCAACTCAGAAGGCGAATTTGATTTCTATGTTCCTGCAGATTATAGTAATGATACCTTGATCGTCTCTCATGTCGGATATAAGAGTTACCGGCAAAAAATTGCTGACCTTACCAACACCGACAAATTGATTCTGCTAACGCCTGCACCTTTTTTATTAGATGAGGTTGTTATCATCGAAAAAAATCTGACGGGAAAGGAAATTGTAGAAAAGGCAATCCGTCAACTTAAAAGCAATTATCCAACACACCCATTTTGCCTTCAGGGATTTTTCAGGGAGATCGAAGAAGAAAACGGAAAGTATGTGCTGCTAACAGAAGCTGCGGTCGATCTATACGATAAAAAATTTGATGGCAAAAGAAAAAAAGGTATCCAAGAATCGGTGGACATAAAAGAGATGCGAAGAAGCATACACTATAGTGGCCGGGGTAATCGTGATAACATTGGTTATGCCTTGGCCGACCTTATCGAAAACAATGATGTGCGCTACAACCGTGGCATGCTGGACACCCAAAGGAATGAATTTTCAATCGACACAATTACTTCTTACAATGATCGTCCGGTGTATGGTATTTCAATGGCCAATAAAACCGACCGGGGAATGATGTACATCGACATGGAAACTTTTGGCTTTTTGAAGATCAGTATGGAACGTCAAAGTCATAATCCTCATACAAAGTATTATCACGGGAATATGGTAAGTGACTCGTTGAAAATTGGGCGGGTCTGGTTTCGATTTTCTGTGGAGTTTGAAGTGTACATGGATAAGCTTTACCCCAGGCGGATGCACGAATCTGAGCTTAATGAAATCTATTACACCAAGACTGGTAAAATAAAAATTGTTGCAATTGAAACGTTGGAATTCATTGTAAACAATGTAATTCCGCAAAAGGAGAGTAAAGAAGCAAGACAATTAAAGTATGGCCTGATTTTAAACGGCGGCGAATACCACAAAGATTTTTGGAATAATTACAATTCGCTTAAGCTCACTCCGCTCAATGAAAAATTAATCCGTGACCTGGAAAAAGAAATTTCATTGCCAGAGCAATTTGAAAGACAGAAATAAATTTTGAATGATAGTATGAAAGTGAAGTACGTCAATGCGAGGAAGCCACGCGTCTCGCTTGCTGATGAAGCAATCCCCAGACTATGAAATGCAATTAGAGACGTCGGTATTTGAAAGAGACTGGTTCAGTTAGAGGGCAGGTCTTTACTTATGTTAGTCTCAGAGCTGGGGATGCCTTCGCGGGAAGGGCAGTGATATTTAAAAATTTTGCAGGCTCAGCATGACGTGGACGCCCCCTACCCGGCATGACGGCACGTGAAGTACTATACTCCCACTAATTACTCATACTTCAACTTATCAATTGGATTCGTGTTTGCTGCGCGAAAGGACTTAGTACAAATTACTAAGAGGGCTATGACAAGCACTAAAAGTCCTGGCAACAAAAATAACCACCACTGTAATTCAATAGGATTCGCAAAATTGATTAACCAGTCGGTCACAACATAATAGGCAACCGGAGTAGCTATGACAAAGGATAAAAGAATTAACCGAACATATTCTTTTGAAAACATCATAAGAATACTAGACAGGGTTGCTCCGAGAACTTTTCTGATCGCAACTTCCTTCCCCTTCCGATTGACAGCAAAGGTTATTAATCCATAAAGTCCCAAACATCCGATGAGTAAAAAGGTGAAGGAAAACAATTGGAAAAGCTTCGAAAGTTTTTGCTCCTGTGCATAAAAGGCCTTAATGTTCTCGTCAAAAAAATCTAGTTCGAAGATATGTTCAGGAAAGGTCGATGTCCATATAGTTTCTATTTGCTTTACGGCATCCGATAATGATCCTTGTCCCGGCTGAACATTTAGTTTAATACTGGCATTGCCATAAGCTTTGTCATTAATAAGGAAGGCCATATTATCTACTGCTTCCTTAAAAGAGTTTGAATAAAAATCGTCAGTTACCCCTACGATCGTTCCCATACCTCTTCCACCCAATTTAACTTCTTGGCCGATTGCATCCTCGGGGTTTAAAAATTCCAAATTTTTAGCCAGTGTTTTATTAACAAGAATATTACCTGTAGAATCGGCGATGGTAAGATTTCTCCCAGCCAATAATTTTATTTGGTATACATTCAGGTATGAAGGATCAATCAACTGGCGTTCATAAACCAAATAATCGCTAGGAAGTTCAGCACTCTGTTTCCCAATGCCCTCGGAAGAGCGATTACGCCTTAGACCCGAGGGAAGTGAAGAACTGAAACTTACACCGGAAACAAAGGACTGAGAAAGCAATTGATCTTCCATCACTTTTCGCTTTCCTGCATCATGATCGGGAATACCGACCGTGACCACGGCTTCCCTGTTAAAACCCATTTCCATATTCTGAAAAGAACGGATCTGCGCCACCACAATGAACGTTCCTATCACAAGCATTTGTGTTATCGTAAATTGGGCAACAACCAACGTCTTACGCAAACTAAAACCACCTACTTTTTCTGTGGCAAATTTATTTCTCAACGCCGTAACGGGATTATAACGTGAAATAGAAAATGCCGGGTAAAGCCCCGAGAAAAGTGTAACCAAAAGAATGATCACAAGAAGAGAACTTAGCACGAATGGGTCAGAAAAGTTAAAACTGGTCAATTCAATATTGAGGAGTGGTTGTAGGTTTGAAAGAAAAATTTCTGACAGGCCAAGAGCAGCAATTCCCGCAATGAGAACGACGATAAATGTTTCGGTGAGCAACTGGCCAATAAGATTTTTTCGACTACTTCCCATTACCTTACGCAAACCGACCTCTTTGCTGCGCATAGTAGCCTGTGCCGTAGCCAGATTGATGTAGTTTATACTTCCCGATAACAATAAAAAAATGGCAACCAGGGATAGCGCAGTAATCGTTTCCTTACTGATAGATCTTCCGTTATAATTATCGAATCTCGTATTGTAGTGAACATCGGCAAGTTGTTGCAGTAAGTAATGTCTCGATTCATGAAGATCTTTTGGTGTATGAGAAGCATGGATAACTTTTATTTGTTTCTCCACCTCTTCTTTCGTTGTACCTGGCTTCATCACCACGAAGGTGTTATGATCATCACTTACACTATACCAATCTTGAGATGCTTCACCCAGCATTTTGAGAGAGGAATAAGAAAGCATGGTCGTAAACGGAAAATCAGAGTTGGCGGGAAGGTCTTCTACGACACCGGTTACTTTACAATCGAATTTTTTTTCAAATCGCAACGTGCCGCCCAGCGCATTTCCGTTCGGAAAATATTTATCCGCTATGGATTTTGTTAACACCACATTGAGTGGCTCAATCAATGCTTTTTCAGGATTACCTTCGATCCATTTAAAGCCGGTATTATGAAAATCAAATACTTTAAAGAAGGAAGGTTCAACCAAAACACAACCGCCGCTTTCGCGAAACTTCCGAGTCACTGCGCCCGATTTGTCAGGTACTTCTATGAGCGCCCCACCTAAATACTCCATGGACGTTATGTTTTCTAACGAAGTCAATTCTTCTTTTAAAGCCATCGGAACTGGATATGAAATACCCGTACGTAATTCGGACTGTTTATTAATTTCCATGCCAGTGCCACTTACTCTTACGACTCTGTAAGTTCTTTCAGCCAGGCTATGAAATTTATCGAAGCTAAGTTCATAACGAACGATGGTGAGAATCACCAGAGAGGACGCAATACCAATCACCAAACCCAAGACATTGATGATAGTGTTGCCTTTGTAAGCGAGAAGGCTTCGCTTTGCCACTTTAAAATAACTGCTGAGCATAGTAAGTGGGTTGGGTTGTTGAGTTGTTTTATTCTTCCAGAAAAAGTTTTTTGCGAGGAAACCTAAGCCGTTTAATACATATTTTGTTTTGGCTGAAGTGAGCCCTTTTTCTTTTATATCCTTTATGTATAACTCCCGAAGATCACCTTGTATCTCCTCGGCCAGATTATCAGGTGCGAGGTTATCTATTAGGGAATCGACCCATGCAGGAGGTTTAATATCCTGGTTCATGTTAACGATGTCTCTGTGATCAATTCCCAAATAGTACTTCTTATATCTCGCATCTCTTCGAGTGCGCTCTTTCCGTATGCCGTCATGCTGAACATTCTTTTTCGTCTACCTCCCCGCTCCTGGGAAGCTCCACCCATTTTTGATTTTACGAATCCTTTTTCCTCCAGCCGGTGTAAGACGGCATGGACGGCGCTAATGCTGATCTCCCTTCCTGTTTGCTTCTTCAATTCTTCTGTTATGGATACGCCATAAGCCTCTTTATTCAAGAGTGCTACCATCAATAAAATGAGTTCTTCAAGTTCGCCGAGATAGGTGCGTGAGGGCATGTTTTATTATTTCAACTTTTGTAGATCAAATATATTGCCAACAGGTCTTGGACGCCGTTTTAAAGGATTTCATAAACAGAATTGTACGTTAAAGTAAATGGAGCGGTCGGTTTTGGACACTCCATTAAAAAAAGATATTCTGATTCTGCAGATTAAATAAAGTTTTGGATTGCAGGATTTAGAGCTGAGTGAATTATGCAGGTGCCTGCTTAGTCAATTTCTTATTGCTTATTGCTTATTTCTTATTTCTTATTTCTTATTTCTTATTTCTTATTGCTTATTGCTTATTGCTTATTTCTTGTTGCTTATTGCTTGTTGCTTATTTCTTGTTGCTTGTTGCTTGTTGCTTATTGCTTCTTGATTTTACTTTGTGCTTTTTCTTCTCTTTCCCTCTCTACTTCGTACCAAAATTTATCGATTCGCTGCTTTCTCAATTTTTTATTTCTCGTTACTAAACCACGGATGCCTGCAACTATCGTCAACCCGATAGGTACTAATAATATCAGAATAAAGAATATGGTTAAAAGCGCGTCTATGAAGCAATTTAAATAAATCAATAATTATTAAGGAAGGAATGTCAGATTTTAATCAAAATGAATCGGTAAGTGGTCATCATTGCAGGGGCTTAAAGCAGAAAGCTTAAAGCAGAAGGCTAGTGTCGCGTTTTGTTCTTAAGTTTGTCGCCCGTCCTGCACAATTTTAAACCTTTGTTTAAGTAAATTTTGAGTGAATGGTGTAACCATTCCGGTAGCTGCAACAACGAATCCAATGAACTCCTTAAGGATGGAATGACTTTCTGTTGTTATTCGTTCGTGTATTTTCCTGAAAGTCAAAGCTAAATTAATGTTTAATATAACTAGATCCCTTGAACTTGCTCAGGACCGGAACGCAATCTTAAATAAGTTTATGATCATATAATCGTTATCCTATTTATTCGTAACGGAGGGATCGAACCGGATTTTTTATTGCAGCAGAAACCGTATGGAAACTTACAACTGTCAATGCTATGATAAAGATCAATGCGCCCGTAATGGCAAACACCCACCATTGAATTTCAATCTGATACGCAAAGTTCTGAAGCCACTTATTCATTGAATACCACGTCAGCGGCACTGCAATTGCCAACGCGATCAGCACGAGCACAAAAAACCTTGATGAAACCAGCGTTACAATTCCGGTCACTGTTGCACCCAGTACTTTGCGGATACCGATCTCTTTTGTACGGCTTTCAACGGTATAGGCAGAAAGTCCGAGCAAACCAAGACAGGCAATGATGATAGCGAGTATCGAAAAGAACTGGAACACTTTGCCCATGCTGTCTTCGGATTTATAGAGCTGATCCAGGTGGTCATCAAGAAAATCGTACGCGAAGAGACTGCCCGGGGCGAGGGCATCGACCGTGCGTTTGATATAGGCCAATGTTTCGGATGTTTTGCCTGCGCGAAGCTTCACCGTGAGGAAGCCAGTCCACTCCGGCTTATACTCCATCACAAGTGGTTCGATGGCATTGTGCAGCGATGTAAAGTGATAATCTTTTACAACACCCACTACCGTGCCGATGCGGTTCATGCTCATGTTGTTGATACGCTTGCCGACAGGATCCGTTAATCCCATCATCTTCGCCGCGCTCTCATTGATAATAAAAGAAGAAGAGTCATTGAACTCAGTTGAAAAATTTCTGCCTGCTGCCAGTTGAATGCCCATTACATCGAGATAGCCCTCGTCAATGCGCATCACCCGCACCGATGGATATTTGTCCCCATCCGCTTCTTTGCCTTCGGGAACAACACCTTCAACACTGAGGTGATCACCAACGATGTTACCTGTACGTCCCACAGAAAGAATATCAGGATTCTTGAATAATTCATTCTTCACAATTTCTGTTTCGCTGAAGACCTTATGCCACAATGTGCCATACAGTTTTACATTAACGACCTGATCTTTATCAAAGCCCAGATCTTTGCTGCGCATGAGGTCCATTTGCTGCTGCACCAGTATCGCTGCAGCAATAAGAGAAGCTGAAACGACAAATTGAAATACTACCAAGCCGCTGCGAACACGGTTGGGAATGGAGTTCGGCAGCTTATCCTCTCTTAAAAAAGATCCGGACCTGAAACGTGCAATGAAAAATGCAGGATAAAGACCAGAGAAAATTACAATGAAGAGCAGAATGCTGATGATCACTATAAGATTGTCTCCTTCAAACACCTGCCACACACCCAATGACTTTCCGGAAATATCATTGTAAAAGGGAATCACGATCTGATAAAGAATAATCGCCAGCACCAGCGAGAAGACCGTTAACAAAACAACCTCCGTAAAAAACTGGGACATGAGCTGCGCAGGCTTTGCGCCCATAATCTTGCGCATGCCAACTTCCTTCATTCTTTTTATCGCCTGCGTGGTGAAGAGACTCATAAAATTAGCACAAGCGATAATCAAGATCAGCGCCTCCACGGCAAGAAATATATAGACATAAAGTATGCTGCTGTTGGCCCTCATCTCTTGCTCCATATTGGATTTCAGATGAATATCTTTCAACGGCATGAATTTCAATACTTCGTTCGCTGCCTTTTCTTTCACATCGGGAGCACCTTCGTAAAATTTCAGGAGAAATTGTGGCCATTTGCTCCGCACATTCAGGTAATCTTTCTCCGAAGCAAACTTCACATAGGTGTACATCACCATCCAGCCCTTCTTACTTGTCCAATTCGGAGACGACTGTTTATAAAACGATGGCATAGGAACGAGATAATCAAATTTAAGGTGAGAATTCTGTGGCAGATCTTCGATCACTGCTACTACCCGCAGTTCTTTATCGTTATCGAACTTCAGCACTTTTCCTACTGCGCTTTCCGTTCCGAAATAACGTTTGGCCATACTTTGGGTGATCACCATTGTACCGTCTGTGGCAAGCGCCTGTTTTCTGTCACCATCAACGATCTTCAGGCTGAAAACATCAAGAACAGTGGAGTCGGCAAAATATCCGCTCACCTCTCCAGGATTGTTACTATCCGTATTCACCACATGGGTGCCATTCGAAGCAAAGCGTCCGATGGTTTGCATCTCGGGAACGTTGCGCAAGATCTCAAGCGCCATCGGCGGACTACTTTTAGCCCATTGATCTTCATGAACACGGTAAATATTTTCATACTGTGGAAAATCCTTTTCATAGCTCAGTTCTTCCTGGATATGAAGCGCGATAATCAGCCCGCATGCAATACCAGTGGCAAGCCCGATCGCATTGAGACTATTATATATTTTTTGCTTAAGAATACTGCGCAGGGCAATACGAAGATGGTTTTTCAGCATAACATTTAGATTCGATAGACGTGCTTTTCCAATTATCAATCCAAAATGAAAACCCGATTTTAGGCTGAATACAGGGATTTTGACTCTTTTAATCGAACGATTACGAGCAGGGATGGCCGAATACGGATAAAACAAGTTGCCCGATGGCGGTTGGGTGAACCGCCCCCAGGGTATTACAACCCTTCCACTATATGGTCAATGACATGTTTCCCGAAACTGGGTCTGTTCTATAAAATGTGTCAGTAATATTGGAATTTAATTGTTCATTAAATTTATGATGTTGAGTGAAACGGAGATATGCACTGACCACCTTTTACGGGATACAACGTGCACGAAAATCGGAATCAGGAAAGTTTTGACGCGAATGCACCTGCCGTTACTACGATGTTGTCTAAAAATTTTATGAGTCTTGCTTAGATGATTTCGGATTTCGCTTGGTAGGTATTCCCACCTGCTTTCTGTCGGATGGCCATCTCGAAAAGTGTATTACATTCGGACAAAGTAGACCGTATTTGAAACATGGATCGTAGTAATGACGCCAATTAAACGTTCTTTAAGTCATTTGCACATGGCACACATGTTGGAAAGATGCTAGGTATTAACCTTGCCTTATGTTACAAAATTACATCAAAATTGCCCTTCGAAATCTCAACCGAAGCAGAGGTTATTCCTTTATCAACATCGCTGGACTGACCGTAGGTATAAGCGTTACCATGCTGATCGGGATGTGGGTATATGATGAGATTTCCTTTAATACTTATCATAAAAACTATAAGCACATTGCTCAGATTTATCAACACCAAACTAACAATGGTGAGATAAACACGGGGGGCGTTGTCCCCAGGCCGTTAAGCCAGGAACTTAAGAGCTCGTATAAGGGTGACTTCAAACATGTGGTTAGGAGGTGGTGGGAACTCACCCACGCACTTTCGGTCAACGATAAAACAATTTCGCGAAGTGGCACATTCATGGACAATGGGGCACTCGAAATGTTTTCCATCAAAATGCTGAAAGGATCCTGGACGAGTTTGGATGATCCCGCTTCCATTGTGCTCTCTGAATCTACGGCAAAAGCGCTGTTTGGTGATGTCGATCCTATGAATAAATCGATGCGCATCGACAATACAATGGATGTGAAGGTGACGGGTGTATATGAGGAACTGCCAGACAACTCGCAATTTAATTCTTTACATTTTATTTCGACATGGATTTATGGGAATCTTCAAATTCCGAATGGATGAAAGCAGATGAAAACAATTGGAGCAGTGTCATCAATACATATGTTGAAATTCAACCCAACACAACATTTGAAGCCATATCGTCTAAAATAAAAGATATCCGATATATCAAGCTAAGCAAAGAACAAGCGCAGAGGGAAAACCCAAGATTGTTTTTACAGCCCATGAGCCGTTGGCATCTTCACTCCGAATGGAAAAATGGAAGTGAGTCTGGAGGCAGAGTGCAATTAATTTGGTTGTTTGGTATAATTGGTTTTTTTGTCCTCCTATTAGCCTGTATTAATTTTATGAACCTCAGCACAGCCCAGTCGGAGAAACGTGCTAAAGAAGTGGGTATCCGTAAATCGATTGGTTCGGAGCGATCCCAGTTGATTTATCAATTTTTAGCTGAGTCCTTTTTGGTGGTGGTTTTTGCTTTCATATTGGCCGTAGGTTTTGTGACAGCTTCATTGCCCTGGTTCAATCAACTGACGGATAAAAGCATGGAACTGCTTTGGACTAACGTCTATTTCTGGATAATAAGTTTAGGGTTCATTTTTATTACAGGTTTGTTATCCGGAAGCTACCCGGCTTTATATCTATCGTCTTTTCAACCGGTGAAAGCGCTGAAAGGCACTTTTAAAGCTGGCCGGTTTGCTTCCCTCCCACGGAAAGTATTGGTGGTTTTACAATTTACAGTATCGATCGCGTTGATTATTGGGACGAGCGTTGTTTGGCAGCAAGTCCAGTTTGCTAAAAACCGACCTATTGGCTATACGCGCGAAGGATTGATCACGGTCACGAAAACTGCTCCGGATCAGTGGGGAAAATTTGACGCTTTAAGAAATGAATTAAAAAAATCCGGGGCCGTTGTCGATATGGCGGAATCTTCAAATCCACCAACAGAAATTTGGTATAATGATACTGGATTTAGCTGGAAGAATAAAGATCCCAATCAGCAAAGTAATTTTGCTACCATGGCAGTAACACATGAGTATGGAGAAACGATGAACTGGAATTTTGTTCGAGGCCGTGATTTTTCAAGAGATTTTGCCACTGATTCATCCGCAGTTGTTCTCAATGAGACAGCAGTACGATTCATGGGATTGAAGGAACCAATTCATGAGGAAATCACCTGGAACGGCAGAAAGTTCACAGTAATCGGGGTCATCAAGGACATGATCATAACTTCGCCGTATGAACCCGTTAAACAAACCGTTTTCTGGTTAAACAATAGGGAAAAAGTCATGATCAATATTCGATTAAATCCCAACATGGGTGCAAGTGAAGCGTTGTCAAAAATTGAAAAGGTATTCCAAGCGCTATTTCCAGCAGTTCCACTTGACTACAAATTTACCGATCAAGAATATGCCATGAAATTCGCGGCAGAAGAACGCGTTGGAAAGTTGTCGAGTTTATTTTCCATGTTGGCCATTTTCATAAGTTGTTTAGGGTTATTTGGCATGGCCTCCTTCGTAGCAGAGCAGCGCAAAAAAGAAATTGGAATCCGGAAAATTTTGGGGGCCTCTGTTACCACTTTATGGAAAATGCTATCAGGAGAATTTATTTTACTAGTCAGTATTTCTTGTTTAATATCCAATCCCATTGCATGGCATTTCTTAAATCAGTGGTTACAACGTTATGAATACCATACCGACATATCGATATGGGTTTTCGTCACAGCCAGTATGGTTGCACTCCTGATCACACTTTTAACCGTGAGTTTCCAAACGATAAAGGCTTCCATTGTTAACCCCGTTAACTCATTGAGATCGGAGTAGATCGATCAAAGCAAGCCGGTCAAAAAAAAGTCGAGAGGCTACTGATAGCATTTCAAGTTTCATAGTTTCGCCTACCGATAAATGTCTTGACTGTGCCAATATATTTCTGGCACGGCATATTAAAAAGTATATGAACAACATAAACTTGTAACGAATAAGTTCTGGAAATTCAGAGGCTTTTAAGTCGCCCTCCCCGTACATTTCTCGGAGAGATACAAACAAAAAAGGCTTCATTTCGAAATTGATATTTTCCTGGGCTACGGACATTTTGTTTTCAGCACAGGTTCAGAAATTTGCAGATCCCCACGATAGAAGTTGAAATCAGCTGAATCCGTATTGACAAAATTTCCGCTTACAAAAATTCTACTTGAATTACTTCCGCTAAGGTTACGCAAAGATCTTCAGCAAGGCATCTTTTCGACTACGCGATACTGTAATTGATGTATTATCGCTCATAATCACATAACCGCCTTCGCCCCGAACGTAGCGGACAATTTCATTTAGGTTAACAAGATGCGAATGATGTATCCGTAAGAAAGCATGTCCTTCAAGTAACTCCTCTATTTCCTTCAACGTACGTGAAACCAAAACTTTCTTTGTATGCTTAAGTACAACGTAGGTATAATTACTATCCGCTTCACAGTGGAGGATATTCTCGAGGGCCACTAATTCAAAACCATCAAGGGTAGGCAAGGCAATTTTTTGCAACGATACGTGCTTATCACCCAGCCTTTCCAGCAAAATATGAAGTTGCTGTGTCAGATTGTGACCGGTCTTCTGAGTAACCTTAGCCACTGCTTTTATGAGTTCGTCCTTATCAACGGGTTTAAGCAAGTAATCTATGGCGCTAAAGCGGATTGCTTTAATCGCATAAGCATCATAACCCGTAGTAAAAATAACGTCAAACGGAATATGTGAAAATTGCTGGAGCATTTCAAAGCCATTCATCTTTGGCATCTCAACGTCCAAAAATACCACATTGGGCTGGTATTGGGCAATCGCTTCCAATCCCTGTACTGCAGAACTGCATTGGGCAAGCAGTTGTACTTCCGAACAGTATTTTTCTAATTGAATAGAAAGTGTCTCGCGGCAATGTTTTTCATCATCAACAAGAATAGCCTTGATCATATTTTGCAATAATTAAAATGAGTGGACGCTATTATTTTAGAACAATAGCATCAGATTGCTACACCGGTATTTTTAATAGTATACTCGTGCCACAAGCCTCCCCTGAAGAGTCAACTAAGTCGGTAACTTCCACTGTCGTAGCTTTATCATTCAGCGCATTAATTAACTCCAGTCGATGAGCGGTAATCTGCATGCCGAGAGATTTGTTCTTGTTTGCTGATTTGCTCTTCAGGGTAGCAGCCTGTTCGCGTCCTACCCCATCATCGGTAATAACACAGCATAGCGTATTGCTTTCCCGGCGCAGGTCAATCAATAAATGACCTTTGCCTTCCTTGTTCATCAAGCCATGCCAAATAGCATTCTCCACGTAGGGTTGGATGATGAGCGGTGGTACTTCTAAATGCTCAATCTCCAACGCTGGATCCAAAATAATTTGGTAATCAAAGTGATCTTCAAAACGTGATATCTCCATGTCAATATACAGACAAAGAGCTTCCAATTCATTTTCAAGACATACAGACTTTGCTTGAGAGTTCTGCAAAATCAGACGGATAAGTTTGGAAAATTTAGTCAGGTAGTCAGACGCCGCATCCGGTTCATTTTTAAGGATAAAGCGGTTAATTGAATTGAGACAGTTGAAGATAAAATGAGGGTTCATTTGTGCTCGTAAAGCCATCATCTCCAGGTCAGCTGTGCGGCTCTTGTAGTCAGCTAACTTTTGCTCCTTCTCCAAGCGTTCTAACTCAAGGTCCCTTTCCAAGCGATCTTTCAGTAGCCGTTCAGCTTTTCGCTTCAGTCCAATATTCCGAAAAATCACCAAACTCAGCACCAGCATGAAGCCTAGCCCAGCAATAAAAAAGTTGCGTAGAATTGCCTGCCGCTTCAACTCTTGGTGGTGAAGTTGCTGCTCCTGGGTCAACGTCTCAATGTGCGCTTGTTTTTTCGCTAGCTCCAGATTGGCTTCCAGCACAGCTAAGCGCTGGGTATATTCCTGGGAAGTGATCGAATCTTTTAGTGAAACGTACAGGTGCTGGTACTCATAGGCGCGGGCGAAATCATGCTGTCGTGCATAAATTTGGGATAGGGTTTGGGCTGCGTTTTTGATTTCTTTCCTGCCACCCAATTGTCGCGATAAAGCAAGGCTTCTTTGTGCATAAGACAATGCTATCGGGTATCGCTCCTGAGCATTATATACATTGCTTATGTTATTAAGCACATTGGCGTAAGTTCTGTCATTGCCTTTTTCTAGCAGCGATAAGCTTTTCAACAGGTGCTTTAGAGAAAGTTCGTATTCTTTCATGGCAAAGTAAACTTCTCCCACGGAATTTAGCGCAAGTACATTGTTGGAATTTGTTCTTAATATACGCTGCAAATAAAGTAATGCTTTTTCGTATTGACCCAACCGGCCGTATGTTTCTCCAAGTCGCAGCAGGGAATATTCAAGAGAAGGCAATCCCTTCTCTTGGCTGTAGGATAAGCTTTGTTGATAGTATTCCAGCGCTGAGTTGAGTTCATCGGCAGCCAAATACATATTTCCCATGTTAATGAGGGAGAATGCTATTCCGGGATGGTCTTGAATCTTTCGGCGTATTTGCAGGCCCTGCAAACAATACTCGATTGCCTTATCGTAATTTCCCTGGTTCTGATAGTTGATGCCAATGTAATTGAGTACCGACCCTATCGCTTCCTGATTGCCTAAACTTTGAAAAATTGTAAGAGCTCGTTGGGATGCTTGCAAACCTTCAGCATAATCACCCTTGCTATTATTGATCGCACCCAGGTTATTCAATGCGGCAGCTAAACCAGGTTCGAACCCCATCTGCTCGAAAATCCAAACCGCCTTCTTCATATAAAACTTCGCTTGTACTTCATTGTTCTCGTAATGGTATGACCACCCTATAATACGAAGCGCCTCGGCCTCTCCCTTCGGATAGTTAATTTTTTTGGACTCATTCAGAGCAATCCGCGTATAAAAGCGAGCCGTATCGGGCTGAGACATCCAGAATTGCCTTCCCAACTCATTCAGCACATTGACCCGATTCGTATCGGTAGTTATCTGAAGCACCCCCTGCAAACTATCCACATTAGAATTGACCTGGAACGAATAACAAGGCATGGCTCCCAACACTAAAGCCAGAAACATTCCTTGAACCAGATATTTTCTTTTTAAGGTTCGTTGAAAACTGTGATTATATAAGCATCGTACCATCGAAGTAGCCAGAATAAATAGCGTTAGATATTTAGTATCGACAAGTAAAGATAAATCATACTGAATTACAGTGAAAGCTACTGTATGAATGCTTGTCTAAAATGTCAAAACTTAAAGAAAAGATTACGTTAGATGTCAAGTCATTCGTTTTCATAGTCGGCAGAAGTTTAATGGATCGTATTTGCTTACTCAAAATACCGCAATTAAAGGGTTGAAATCACCGGAAGTGAGTAATCCGCGGAAATGGTGAGTGGTTAAACTGTTATCGTGAGTAGTTTTTCTGTTAGCCTTACTGTCGGCATGAGTGTCTGCCTATAAAGTCTGAAAAAAGGAAGGTGTCCTACTCGGCATGACGAGATAAAAGCGTAGTGACGTATGAGTAGCACGTCATTGCGAGTTAGACACCTTGGGGCAAGGAAAAAATGGGTGATGACGTAA
>CAZAHL010000159.1:0-15849 GCA_964484845.1 uncultured Chryseolinea sp. | reverse complement strand
TGGAAATGATTATGATGTGTTGAATCAAAACTTAGGGATGGAGACAGGCTTTGACACGAATACATTGGCCTCCTCATTTTCTCCAGTGTCCGATTCCCTTATGCTTGACTCGAATGTGCTGCAACAATTTATATCCAATGATCCGTGGGTAGCGGTGAAAGCTGACTCTTCCTGGATGTTGTATAATACCATCTCTGCTCACTTTTTAGGATCACCATACGATTCAATAATTTTTTCGGGACCCTTTGCAGTGGCGTACAAAAAGGATAGCGTACGAACATACTTTTCGGAATATAATTTTGCAGACGGGGCACATCCTGTCAAAGTGGAAGTTATGCCGGGCCAGGACTCGTCTGCTTTCTTAATCTTAGAAGGAAAAGACACAAAAAGCATTTATGACCAGGGTGGACGACAACTATTTAAAATAACATTTGATAAAATTGCATATGCTGGTTACGGACTCTTCATTGTTGATAAAGGAGGAAAAAAAGGATTGATTAACAGAGACGGAAAACTAATTTTGCCCATCGTATACGATGCTGTTGGAACCGTAAACAATGGGATCGTTTCTTTGTTGAAATCGTTGAAGTTCGGTTTGTATGACGTTGTAAAAAAGAAACTCATTAAGCCGGAATATGATAAAAATCTTTTTTTACATAACACCAAACTCATATCTGCCTATAAAAATGGTTTTTATGGTTTTATCGGATGGGACAATAAGCCATTCAGTAAGTTTGAGTTTAACGAAGTTCAATATTGGAATGACACTGCGGCATTCGTAAAGCAAGGTTCGCAATGGATGATTTATGAATTCAAAACGCGAAATATTCTTTTGAAGAATGTTAAAAAAATCAAAATGATCAGCAATAAACTAAATGAAAAAATTGCCATCATTCAGCAGGATGGCAGCTACGGTGTATTGCACAGTCGAAAGGGAACTATACTCCCAATATCGTTTACTGATGTTAAAAATGTAGGTTCGGCAGACGAGCCGATGTATTTCACGGAAAAGCACATAGAGGAAGCGTCAATTTTTGTTGTTATTTATTACGATGACGAGGGAAAAATGCTCCGAAAGGAAGTTTATGAACACGATGAGTATGAAAAGATCTATTGTCCTTATAATTAATTGACCATTCAAAAATCATTTCCTTTTTGGAAGAATCATAATTGTTAAATTGGGGGTGAAATCTATATTATGAAGAAGCGAAGTTTGTTTTTATTATTCAGTTTGTTCCTTAGCACTCTGCTCTACGCCCAGCAGAATGACGTTAGTCAAAAACCAAAGTTGGTAGTAGGGATTGTAGTGGACCAGATGCGGCAAGAATATCTTTACCGCTTCTACGATAAGTTTAACAAGGGTGGTTTCAGGCGTATGATGACTGACGGCTTTATGTTAAAGAACGCACATTATAACTATGTGCCTACTGTAACAGGACCTGGTCATGCTTCTGTGTACACAGGCGCAACCCCCAGTATTCATGGAATTATTGGAAACGAATTTTACGATAAGGAGATCAGGCGAATGGTGAATTGTGTGGAGGATACTTTATACAAACCTGTTGGAAATGCGGAAGCGAACGGAAAGTTATCGCCGGGCCGTTTAATCTCCTCTACCATTACCGATGAATTAAAAATATTTACGCAAAAAAAAGCCAAAGTAATAGGAGTTTCCATAAAGGACCGAGGAGCTATACTACCAGCGGGCCATATGGCCGATGCGGCCTACTGGTATGATTCAAACTCCGGAAAATTCGTTTCCAGCACATATTATATGTTGAACCTTCCCCAATGGGTTGAAAAATTCAACGCACAAAAAATGGCAGATAAATACCTTTCTCAAGATTGGCAAACGTTACTTCCAATTGAACAATACGTCGAATCCGGGCCTGATGATTCTCCCTATGAAACTAAATTTTCGGGGCTGGATCGGCCTGTTTTTCCTTATAAATTATCGCAACTGCGGGCAAAGAATGGCAATTTTGGGCTGCTCAGTTCTACGCCATTCAGTAATGATTATTTGACGGAGATGGCAAAGGCCGCACTTATCGGAGAGCAAATGGGAAAGGATAAGGTACCTGACTTTTTATGCATTTCATATTCCGCGACAGATGCGATCGGACATGCAAAGGGTCCAAATGCTGTCGAACTTGAAGACGCATACCTTCGATTGGACCGGAACATAGAAGACCTGTTGAAGAAGCTAGATGCCGAGGTAGGCGTCGGTAACTACAGCGTATTTCTAACCGCCGATCATGCCGTAGCAGATGTACCTCAATATCTGAAGGATAATAAAGTTCCATCGGGATATTTTAGTGGATCTTTAAAGTCCAAACTTGAGCAATTCTTATCTTCGTATTATCCCGGTAAATCTTTTATTGAAAATGTCAGCAATCACCAAATATTTTTAAACCAGGAAGCTTTTCAGCGAGACCCCAAATCGGCGGGTTTGGATATGTTTCTGGTCACAGAGCTCATCGGTAAGTATTTAATGACCTTGGAGGGTGTAGCAAATTATTACACCGAAGCTATTTTAAGACAGGGTAGCTACGATGAAGCAGGAATAAAAGGAAAAGTAATCCGCGGTTTTCATATTAAAAGATCGGGTGATATTGCGTTTGTCCTTGAACCGGGATGGACTGAATCAGGTTCCAAACAGGGAACTACGCATGGATCACCATACTCATACGACACGCACGTACCTGCTCTATTCTATGGATACGGTATTAAAAAAGGTTCATCCGTTGAATACCATCCAATTACAGATATTGCACCTACCATATCCGTCCTATTGAACATAAATTTTCCAAATGGCAGTACGGGTCAGCCGATAACGGAATTGTTCGAATAGTTTTCGGTTTGCAAACACGGCGCCTACCCTGTATATCAGACTAGCCGTCTGAAATGTTGTTGCCCCTACAATTCTATCACTGTGGCCATTAACTTACATCGACCTTACTTCATCTTTTTACTTTGGGAAATCCTTGTATCTTTATCAGAAGGAGCCCATCCATGAAAGTGTGAACGTGCCTGGCTATCACATTGGTCCGAATTTCCCAGGTAGGTACAGTGAAATGTACAGCATCAGCCGATATGCAAAACAACAGGCTGATTGTGTTAACTATAGTTATGAAAGTGTATTACGATCGAAAAATACTGGGCGGATTTTTTCTGGCTTTGGGTATACTCACTTTATTGGGCGTTTATTCATATAGAAATAGTCGAGATTCTATGGCTACCAGCCAGATGGTTTCATATACAAATGAAGTCCTTTATCATATTGAAAAACTTCATGCTGTGCATCTCAAAATTGAGGCTGAGCTAATTGGATATTCTATAACGGGTGATACTTCCTTTGTCACATTCTATAAAAAAAACATAGGTGATGCTGATCAGCACCTTACAACACTTGCCAACCTCACGAAAAACAATTCCAGTCAACAATCCCGTTTGGATAGAAGTCGAGTATTAGCAGGTAAGAAGGTTGACTTCATTGATAGGGTCATTCTAGCGCGTCTGCATTCCCTTGATTCGGTTCGGAAACTAATATCCTCACCTGATAACACTATGTTGGTAACAGGAATAAATGGTGTGATCGAAGAGATGGAGAGTGAAGAGAAAAAATTATTGCATCAGCGGATGGCTTCCTTTAAAGATGAAGTTAAAAAATTTACATTCACTTTTATCACGCTGCTAGTCGCAACAGTGATTATAATTATAGTTCTTTTTTTAACAATAAGCACCACCCTCCGTACTCGCATGCAGGCAGAAGAATCTTTGAGATTAGCTTCCGAAGAGGTTAAGGATCTGTATAACAATGCACCTTGCGGATATCATTCGGTAGATGCAACGGGAACCATAGTGGAGATGAATAGAACATCGTTGGAATGGATCGGCTGTACCCGAGAACAGGTTATTGGTCAACTTAAATTTTCTGATTTACTCTCGCAGGAAAGCCGGAATTCTTATGAAGACAGTTTTAAAACGTTGAAATCAAAAGGTTTTATTAATAATCTGGATTGTGAAATTACCCGTAAAAATGCTAATCCCCTTTACGGTATCCTAAGCGCTACTGCCATTACTGACACGGATGGGAATTATATTAAAAGCCGGTCTACTGTATTTGATATTACCGACCGTCATGAAGTGGAACAACGACTGGCAGAGGTTAACAAAGAATTGGAATCTTTTACTTATACGGTATCCCACGACTTAAGAGCTCCGTTGCGGTCCATCGATGGGTATACGAAGATATTACAAGAGGAGTACGATTTTAAAATAGATCCCGAATCAAACAGACTTTTGCAAATTGTCAGAAGGAATGCGAGCAGAATGGGAAAGCTTATTGACGATCTTCTTGACTTTTCTCGTTTAGGTAGAAGAGAACTCGCACAAACCACCGTGCATATGAATTCGCTTGTAGATCACGTAAAGCAAGAATTGATGACGGCAGCAACAGGAAGGGAAATTGAATTTAAAGTTAGCCCGCTTTATTCTGTAGAAGGGGATCTCAGTATGATAAGGCAAATTTGGACTAACTTAATTTCCAACGCTATAAAATATACTCAAAAGCAACCTTTGGCACAAATTGAGATAGGTTGTAATAAAGACAATAACCATTTAACATATTATATCCGCGACAACGGAGTAGGTTTTGACATGAAATATGCCAACAAGCTATTTGGAGTTTTTCAGCGCCTTCATAAAGCTGAAGAATTTGAAGGTACAGGGATAGGGCTGGCCGTTGTGCATCGTATTGTCACACGTCATGGTGGTCAAATCTGGGTAGAGGCCAGCGTAAATGAAGGCGCCACTTTTTACTTTTTTATCCCAATAACATAAAATAATTTAAATAATGTATAACAATCAGGCGGTCGAAGTCCTTTTAATAGAAGACAACCCAGACGATGCAGAATTAACAATCCGGGTACTAAAGAAGCATAACCTTGCTAACAACCTGGTGCATTTGCATGATGGGGAAGAAGCCCTGGCCTTTTTATTTGGCAAAAGCAGCACACCTACACCTAAGCTTATTTTGCTGGATTTAAAAATGCCTAAGGTAGACGGGATAGAAGTGCTGCGCAAAATAAAAGGTGATGAACAGAAGAAGCTGATACCAGTAGTAATTTTGACTTCCTCAAAAGAGGACCGTGATATAATTGAATCATACAAATTGGGTGTCAATGCGTACGTTGTAAAACCCGTGGAATTCGAAAAATTTGTGGCGGCCGTGGCGCAGTTGGGATTATTTTGGATGATCCTCAATCAATCACCAGCATAGGTTGATACGTTAACATAAAAGAAAATGGATAAACCATTAAAAATTTTGGTTTTAGAGGATGTTGAAGATGACGTTGGTCTAATAGAAAGAGAGTTGCGCAGAGGGGGGCTTATTTTTGAAACTAACCGGGTGGATAATCGCCCGGAGTTTATTGAAGCTCTTCGCAAGTACGATGCCGATGTTATTCTGTCGGATCATAGTCTGCCCCAGTTTAACTCCTTTGAGGCGTTAAAACTTTGCAGACGCTCAGGCATCACAGTTCCTTTTATTCTGGTTACGGGATCTGTATCTGAAGAATTTGCCGTTACGTGTTTGAAAGAAGGAGCCGATGACTATGTATTAAAGTCTAACCTTATGCGACTGCCAAACGCTATTATTAATTCCCTAAAGCAAAAGCAATTTGAGTCACAAAGGAAAAAATCTGATCTGGCTTTGCGAGAACAGAATGATGAATTGACTAAAATCAACAAGGAACTTGACAGTTTCGTCTACAGTGTTTCACACAATTTACGTGCACCTCTCATGTCTGTGCTGGGATTATTAAATCTTGCGAAAATGCAGGACAAAAAGCAACAGAGCATGGATTTGTATTTTGAAATGATGGAACATAGTATACAAAAGCTGGATGAAACCCTCAAAGAGATTTTAGACTATTCTAGAAATGCGCGCCAGGATTTAGATGTCCAACGAATTGATATCCGGAAAGTAGTAAACGATAGTATTTCACGGCTACAATATATGGATGGATCTTCGGAGGTATTAAAAACGATTGATACGATGGGTCAAAGCCCACTTTATTGTGATGCGTACAGGCTTGTAGTTATATTCAGCAATTTGCTTTCTAACTCTATTAAATATCGCGATCAAAAAAAACCACAAAGCCTGGTACATTTCTATATTCAGGTGGAAAAAGATAAATTGACTATCAGGGTTCAGGATAATGGCATTGGCATACCTGCTGATTTTCTTCCTAAAATTTTTAATATGTTTTACCGGGCCACCGAGCGTAGCGAAGGAGCTGGACTCGGATTATATATAGTGCGAGAAACCGTTCAGAAATTAGGAGGTACGATTGCCGTTCAATCGGAGGTTGGTGCAGGCACGACTTTTGAAATTGAAATTCCTAATGCGCCATCATTAGAACCTTAATCACACTGCTCGAAAAAATAGTATATAGGAGTGTGGTAAAAGGTAATCAGTAATCGGTATGTCCGACTAGCACCGATTACTGATTACCTTTTACCGATTACCAATTATGGGAGCGCAAGCAAACTATATAACCATTTTCTTATATTCAAAGCTTAATCATGGAATTCATGAGTGAAGCTAAGTTCAAACCCGAGCTGGGGTTGTGGGATGCAACGATGGTTGTTGCAGGCTCTATGATAGGCTCCGGAATATTTATTGTTAGCGCAGATGTTGTACGAAATGTTGGAAGTCCGGGCTGGCTTGTTATAGTCTGGCTTATTACGGGAGTGATGACCATTATCGCAGCCGTCAGTTATGGCGAGTTAAGCGGAATGTTTCCAAAAGCCGGTGGACAATATGTGTATCTTAAGGAAGCCTATAATCCATTGGTTGCTTTTCTATATGGTTGGAGCCTATTTGCCGTAATACAAACTGCAACCATAGCAGCTGTCGGTGTTGCCTTTGCCCGATTCTCGGCTTATATTTTCCCGTGGATGAGCGAAAACAATAAGCTACTGGATCTTGGCTTCGTTGAGATTTCAGCAGCTCAGATTTCTGCGATTTTTCTAATCTTTCTTCTCACTTATATTAACACCAAAGGAATCAAGGAAGGTAAACTCATTCAAACCACGTTTACTATCTCAAAATTAGTAGCTCTTTTCGGGCTTATTCTTTTCGGTTTTCTCCTCGTAAAAGATAGTTTTTGGAGTGAGAATTGGCAGGTTGGTTTTAATGCTTTCCAAGATTTTGGAATCAATTCAGCAGGTAAGGAACCCTCCGGGTGGAAGGAAATCGGGGGAATTACTTTATTGGGCGCAATAGCTGCTGCGATGACTGGTACGGTTTTTAGCAGCGATGCTTGGAACAACGTGACGTTTATTGCCGGTGAGATCAAAAATCCCAAACGGAATATTGGATTGAGTCTTTTTTTGGGTACCCTGATGGTTACGCTGTTATATATTACAACTAACCTAATGTACCTGAACGTTCTTCCACTTGACGGAATAGCGTATCCACAAGAAGATAGGTTGGCTATTTCGGCAGCAAATCAGATTTTTGGTGAAAGCGGGAAATATGTGATTGCCTTGCTAATTATGGTTTCGACGTTTGGTTGTAATAATGGTCTTATTCTGGCAGGTGCTAGAGTATACTATACAATGGCTAACGATAATCTTTTTTTTAAGAAAGCAGGGGTGTTGAATAAAAACTCAGTTCCACAATGGGCACTATGGGCGCAATGTGTTGTCGCTTCCGTCCTTTGCTTAAGTGGTGGTTACGGAAATTTACTGGATATGATTTCTTTTGTAGTGGTTATTTTCTATACGTTGACCATTGCTGGAATTTTTATTCTTCGAAAGCAAAGGCCCGATGCAGATCGTCCGTATAAAGCTTTTGGATATCCCGTCCTCCCCTTTGTTTATATTGTAATGGGTATCACTTTTTGCACGTTGCTCATCATTTATAAACCCGGTTTTACGTGGCCGGGATTGATTATTACCCTTATCGGAATTCCTCTTTATTACCTGGCGGTACAACAAAAAAAATCTTCGATTAAATAATTATTGATTTCGTCGCTTTCTATGGTGTGACAAAATTTTTGTAACGTTAAGCGGGATCAAGTACGAAATCAACAAGTTTCAAGTATTCAGTGCAATTGTGAAGCTAGTACCTTTAGGCCTTCTTCAAAAGAATGGGGCTCATACCCGAGGTCTTTCCTCGCTTTCTCAATAATAAATCCAGTTTTAAGAGGCCGCCGAGCTGGCTGTGTAAACTGAGTCGAGTCGGTTTTTTTTATGAGGGATTTATCCAGATTAAAAAATTCAGCGGTGCGAATAGCAATATCATAGGCAGATAAATAATCTTTCCCTGAAATATTATAAATCCCTTTTATTTTTTTCTTCGCTGCAAGATAGCAACCCATCGCCAAATCTTCAGCAAGGGTAGGGGTACGCCACTGATCCGATACTACTTGAATATTTTTACCTTCCTCCAAGCTTTTCTTAACCCACAAAACGATATTAGATCGGCTCATATCCTGAGTTACGCCAAAAACCAGCACAGTTCGAACAATGCACCAGGGGATGTCACTTTCAACAACTAATTTTTCGCCGGCTAGCTTGCTTTCCCCATAATAATTTACGGGATTGGGAATGGCAGCCTCGTCCAGTAATTCTTGACTTCCATCAAAAATAAAGTCAGTTGAAACGTGGATGAAGTGAGCATTATTTTTTCTCGAAGCCTTGACGAGATTTTCAACTGCTGAAACGTTTACTTTCCAGCAGGCGTCGCGCTGACTTTCGCAATGATCTACCTGGGTCATGGCGGCCGTATTGATTATGACATCCGGCCTAACTTGTGCGATGACATTGTCTACATCAATTTCATTCGTTATATCCAACAAGCAAAATTCTGCTGGGGTCAACGCTAAAAGCGAGGGCCGCGAAGCTGTTGCTATCAATTGAACACCATTATCTTTCGATATCAATTCTGTAAGCTTTTGGCCAAGCAAACCATTCGATCCGGTGACGAGAATTTTCATTTGTTAGCGTAAAATGTAAATAGGGCAGGGTTTAAATCTAAATGCCATTATTTTTTTTCCAGGTAGTGATAACCGTATAATTTCTCGATTTTATTTTTAGGCATTTCTTCTACTGTAACGAGCATCCTCACATCCTCTAGCGGTCGATCACTGGGATCCCTCGGTACTGCAGCTATTTTGTCCAGAACATCCAGGCCTTTAATAACACGTCCGAATACAGTATATTCTCCATCGAGATTAGGAGCACCCCCGACGGTAGTATAAGCTTTGAGTATTTCAGGAGATATTTCTTTTTCTGTATTGACCCCGGTCTCCTTTTCCATTCGCGGTTTCAACCCTATAATATAATTCTGGTAAGCATTCATATCACCCGAGTTGTACAAAGCGACAACTGAATCATAAAGCGGTTTGTTGTTGGGGTTTTGAAAAAACTGTTGCATCGCCATATTAAATTTTACCTGATCCACTTTTAGATCCTCCTCTCTCATCACGGTACCCTGAACAATATAAAATTGACTTCCACTGGACGCCTTACTAGGGTTTTGTGCGTCGGCCAAACGAGCCGCAGACAACACTCCCTTTTCATGAAAAAATTTTGGATTAAATTCCGCGTCGACGGTATACCCCGGTCCACCTCTACCCAACGGTTGGCCAGGCTGCGCCTTCTTTGAATCCGGATCGCCACCCTGAATCATAAAGCCTTGCATAACCCGGTGGAAAAGAGTACTATCAAAATAATGTTCGTTCGCAAGCTTTATAAAATTCTTTTTGTGCTTGGGGGTTTCATCATATAAAATAGCAATCATATCACCATAGCTGGTTTTGATAGTAACTACATGATCTGTGTTTTGCGCACATCCCGTTAGAATGAGAAAACTGATATAAGAAAATAAGAATATTCTTTTCATAAAAAAAATTAAAGAGCGCAAGATAATATGATTTTTTGAACATCACTGCCGTGCAAAAAGCTGCTGGACCTCACAAAACAATTTCGGCCTTGATTTTTTTTAGAATTTCTGTTCCCCCACTTTTAAGGACTTCGTTAGCAACAGACTCTCCCAGTTCTTTTACATCCTCTACAATGCCTGTACGTTTAACTTTGATAACCTGCTGGCCGTCTAATGAAATGATGCCGCCCTTTAAGGTTATGAGGGATCCATCTAAATAGGCGTATCCAAAGACAGGGACGCTGCAACCGCCTTGAATCGTTTTAAGGAAAGCACGTTCAGCGCGAATGCACGCTTCTGTTTCTTTGTGATTGACCCAACGTTCAATGATTTCCTTTTTGCTAAAACTCAATTTTTTATGGCATTCAATGGCAAGCGTGCCTTGTCCTACTGCAGGGACAAAATAACTCGTTTCGATTTTTTCTACGATCAGGTGATCAAAGCCCATGCGGTGTACACCCGCGTAGGCTAGCAGAAGCGCATCGCATTCACCAGCCTCAAGCTTTTTTAAACGAGTTTGCAAGTTTCCACGTACCATTACCGGTTCTACATTTGGATAAAAATGCCTCAGAAATGCAACCCTCCGGGTAGAGGAAGTACCGACTTTAATTTTATCCTTTGTCAGAACAATACTTTTGTTTGGACTTATCAATACGTCGTTTGGCAATTCGCGTTCGGTGAATGCAATCAACTCCAACTCATCACTAAGCTCTGAAGAAAGATCTTTGGCACTGTGCACGGCAATATCAATCGATCCATCTAAAAGTTTTTCTTCAATTTCTTCGGTAAAAACTCCCTTACTACCAATCTTAGCAATGTTTACATTTTGAATCTTATCGCCGCGTGTTTCGATCGCAACGATTTCTGTCTGATACCCGGACGGCTGAATGAGACTAGCCACAAACTCAGCCTGCCACAGTGCAAGCTTGCTACCTCTTGTGCCAATGCGAAAGATTTTATTCATGGCTTAATGATGTTAGAAAGTTTTAAAGAAAGATCGAGGAAAATCATTTTAGCGCTTCCGTTGCGCTCCAGGTGGTAACTTGCATCATTCATCAGGGAAAATGATTTATCAATTTTTTCAACATTCATCACTTTACTAAAATCTTGAACAAATTTAAGTTCTTCTCCCCGCAAACGATTCATTTGATTGACTCCAGATAAAATAAGCAAAGTTTCGCGCAACACATTCATACTGTAGACCATCAAATTTTTTTGGCTGAGTTTATCGAGCGCATGATAGCTTTCGGAAAGGCTTACTAAACTTGTATAGCTTTTTTTGAAACAGGCACGCATCCATTCTATGAAACGAGTTGAATTGTCATCTTCCTCGCTGTCTACCAGCCGTAGCGCATAATTGATATTCCCTTCCGCCAGGGGTGCTATTTTTCTGGCTTTTTCAGAGTTGACCCCTTGCATGGTAAGTTGCATTTCGATCTCCTTGTCTTGCAATAAGGGTACTGAAATGATTTGCGTGCGTGAGATGATCGTCGGAAGAAGCTTTTCGGCAGCATTCGTTACGAGTATGAAGTATGTGTGGGCAGCGGGTTCCTCTAAGATTTTTAAAATTCCATTGGCTGCTGAGGGATGCATAAGTTCCGGCTGCCAGATAATCATCACCTTATAGGGACTTTCAAAAGGTTTGAGGGAAAGTGTTTTTATGATCTCCCTGCTTTCTTCCCGCGATATCAAGGCTTGTTTATCTTCGCCACCATAGGAAGTCGTCCAATCATTAAGATTTCCGAAAGGTTGCTCTAATAAAAATGAACGCCACGATTTTGTGATCTCAGCTTTAAATCGTTCCTCGTCTTTGTCGCTCTTGATATTGCTGAGCGGAAATACAAAATGTGTATCCGGATGAATGAATTTCAAGTTCTTGGAGCACGCAGAACAAACACCGCATGCATCATCTTCACCTCGATTCTCGCAATGCAAATAAGTAGCATAGGCGAGGGCCAATGGTAAATTCAGGGTTCCTTCGGTTCCTACAAAAAGTTGGGCATGGGCCGTGTGGTTTTTCCTGATGGCTTCCGTAAGAAGCTTTTTAGTGTCCGATAAACCAGGTATTTTTTTAAATAGCACTGTTTTTTATTTAGTTCTAATTAATTTTTATGTTCCCAAACCCTGGAAGCGGCCGTCATTTTAAAAACGTGCAACAGTATTTCCAAGTCGTCATTATTAAGCTCGATGTCTCTTCGTTGCATTACGCGTTGCATCGTCTCAATCGCTTTATCGAATTGATGGGTAACAAATCCATTTGATCCGCCCCACGAAAAGGAGGGTACGTAGTTGGGTGGAAGGCCAGCACCAAAAATGTTAGAGCAAACGTCCACAACGGTGCCGGTGTTGAACATTGTATTAATTCCCGCTTTGTTGTGGTCGCCCATCATCAAACCGCAAAATTGCAATCCCGTATTTACAAGATTACGTTCACCATGACTCCATAATTTTACAGTATCATAATTGTTTTTAAGATTTGAGGTATTCGTTCCTGCTCCGAGATTGCACCATTCACCCAGCACAGAATTCCCTAAATAGCCATCGTGCGATTTGTTACTGTTTCCAAAGATTACTGAATTACTTACTTCGCCACCCACTTTTGAAAACGGACCTACGGTTGTGTCCCCTCTGATTTTTGCGCCCATATTGATTTGAGCATTCTCACCAAGGGCAAAGGACCCTCTGATCATTACACCTTCCTGGATAATACTATTTTTCCCCAGGTAAATAGGGCCGCTTTCGGCGTTTAGTATTGCAGCAAGAATACTAACTCCTTCTTCGATGAAAATATTTTCCTCGCCATAAATAACTGTATGTTTATCAGCAATGCGGGCCGAAGTTCTTCCAGAAGTAATCAACTTAAAATCCAGCTTGAGCTGATCGGCGTTCTCACGGAATATTTTCCAGGGGTGATCGATTACTGTAAAAAGGTTTTGGTACTCAATTGTGTTTTTGGTGCTCATCTCTTCCTCCGGATTACGAGCTGCGATAAGCAAGGCCTTTTTTACTAAATAATAGCCGGAAGGAAGAGCTTTGATAGTATCTATGAGCTGATCATCAGGACAAACAGCACCATTTATAAGTAAATTATCAGCAGTAGAAATAACAGGAAATTTTTTTTGAAGATAGGCTTCTGTTTTTACAGAGACTTTCAGATGAAGTCTTTTCTCCCATTTTTCCGTAATGGTAAGTATCCCGACTCGGATACCCGAAACAGGACGAGTAAAAGTAAACGGAAGCAGGGCACCACGTAAGGCGGGGTCATCGAATAAAATAACGTTCATTCCTCAAAAATAACCCCTGAATGATAACGAAGAAGAGATTGGATGATAAAATGTCAAATCTACTTTTAAAGATTGAGCGAATAAAAAAGCCCTGCAGAGGCAGGGCTTTTGACTTTTCTCCACGAAAAGAAGAAGAATTATGCTTTCTTCTGGTATTTGTTCTTGAATTTCTCTACACGGCCAGCTGTGTCCACAAACATCTTTTTGCCGGTGAAAAATGGATGAGATGCTGAGCTAACTTCGACCTTGATGACAGGATATTCTTTCCCATCTTCCCATTTGGTGGTCTCTTTCGTGTTGGAAGTTGAACGACTCAAAAATTTGGTATCGCTTGAAGTATCCCAAAAAATTACGTCCCTGTATTCTGGATGAATGCCTTTTTTCATATCAAATCTGCGTTTTTTTCCTTAAAGGACTGCAAAGATAAGTACCAAAAACAGATATACAAGGCCTGGTTTCTCTAAAATTTTCGAGAACCAGATTCCAGCAAAGGCCAAAGATGGGCTGAGCATATTAGAAACCTGAATTCTTCTTCGCTAGTATAGAACCGCACAAACAATTTACTAGCCGCGCAAGAGGTAAAACGCACTCCTTCATCATTCCTTGTTCGGTATTCGATATTCGGTGTTCATGTCCGTGGAAGCGTCCTGAATTACAAGAATAGGTCCTCGTCCATTTCATAGCTTCCCTCCTGGGCCCTTTAGATTTGAATCCTGAATTATTCCTTGCCATAGTTAGATTCGCACAAACAATTTATTGAACACGCAAGGGGTAAAATACGCCTTCGACATTCGAAATTCGGCGTTTCCTCAAGACATGGGTGTAAAGTGCATTACAAGAATAGGTCCTCATGCATTTCATAGCTCCCCTCCTGGGCCCGGGCGGCCCGCATGTTTCATCCGGGCTGCACCCAATCCGCACAGACCTACCAGGCCTGGTTTAAAAAAAATTGGCTTAATTAGTATCTATAACGATCTGCAGATGTTCTGTCTGTAAGAAATGCCGTCATTTAACCCGAATTCCTAATTTGAGGAACATTAATTTAGCCGTTATGAAATTAAAACTGTTTATCACCCTTTTTTGCAGTTTCCCTCTGATCCTTCTGGCTCAAAGTAGCTATGCCCCTCTCAATGAAGATTATTACCATTGGATAGACCGATATGAAGTGAAGGCTGGTAGGATCATGCCTCAAATTTTTACTGCGGTAAAACCCTATAAACGTTCTGCAATTGCTGTTTTTGTTGATACACTTTCAAAACAGGACATATTCGTCTCCAGAACAGACAAGTTCAACGAGGAGTATTTCCGAAATGACAATTGGGAATGGTCTCGTTCAGAAACCAGTGATAGTAAAAGGCCAATTCTTAAAAGATTCTACAAAAAAAAGTCGGACTTGTATTCGGTGGACCAGGAAGACTTTGATTTACATATTAACCCAGTACTTTATTTCGGTTCCGCAAATGATTCCAGAAGAGATGAGATGCTTCTGGTCAATACCCGGGGGGTTGAAGTTCGGGGTATGGTAGACAAGAAGGTTGGATTTTATAGCTACCTCACCGATAACCAGGCGGTTCTCCCTTCGTACGTTTGGGAACAGATGGCTCTTAACCCTGTTATTCCCCATGAAGGCTTTTGGAAGGAATATAAGGAGGGAAAGGGAGTAGACTTCCTGCAGGCTCGTGGCTACATCACTTTTGAAGCCACGAAACACATCAATTTGCAATTTGGTCACGACCGTTTTTTTATTGGTAACGGATATCGTTCGTTGATTTATTCCGATTTTTCTCCGCCGGCTTGGTTTATCAAGGGAAATGTAAATGTGTGGAAGATCAACTACTTGTTTTTAGTAAACCAGATGACAGCTGATGTTACAGGTAATTTGGGAGGTCTTCGGGATACCAAGGGTGGCTATCCTAATAAATTTACAGCCCTTCATCATCTCAGTATTAACATCGGCAAGAAGTTGAATATTGGTGTATTTGAATCGGTGATCTTCAGCGCTGATGATTCAACAGGCACTGATCACTTCCGGTTGGATTATCTAAATCCCATCATTTTCTACCGGGCCATTGAGCAACAAAATGGTAGCAGTGACAATGTTTTATTAGGTCTTGATTTTAAGTGGAACGCTGCCAGAAAGATTTCTTTCTATGGACAGGTATTACTAGACGAATTTGTAATCGATGACATTCGATCCGGCGATGGATGGTGGGCAAATAAATTTGGTCTGCAAGGGGGGGCGAAGTATGTAGATGCTTTTGGTTTACCCAATCTTGATCTGCAAGGCGAAATTAATGTTGTCAGGCCTTATACTTATTCTCATTCTACAAACTATAGCAATTATTCGAATTACAGACAAGCGATTGCTCATCCTTTGGGAGCTAATCTCACAGAATTGGTGGGGATACTTCGTTATCAACCCCTGCCTCGGTTAAACATCGTGGGCAAACTTGTAATGACAGAAATCGGACGCGATTCAACAGGGGTAAATTGGGGGAGCGATATTTTAAAAGATAACTCTACCCATCAGCAAACTTATGGCAACAAGATCGGTCAGGGAATTACAAACGATATTTTTTCAGAATCTCCTTAAGCAAAAATTCAGGCGTA
>CAZAHL010000158.1:0-16104 GCA_964484845.1 uncultured Chryseolinea sp. | reverse complement strand
CACTCTTTTATTATTGAAGATCAAGGAACGACAAGGGGAAACATCATGCATTATAGCGCGTGATATAGAACTTCGTTAAAAAGAAGATCAGGCTGTATTCGGTTTTACAATTTTACATTGGTCCATTCGGACTTGATCATCGCAAAGAAAATGTTATTTGATGGATCATAAGAAATATAATCGTAGATCAATGGAATGGTGCTGATTCCTTGTGAAGTAATTGCGCCATACTTGCCATCGCGTTCAACAATAATATAACCGTTGTTAAGATCCTTCAGTTTATGATACTTTGGATTGATCAACGTTTGACCTTGCGAATTAGCAAGACCCAATAGTTTGTTTTGCTGTATGATAATATTTCCATGAGGCAATACGGAAACGTTTTCATATCGGGGTTGTAAAATTTGTTTTCCAGATCTATCGACGACCCCAAGCAAGCCTTTTGTCTTGACGACTGCCAGGCCGAAATTAAAATCATAAACTTCTTCGTAAGTAGGCTGCACAGCAATCTTATCATCATGACCAATAAATCCCCACTTTCCTCTGATCTTCATCGCTGCGCGTTGATCGCTGAACGGTCTGATGTCGTCGTATCGATTGGCAATTCTTAACCGGCCTTGAGAGTCGATAAATCCATACTGTCCATTTTTTTTGATCCCACGCAATCCCTCCGTTTCAGGATAGATTTTCTCCACCTGATCAGGCATGATTCTCCTGTTGAGGATGACACCATTCATACCAATTTCCCATATCGTCCCAGAAGATAAATATTCGAGCAAACTGTTTCCCACAACCTCAAGCTTGTTCTCTGAAAAATAAATGATACTGTTGTCAAACGATTTTAGGTAAGTAGTCCTTGGAGTTATTTCTATAAACCGGTCTTCCATCACGAGCCGAAGTTTATGTGACCTGGGGGGAACTACCCAAGTTTCCCGTTCATTTATAATTCCATATTCACCATGGAATTTAACAACTAAATTTTTTTCATGCTGTTGAAGAATTGAATCGTAGGTGCAGGAAATGATTTCTTTTCCGGCTGTGTCAATTGCACCCCAGAATTTCCGGTTGATAACAGGAAAAATTTTCCCGTTGAACGGGAGGATGCGTTCATACGTTTTCGAATGTAGCGCACGCCCCATTGAATCCAAGAGTGTCCAATTATCCTTTCCACCTTGTGTAATGTTTGAAATGAAAAACGAGTTATCTGAAAGTAAGGAGGAGTACTTCGGTTCTATAATTACCACCCCATCGTTTCGAATTAATCCAAACTTGCCACCGGATGAAAATATGGCTCTACCATTAATAAATTCCTTAAGAGATGAAATAAAAGGCGTAGATACTTTCTTTAATTGAGCATCCGTTAGTTGGATCACGCCTGCAGTATTAAACTTTATTAAATTTTTTCTTATTCCATTAACCGAGTCGGCGTGGATTTTTTGATTCAGCTTATTTTGACCATCCAATAATAACCAAGTTGGAATTTCCCTTACAGAAATTGAACCATCGTCACCGATTTTAACTTCACGATGTTTGGGCTCAATTTTAATTACCCCCTCCTGATCAATTACCCCTTGAAACAACCCCTGGTATACAATCGCGAAATTCTTTCTAAAAGCTGAAATGCTATCGATGGTAAAACCTGTAAGTTGTTTCCCACCCTCTGTGTATAGCGCGATTTTTTCTTCAAAGTTCTCAACAGCGTAACGTAGGTTTGCGATCGATCGAATATTTTTAAATTGTTGGGGAATAAGAGTTTTATTGTCCAGGTCCAGCAGGCCATATTTATACTCGTTGCCCATCCTTGTAAAAACGATCGCTCGCGACGACGCTAATCGGATGTTATCATATTGAAATGGAATTACTTCTTTCCCCGAAGCGTTAATAACCCCGGAAACCATACGCAACGATAAATTGGACTTTTTACGCGCGAGTAGAAGAGATGATTCAGCAGGGGAAAGCTCCTCAAATTCCGCTTTGGTGATAAGGTGGTTATTCAAACTAATTATTCCCCACCGGTTCCCTGATCGATATCCAGTAACATTGCTCACTACTGAAAATGCTCCGTTGCTCCAGCCCAAGGCTTCATACTTGGCGGGAATAATAACCTTTCCGTCTTCACTTTTAAGTCCGACTTTTCCATGATCTTCAAAAATGTTGTAACCCTGGGCGGCAGAAAAAATGGTCAACAGCAAGAGGCAAAAAATGCAGTTCAAGCGCTTCATGTATTACAAAGTTAAAGCAGAATTTGGAATCAAATAATTTTTATGAAATTTGCGTGAGACATCGCAGCGTATGGGATGTAAGTTAATAGGCAATTAAAACGAAAAGCCATGTACATAGAACAACTGTATACCAATTGCCTTGCGGAAGCTGCATATTATATCGAGTCGGAAAGAGAAGCGGCAATCATTGATCCACTCCGGGAAACTGAACCTTATTTGGAACTCGCGACCAAACGAGGTGCTACTATTAAATACGTTTTTGAAACGCATTTCCATGCCGATTTTGTTTCCGGTCATATTGATCTTTCGCGGAAGGCACAAGCGCCTATTGTTTACGGTCCAGATGCTGCTACAGACTATAAGATTTATAATGCGACGGACGGAGAGGAATTCAAATTGGGGAAAGTAAAAATTCGAGTGCTTCATACGCCAGGTCATACGCCTGAGTCTTCGTGCTTTTTGCTATTGGATGAAGAAGGAAAAGAACATGCGTTATTTACGGGAGATACTTTATTTGTCGGTGATGTTGGAAGACCCGACTTGCTCGACGGTGTTATGACAAGTGATGCCATGGCTGGCATGTTGTATGATTCTCTTAAACATAAAATAAAAACACTTCCCGATCACGTCATTGTGTACCCCGCGCATGGCCCGGGATCCGCTTGCGGGAAAAGTATCGGCCAGGAAACATCCTCGACGATAGGCGAACAAAAGAAATTTAATTATGCCTTACAGGAAATGAATCGCGAGGAATTCATTTCTAAAGTAACTGAAGGTATTCTTCCGCCTCCTCTCTACTTCTATGAGGATGCCCGAATCAACAAAACTGGCTATGATCCGATTGATGTTGTCATTCGCCAAAACACCAAACCTCTGACAACTCAACAATTCAAAGAAGCTACAGCTAAGGGTGCCGGGATTTTAGATACACGCAAGGCAGATGATTTTGAAAAAGGATTTATTCGCGGCTCGGTCAACATAGGACTCAATGGTCAGTTTGCCGTGTGGGTCGGCACGGTAATTAACATTCACGAACCATTGGTGCTAGTCGTAGAACCCGGTACAGAATCGGAAACCGTATTGCGGTTAGCGCGAGTCGGCTATGAAAAAGTTCTTGGGTATTTGGACGGCGGGATAAATTCTTACGATGAACCCTTGGACTCCGTAAAATCGATTAAACCGGAAGAGATGACGAGTGAAATGGAAAAGGGTGCAATTGTGGCGGATGTTCGCAAACCGGGAGAATGGAATGTAGGTCATGTAAAAGATGCCATCTTTTTACCGCTAGGCAATTTTCCGGACAACCTTGTCGGTCTGGATAAATCAGCAACCTACATCGTTCACTGTGGAGGTGGATATCGATCCATGGCAGCGATTTCAATCATGAAGAAAGAGGGCTTCCGTAACCTTATGAATGTTTACGGAGGTTTTGGTGCCATTCAGAATGAAGGGCTGGAAGTTGTAACGGAGGAAAGTTTGATCCATTAAGGCAGACATTTTATTCCAACGTTCTGTGGAAATACAATTCATGGCTGGGCAGCAGTTCCGGATGTGCAATTTTTACTAAGTCTTTTAAAATTATATCCGGCCTTAAATACCCCAATTCTAAAAATTCACTTCCACCTTTTGAACCCGTGCGCGCATTCGATGTATAAACATGACGTTGTTTAAAGGGTTTGAATCCGGCATATCGATGGTCTGCATTTTTTATTTCCTCCAACGAAGAAAAAGACCCAACGCCTATCCACAAATCGGAATTATGAGCTTTTTCATAAACCGATTCAAAACTTAATTCTAAAAATCCATGCGAAGAATTGTCACTCCATAAATAATGACACCCTGCATCTCTCAAAAGTTTGGCTGCATAGTTCTGACCTCCGGGTAAAAACCAAGCATCTCCATATATCACCCCACTCAGCACCGTGGGTTTTGAAGTCACTTGCTCTACTAACGATTTTGTTTCCAGATAATTCTTCTCGATAATCCTAAACAAGGAGTCTGCTTCTTTTTCTTTATTAAAAAATAGGGCCATGAATTTCAACCACTCAGCTCTGCCTAACGGATGCTTTTCCAGATACTCTGCGTTTATTACGACTGGTATCTTTAGCTCTTCAACTTTCTTAAATTGGCCATAATCGCTGCTCATGGTATACCCCATCAACATGTCAGGGCTGAGCATAGCAATTCGTTCCAGGTTTAAACCTTTATCAACACCGAGGTCCTGAACTTTTCCCGATTCAACCAGTTTTCTTGCACGCACTGAACTGATGTAATCCGTACTTGGGAATCCAACCAGCTTTTCTGTTTCATCTAAATAGTCCAGCAAGGGAATATGGGTAGTAGAAGTACAAACAACAGAGGTCACAGGTATAGTAATTACGCGTACATCAGTTTCATGCGCGGGAATTGATTCACCTCTTGGAACAAGTAAATATTTGTACCCGGAAGTAGCACCCTGAAAGGGATATGTTACTTCAACGAGCTTTGTGTTGTTATTTTGATAGACTACGGTAAAGCCGGTGGCATAATTGAGATTAGTTGATGAAGGCCCTGTCTCTGTCTTTGGCTGTGAATTCTTTGTATCACAAGCATAAAATGCCACGCATAGAAAAATGATGACGATGTTCTTCATGGGTGCAAGTTATGCGAAAAGTTAAAAGTTAATCGTTAATCGTTGGCAGTGTTTAGATCCCACGGACAACAAACGTATTGGCGAGTCGGATAACGATTAACTTCTAACGATTAACGGAATACCTTGCAAATTACAACGGGGTGCCTTATGTTTGCCTCGGACATTTGGTTTTTCTGCTGATTACATCATCAGAAAATTAAAAGGGAATACGGTGAAATACCGGAGCTGTCCCCGCAACTGTAATCCACATAGACGTTATTGACAAATCTTAGCCACTGCGGCGCGTTTCGTGCCACGGGAAGGCGTGTTAATAAAGTGGAAAGCCAGGAGACCTGCCTTACATCCATAACAATCTGAGCTTTCGGGTGAAAGGCGATGAGTAAATGGGCATTCCATTTATTTTCACTTCTTCCAGGGCTCATAGTGACCAAACAAAAAACGCTATGAGAAAACACTACACATTAATCCTTACAGGTCTCTTTAATTCATGCCTTGTGATGGCGCAGGATTCATTAAAAACTACTTACCTCGATGAGGTAGTGACCACTGCCAGGCGGTCTGATCAACCTATCATTGAAACACCGCGAAGTGTGACGGTAATCAATCGGGATGTGATTGAAAAAAGTGTTTATAACTCAGTTGGCGAACTGCTCTCAAAGCAAAGTGGAATTTATATTGTGGGCGCTAATCAAACGCCCGGTACTAATCAGAGCTTATTTATGCGAGGTGCCAATAGCAATCAGGTTGCCGTCATGATTGATGGTGCACGAATCGCAGATCCATCTTCACCAAACGCGACGATCGATCTGGCTGAGCTTTCACTTACAGATATTGATCGCATTGAAATTATCAGGGGTTCTCATAGCACGTTATATGGTGGTTCGGCCGTAGGCGGCGTAGTGAATATTATAACAAAAAAAGGTCAGAAGTCAGGGATGCATGGGATAGCAGAATTGCAGGCCGGTTCATTCGGTAAAGGCGCATCCTTCTCAGAAAATATTGGACTGAATTACACGGTTAAGAACGGTTTATACATCAATGGGTCATTATTCAATCAAAATGTAAACGGCCTCAATGCTTCTATTGATACCTTGCAAAATAGCGGAGCTTACACAACGGCGGATAAAGATGATTTTAAAAAAACAGATGCCTATTTAAAAGCGGGTTTTAAAAATCAGGATTGGGATGTATTTGCCTCTTACAAAAAAATAAAACAATCAGCTGACCTGGACGATGGAATCTATAACGATGATGATAACGCGTACTTGGACTTCGATCGTAATTTGATTAATTATCAGGTTGGTTATAAGCTAACAAACAGCTGGCGTCTCACTGCTTTAGGGTCCTGGAGTGATTCCGAAAGGCATAGTGTAAACGATTCATCCGTGAACAATGAAAACGGAGACTTTGATGCAACGTATGTTGAAGGAAGATATAACGGTAAAATTCTCACCAATGAAGTTCAGTTAAATTATAAATATGAAAAGCTAAAGGGTGTGATTGGTGGCGGACAATTTAGCGAAGACATGAATTTTAACACGTATTATTTTAACCACTCCGTCTTTGGTGATTTTGAATCAAAGGTCAATTACGATACCATCGATACTTCGGCTAAAACAAATTACATATTCGCTCAAGTAAATCTTAGCGTAGGAAATTTTAATGTTTCGCTGGGCTCGAGATTTAGTGATCATTCAATCTTTGGTAATTCGTGGACCTTCGAGGCAAGCCCTTCTTTTTACGTTGGCAATACCTTGCTCTACGCATCTGTTTCCAGTGGATTTAATCCACCGTCTTTATACCAGCTGTACGATCCGACACGAGGTTTTAATGCCTACACTACACGCGGAAATAAAAATTTGAAACCGGAGGAATCTGTTTCGTTTGAACTTGGCGTTAAAAAAGAATTCGAATCAGGTAGCTATGTAACACTTTCTGCTTATCGCACGGAGACTAGAAATTCGATAGAGTATATTTATCTGTGGAATAAGAACACAGCTATTGAAGCGTTGACTTTCGCAGATAACATGGGAGATACCTATCTGAACATGGCAAAGCAGAATGTTAGTGGAGTAGAAATTGATGGACATGTTATTTACGGGAAATTGTACCTCCATGGAAATGTAACCTGGATTGATGGCCAGATCACGATTAATCCTAGTGATATTGATATCAATCAAACTGGCGGCAACCATGTTCAATTATTTAATTACGGATCGTTTGTCACCGAAGAAGTGAAGATCAACAAATTAATAAGGAGACCACGCTTTGTCACAAATGCCGAGTTGGGTTACAAACCATTATCTACGTTAGCATTAAGTGCGTCATACCGTTATGCGGGATCTCGTTTTGACTCGGGGTATGATGCTGATCTGGGTCCATATGGCGCATTGAATCAAATTAAGGTAGAGTATTACAATTTGATAGACCTCGGAATAAATTGGACTGTGAATAAGTCTTTTTCCTTAGGACTTAAACTTGAAAATATTTTAGATGAAGAGTATCAGGAGATCATAGGATTTCAGACACGCGGTAGAAGTGCTTACCTGAAATTAAATTTCAAATGGTAAATGTCGAATAAAAATGAATCAGTTCTTGAGCTAAAGGAGGATTACTATTGGGAAAATGGCTTCATGGTTTTTACGGAGGCCTATCATCTCAGACGTGGCCACTGCTGCAATAGTGGTTGCAGGCATTGTCCTTATGGATTGAGTAAGAATAATACCGGTGGTAAAAGGAAGGTTACGATAAGCTGGAGTGGAGGTAAAGATTCCGCATTTGCGCTTTATAAAATTCTACTATTGCAGGAATTCGAGATAGTAAACCTTCATACCGTTATTGACGAAAGCACAAAAAGGGTAGGGCTTCACGGCATTCACGAAACACTCATTGAAAAGCAGGCAGAATGTATTGGCATTCCGCTCGAAAAAATTTATCTGACAAGTTCTGAAAATCATGACGTTTATAATGCGTGTATGCTCCAATTCTATGATCGATGCGCTACGCAAGGGATTGAACTGGTAATCTTTGGAGATATTTTTTTAGAGGATCTGAGAAATTATCGAATCAATTTATTGAACCCGTCAAAACTTTCGGCGCTTTTTCCATTGTGGAAGGTAAATAGTAAAATGATTGTGAATGACTTCCTCGATCAGGGTTTTAAAACTGTTATATGTTCTGCCGATGCGAGCCTATTTTCAGAATGTCAGGTTGGAAATATCATCGACAAAGATTTCTTAACGACACTCTCATCGCGTGTAGATCCTTGTGGCGAGAATGGTGAGTTTCATACATTTGTTTACGATGGGCCACTTTTCAAATCACCAGTGCAAATAACAAAAGGCCAGGTGGTTAAGAAATCGTACACGTATCAAAAGAAAAATGATAATGGCATTTTGGAAAGTGTAGAATCAGCTTTTTGGTTTCAGGACTTTCACCTTAATAAATAGTTTAAAGACTTTTTAAGATGGCATGGTGATAGGCCTGTAGTAATTTTTCGGCGGCCAGTTGCGCGGAAATTTTTTTAGCCCCCACAAGATCCTCTAACAATTTTTTTTCAGCCTGAAGTTCGTTGATTCTTTGTAAGTCGGAATTCAATATCTGTTTAAAATGAGTATTGAACCAGGCAATATTTTGCCTGGTTCGGTTCTGAGCGAAGAAGCCCGATGATGTAGTTTGTTCTTTATAGGACAATATCATTTGCCAAATTTCTTCAACTCCTGATCCGGATTGCGCTGAAGCAGTCATTATTTTAGGAATCCATTCTGATGAAGATAACGGAAGAAGGTGAAAAGCTTGTTGAAACATTGCTTTTGCGATCTCAGCATTTTTGACGTTGTCTCCATCTGCCTTCGTGATAACAATTGCTTGGGCCATTTCAGTAATTCCTTTCTTGATGCCCTGCAATTCATCACCAGCATTTGCTAACATCAGCAGTAAAAAAAAATCAACAGAGTTTTTTACGTTCACTTCGGATTGACCTACCCCAACTGTTTCAATTATGATCACTTCATAGCCAGCAGCTTCACAAAGCAACATCACATCGTGCGTTTTATCAGCGATGCCACCCAGTGTATTTCCTGAAGGGCTTGGACGAATGTAGGCCAATGGATCTCTGGACAATTCTTCCATCCGGGTTTTATCTCCTAAAATACTTCCGCCTGTCAATTGACTGCTTGGATCAACGGTGAGAACAGCCAGTTTCTTTCCTTGACTTGTTATTTGCTTTCCGAATGCTTCTATAAAGGTACTTTTTCCAACGCCCGGCACGCCGGTAATTCCTATACGCAGTGAGTTGCCGGTTGCATGAATAATTTTTTCAAATAGTTCCGTAGTTAATTTTTTATCCCTTTCAAGATTACTTTCAACAAGTGTAATTGCCTGCGCGAGCACCACACGATCACCCTTCAGAATACCATCCGTAAGAATGTTAAGAAGAGGTCGGGTTTTGATGGATTGTTTCAAGGTTGTCGTAATACTGGCTTAAATTTCTAAATTTACTAACACATCGTTTAGTTACATGAGAAAATTTTGGATTGATTGTGCCCTTGCTACTGTATTGGTGTTCCTTTCCATGTGGGGCGTTTACAGAATAACTCAGCTCAAAGTTTTTAATGCCTTTGATCCAATTGGTGAAGCCCTTGGAGACGTAGAATTAACGGATTATGTGTTTTCGAAACTACGCGAGGAACCAAACGTGGATGAAAATATTGTGGTTGTGAATATCGGGGACTTGTCCCGACGTGAAATAGCTGAAGAGATTCAAATCATCAGTCAGTATAAACCGAAAGTTATTGGTATCGATGTATTTTTCGATTGCCGGACGGGATTAAGAGATACTGTCAACTGCCCGCCATTGCGGGACGTAATGGGCAATCTGATGTTAAGCAATGCCATTCGAGAAGCAGAAAATGTTGTGCTTGTTACCAAAGTTCTTCAGGCAGATTCCTTATTACCAGTTGATAAGTACGATTCGTTGAGAAGATCAGATCCCATGTTCAGAGATTATGCTGTTCGTGAGGGTTATGCAAGCCTGGACTCCGATGCAGAATTTCAAGACGATGTAAAAACATGCAGAGTATTCAACCCTCAGATTGAAATCAAAGGAAAAATGGTTAATGCGTTTGGGGTAGAAATGGCCATGGAATACGACTCCGTTAAAACACAAAAATTTTTAGATCAAAATAATTATGCAGAAGTAATCAACTACCGTGGTAATGTCTATGATATTTATGGGTCAACTGGATACCCTAATATGTTTTATACGCTGGATGTTGAGGATGTACGAACCGGAAACTTTATGCCGGAGATGATAAGAGATAAGATTGTGATCTTCGGTTTCTTGGGATCAGTGTTAGGAGATCCGTCATGGGACGATAAGTTCTATACTCCATTGAATAAAAAATTAGCCGGTAAAGCAAACCCTGATATGTTTGGCGCGGTTGTTCACGCCAATATTGTCTCCATGATCTTAAATGAAGATTACGTCGATCAAATGCAGGGATGGCAAGAGGTAATGATGGCTATTATTATTTGCCTGCTGAACGTGGCACTATTTTCGTTAATAAACACACACTTGCCTTCGTGGTATGACGGTATAACAAAGCTGCTTCAGTTAATCCAACTATTGCTGTATTCAGTTTTGATGGTGATGATCTTTCATTGGTATTCTTTCAAATTGAATGTCACACTCACGCTCGCAGCCGTAGCTTTAGTGGGAGATGTTTACGAGATTTATATGAGTGTATTCAAAAACATTTATTTTAAGATTAAGGCTTGGTTTTCGATTACCCCTAAGGAAGCGGAAGTATTAACCCCGGTAAATACCGAAAAACCTTAACGATCACCGGTTTTTCAATTAATATAAATCATGAAAACAATAACACTAACCTTTTTATTCGCTTTAGTTGCTTCATTTACGATTGCTCAGGATTATGCATTTAAAGTTTTAGCTAACAAAGGAGCAAATGAAGTTAAATCCGGAAATGATTGGCTTCCTATAAAGACCGGGGCCAGCTTAAAATCAGGTGACGAATTAAAACTCAGCGATAACTCTTATATGGGATTAGTGCATGCCACGGGAAAGCCGTTGGAACTCAAGGTGCCCGGGAGCTACAAAGTCTCTGATCTTTCCTCAAAAATGAGCGGGGGTTCAAGCGTTTTAAACAAATACACTGATTTTATTCTGAGCAGCAATTCGCCCGAGGCTAAGAAAAATAGACTGAGTGCTACAGGAGCTGTAGACCGCGGGGATAATGCTGCGATTCAATTAATGCTACCTCAAAATCAACACTCCGGTATTTATAACAACCTAGCAGTTATTAGTTGGGTTGGAAGCAAGGTTCCAGGTCCATACATAGTAACTATTCGGAATATGTTTGATGATGAATTGGGTCAGTTCGAAACGCCTGAAACTAGCTATGAAATAAATCTGGTCGATCCGAAGTTTTCAAAAGAAAATGCCCTTTTGATAGAAGTAAAATCGAAAGACGACCCGAAACAAGTATCTAAGCAGCATCTCATAAAGAAGTTGGCTCCAGCTGAACAGGAAAATGTAAAAAAATTATTGAATGAGATTATGGGCGAAGTCGCCGATCAAACAGCATTCAATAAATTTATTCTAGCTGGTTTTTATGAGGCAAATAACCTTTTCATTGACGCTATCTCTGCTTATGAAGAAGCTATCAAACTTGCTCCTGATGTAGTCAACTACAAAGAGGCCTATGACGACTTCTTGATCCGTCACGGAATAAAAAAATAGAAAGAAAATTTTCATTGGCACTTGGGGAGCTGCGTATACAGCTTACCTATAAACGGGTATATAAAATTCTCTAGATTGTTCTATTTTTGTATATTCATCCCTCCCCTTTAATCTTTACACAATGAAATCTGGTAGATTGGCTTTCGTAGGAATTCTGTTGGTAGTCTGTGGCTATTCCCAGGCTCAAGATTATGCTTTTAAAGTGCTTGTCAATAAAGGCAAGAATGAATTAAAGTCAGGTAATAGTTGGCAGCAGTTAAAGGTTGGGCTAAGTCTAAAATCTGCTGATGAGCTTAAGATTTCGGAAAATTCTTACCTCGGCCTGGTACACGTAAGTGGAAAAGCGTTGGAGCTAAAGCAGTCAGGCAACTACAAAGTAATGGATTTGGCCGCCAAGGTGAATGGAGGATCGAGCGTGTTAAATAAGTACACGGACTTTATTTTGAGTTCGAATACATCGCCAAAGAACCGACTTGCAGCAACGGGAGCCGTGGATAGAGGCGCGGATAACATCCAGGTGTATCTTCCCAAGCCAGAGCAGGCTGTAGTTTATAATGATAAAGTTATCATTCAATGGGAAACGGAACATGCTCCCGGCCCTTATGTGGTTACTTTTAAAAGCATGTTTGATGATGAACTGAATAAACTGGAAACCGCGGAAAACAGGATAACCATAGACCTCAACGATCAGAATTTTGATAATGAGGATAATATCATAGTGGAGGTTGCGTCCAAAACAGACAAGAATAAAATTTCTGGCAAGTATACACTGAAAAAGCTATCGAGGGCTGATAAGGAACGAATCAAGAGCTCGCTGAGTGAAATATCAAATTCCACGGCAGAAGAAAATGCCGTGAACAAGCTTATAATCGCTGGCTTTTATGAGCAGAACAATCTTCTAATTGATGCTGCAACGGCCTATCAGGAAGCAATTAAGTTAGCACCCGATGTTCCTCAATATGTTCAAGGTTATAATGATTTCCTATTGAGGAATGCATTGAAAAAAGCACCCCAAAAATAGCACACAGAATTTTTGTAAAAGCAAAAGCTGCCATGTATTGGCAGCTTTTGCTTTTGTAAAGCAGGTTTGGCTAAAAGGTTTATTGTTCTATTTTTGTGCTTCCCAAAAAATAAGCCCATGAGTGTATTGGTAAATAAAAGTTCACGTGTTATAGTCCAAGGTTTTACAGGTTCCGAAGGCTCGTTCCACGCCGGCCAAATGATTGAGTACGGAACGAATGTGGTGGGGGGGGTAACACCCGGAAAAGGAGGAAGTGAGCACTTAGGTCGCCCCGTATTCAATACGGTAAAAGAAGCGGTTGAAAAAACCGGAGCAGATGTCTCTATTATATTTGTCCCACCTCCGTTTGCTGCAGACGCGATCATGGAGGCGGTGGAAGCTGGAATCAAGGTTGTTATAACAATTACGGAAGGAATTCCGGTTAAGGATATGATGACGGCTAAAAAATATTTGCAAAATAAAGGTGTTGTTTTGATAGGACCTAACTGCCCGGGTGTCATTACGCCTGGCGAAGCGAAGGTTGGTATTATGCCGGGATTTGTCTTTAAGAAAGGCCGGATAGGAATTGTTTCTAAGTCAGGTACCTTAACGTATGAGGCAGCCGATCAAATTGTAAAAGCGGGCTTAGGAATTTCGACAGCCATCGGAATAGGCGGGGATCCGATCATTGGCACACCCACTAAGGAAGCTGTTGAATTGTTAATGAATGATCCCGAAACTGAGGCCATTGTAATGATTGGTGAAATTGGTGGGAACTATGAACCGGTTGCTGCAAGATGGATCAAAGAGACAGGCAATAAAAAACCTGTGGTAGGATTCATAGCAGGTCAGACTGCGCCTGCTGGAAGAAGAATGGGGCACGCAGGTGCCATTATAGGTGGGGCCGAAGATACAGCTGCAGCCAAAATGAAGATCATGGAAGAGTGTGGTATAACGGTAGTCGACTCACCAGCAGAAATTGGTGAAACTATGTTAAGGGTCTTAAGTGAAAGATAAAATTTAAAAGCTGGTCTTAAATTCATTTTCTAAGTATTCGTTCAAACTGGATAACCCACGAAGCATATTTAACTTTTCAGGAGTTTGGTCTGCGTTGTCGTTTTTATAAACCACTTCTACGAAAAGATCGCTAAGCATATAGATGTAGATTTTGCGTCCCCCTTTTAAACGAGTACCCAAACCAATCCCTTTTTTCTTTAAATAGGAGACTTGTTTTTCGATGGAAAGTCGGCTAAAGAAGAATCTAAGTATCATAAACATTATTTGTTATGATTTCCTATTGTCACAATTTAAGCCAACTTAAAAAACTTCGAAATAAGGGTTAATTCGTAATAACGAGGTGTGAACTGGTCTACTTTTGGGACTCAAATTTCGAATCTGGCAGCTATTGGCAGCGTGTTGCAAAGGAGTCATCGGCTAATTCCCCAAACCAAACTATACCATATTCTTTATAAATACCGATTCCGATAGCATTCCATTTTCTGGTGCTCCAGCTTCCGCTATTGATTAAAAGGGGGTTATGGCCTTCGCTGATTTTCCATCCATCTAATCCTTCCTTCGCAGACGCGCCAAGAGAACTGTAATAGGCAATTTCATAACCCTTACTGGCATAACCCGCTATTTCTTGTGGTTTACTCCACATGCAGCCTGCTTGTTTATGATCATTAGTATAACAACACGATGTCCATTTACCTTTTTTGGACCAACTGTGAGGGTTGCATTTGTTATTTGCCTTAAACTCATAGTTTTCCGCCAGATCTTTGGCGTGCGTTTGAGCAACCAGAGTAAGTTTTCCCGAAAAAGGTATCGTCTCAAGATGTTTGCTATTCCGATATTCCATAATCAGGTTATAGAGCTTCATTTCTTCTGCGCTCGCACAAACCTTTGTAGGTACGCTAGACGTTTGAAATCCGGTTAAGACGACGAATGAAACTAGTACTAACGAGATTGATCTCATATCTCCGATTTTCTTCATTAAACGATTATGGTATAAAATATGTCCAATTGTAACCTTAATTTTTTAATTTGCCGCCCGCAAAAATCAAGGTTGGTGTTTTAATACGTCAACTTCCTATAAACGTAAACAACTTTTTAAAATGAGCGATCAGAAAATCAGTCTCCGTAACGGTAAACTTAATGTACCCGATAATCCAACCATTCCTTTTATAGAAGGCGATGGAACGGGTGTGGATATTTGGCCTGTATCTCAAAATGTTTTTGATAAAGCAGTGGAGAAGGCTTATGGAGGGAAACGAAAAATCAACTGGAAGGAAACATTGGCAGGCGAAAAGGCATTTAATAAGACAGGAAACTGGCTGCCCGAGGAAACACTGAATATTTTTAAAGAATATCTGGTAGGCATCAAAGGACCTTTGACCACTCCGGTCGGAGGAGGTATTCGCTCATTAAATGTGGCCCTTCGGCAGGAACTCGATCTTTACGCATGCGTTCGCCCTGTACGTTGGTTCAAGGGTGTACCTTCGCCAGTAAAGGAACCTCACAAAACGGACATGGTTTTATTTCGGGAGAACACGGAAGATATCTATGCCGGAATAGAATTCCAGGAGGGCACAGAAGAAAATAAAAAATTTCTTCAGTTCTTTAAAGACTCATTCCCCAAGCTTTATAAAAAAATTCGCTTCCCGGAGAGCTCAAGCATTGGTATTAAGCCAGTTTCCAAGGAAGGTACCGAACGGTTAGTGCGGTCCGCTTTGCAATACGCGCTGGAACATAAGAAGCCTAATCTAACGCTGGTTCATAAAGGAAATATCATGAAGTTCACAGAAGGAAGCTTCCGTGACTGGGGATATGCCTTGGCAAAAAGTGAATTTGGGGCTGTAGATCTGGATGGTGGACCTTGGCAAGTAATTGAGAAGAATGGTCATAAACTAATTATTAAGGATGCTATTGCTGATGCATTTTTGCAGCAAATTTTATTGCGCCCGGATGAATATTCTGTGGTGGCTACTCTTAATTTAAATGGAGATTACATCTCTGATTCCCTGGCTGCAATTGTTGGAGGTATTGGCATTGCTCCCGGTGGAAACGTAAACTATATTAGTGGGCATGCTATTTTTGAGGCAACCCATGGAACGGCCCCTAAATATGCCGGACAGGATAAAGTAAATCCAGGCTCAGTCATCCTCTCTGGAGTCATGATGTTGGAGTATATGGGTTGGATCGAAGCGGGTAATCTTATTTATAAAGGCCTGGAGGCAGCTATCGCAAAAAAACGAGTTACCTACGACTTCCACAGATTAATGGAGGGAGCTACTTTATTGAAATGCTCGGAATTTGGCGAAGAGATTGTAAAAAATATGTAAAAACCTGAAGTCCGATTAGGAAAAAAGAGCGCTTAACGAGCGCTCTTTTTTTTGATTACTTTTTAGAAGTTCAACATTTTAATAGCGGTTAGCGACGCTTCTTCCCCTTTATTGCCATGCTTTCCTCCCGCCCGGTCCAAGGCTTGTTG
>CAZAHL010000157.1:0-16289 GCA_964484845.1 uncultured Chryseolinea sp. | reverse complement strand
CAGAAAAACTCAAGCGGAAATTTCCGTTGGATATTGAATTAAAGGAAAATTTTAATTCTGAACTCGTTGAATTGGATATCCCGGACAACTCGCCCGCCATTGGGAAGCCGGTGATGGAACTGAATCTTCCCAAATCCTCGCTCATTGTGCTTATTCACCGGGAGGGGAAATACATTACAGCCAACGGCGATACTATAATTCAGCTAAAAGATCACCTTCTCATTATGGCCGATAGCAAAAAAGCGGTGCATAAGATATTCGAGAGATTCAATGTAAGCGATTCCTCGGGTAAAACCGACATCCAATCTTAATCATACGTTAATAATTGCATATTTCTTTTACAAAACATATAGAAATAGATTTGAATATTTATATTTGTTTAACAAAGTATATAGAAATGAGCAAAGAATATCTCGGCGAATTTGAGGAATTGGTTTTGACGATGGTGGGTATTTTACAAGAGGATGCCTATGGCAATGCGATTGTAAACGAAATCAAAGAACGTGTTGGTCGCGATTGCAATTTAAGCGCCGTGCACGTAACACTGTACCGCCTTGAAGATAAGAGTTTAATAAAATCACGCATGGGAGGATCAACGAATGCAAGAGGAGGGAGGCGTAAAAGAATTTTTACCATCACCAATGCTGGCCTCGCTATGCTTAAAGCAACGAAAGAATCAAAGATTGAATTATGGAAGTTAATACCGCGTCTTAACTATGACCTGATATGAAATGTTTTGATGTAACACGTTCGAAATTAATCTTCCATTCTTCCGCTGCTATATCAATTCAGCGGTTGATGGGTAAGAAATGGGATCAAATACAAGCACATAGAAGTGATGAGTGACAAAGTACCACGGTTCTTTATTCGCCTTCTTCAATCCTTTTGTCCGCCAATGTTGTACGAAAGTATTGAAGGTGATTTGCTTGAACAATTTGGACAAGATGTTGAGGTGGTTGGAATTGAGATCGCAAGGAGGAGATTGATGCAAGATCCTTTTCAACTGCCATGAAGAATCCTTCTGAGAATTTAAAAAGTGAATAGAGAATAAAATGATGAAACTTTTAATTAGGATTTTTTGAATGAATGATAGCCAGCCAAAAAATCAAACTAATCATAGTCAAGACAATTGGCTCTGCTTCTTAGCGTGGTTTTGCCCTACGGCATTGTACGAAGGCATTGAGGGTGATTTGCTGGAAGAGTTTGAAAGGAATGTTGAGAATTCAGGAGAAAAGATAGCAAGACGAAGGTTGATATGGGGTGTTATCCGTTTTTTTCGACCAGACATAATTTTAAGAAATAGATTTTCAATTCAACTTATCCATACAAGTATGATCCGTAACTATCTGATTGTTGCTTTTCGTAATATTCTCAAAACCAAAGTGTTTTCGGGGATCAATATTTTTGGACTGGGCGTTGGATTAGCCGCCTGCTTGCTCATTGTACAGTTTGTAATGTTTGAACTCAGCTATGACAAGTTTCATGAAAAATTTGAACGAACGTTCAGAGTCGCCAACGATCGATTTCAAAATGGAAAACTGATCCAGCATGGCACCATTACTTACCCAACCATCGGCCCCACCATGGCAAAAGATTTTCCTGAGGTGGAAGCTTACACCAGATTGATGCCAGCTGGCCAGATGAATATCAAGGCGGAGGAACGGTTTTTCCGAGGAGACAATTGCCATTTTGCCGACGAGCATTTTCTTTTCGTCTTTAGTTTTCCCCTGCTTGCAGGAGATCGCATTACCGCTTTGAAGGAACGATATTCAATAGTATTGACTGAAACCGTCGCAAAAAAATATTTTGATGTCAAGGATAAAAATTACTCCGGCGTTATTAACAAAGTTGTTTATTGGGGGCTTGATCCGCAGCCTTATAAAGTTACGGCTGTCTGCAAAGATGTTCCCGAAAATTCACATCTCCAGTTTGATGCGCTTGTTTCCTATCAAACATTAATTAGTCCCGAAAATCACGGTGCGGATGACAGCTGGACATGGTCCGATATGTATCATTACATTGTATTAAAACCGGGCGTCGATTACAAAATATTGGAAAGTAAATTCGATGATTTCAGTCAACGGTACTTTAAAGGAGATAAAGTTTCGGGCAGTGTTGAAAAATTTTTTCTTCAGCCGTTAAAAGAAGCTCATTTGTATTCCAACTATGAATATGATTTCGCCAAAACCTCAAGCGGCAAAGCGGTGTGGGCGATGCTCATTGTAGCAGGGTTTATTTTGGTCATTGCCTGGATCAACTATATTAATTTGACGACATCCCGGGCGATGGAGCGCGCGAAAGAAGTTGGCTTGCGCAAAGTGATGGGCGCCATTAAATCCCAGCTAGTTCAACAATTTATTTTTGAATCCATTTTGATAAGTCTGTTTGCCTTAGTAGTAGCATTGGCTATTGTACAGCTTTCACAAAACTCTTTTAATCAAATCATCGGAGGCAATCTCTCGTGGTGGAAAGTTTTTTCAAATCTTGATTCTTCCATTCTTCTTGTTTTGGTTTCGATCCTGATTGGCGGATTATTATTATCGGGTTTTTATCCTGCCTTTGTGTTGTCATCCTATCAACCCATTACGGTTTTGAAAGGAAAATTTCAGCGTTCAACGCAAGGGCATCTTCTGCGCAAAGGACTTGTTGTATTTCAGTTTATGGCTTCGGCTGCATTGATCACTGGAACACTCATTGTCTCCAGACAATTGAATTTTATGAATGAGGCAGATTTGGGAATCAATATTCAAAATATCGTGATCGTGCAACCTCCCGAACGCACACCGTGGGATTCTACCTTCATACAACACATGGAGACATTTAAGCATGAGCTTTCTCAAGTAAAAGAGGTAATACATTCCACAACGTCAAACAACATACCAGGAGCAAGGCTCGGGCGCACTTTTAACGTTCGATTAGCAGACCAGCCTTCATCCTCAAATTACACGATGAGTTTTATGGTTGTTGATAATAGTTACTTTGATACCTATCAGGTTCCACTGGCGGCCGGTCGAAACTTTCAACCCACGGATTTCCATTTCGATTGGAAGGACAATTCAAACTTAGTTTTAAATGAAAATGCAATCAGGCTTTTAGGAATAAAAAACCCAGGGGACGCTATCGGAAAACCGGTTACTTTTTGGGGTAAAACATGGACCATCGTTGGCGTAGTTTCCGATTTTCATCAGCAGGCACTTAAAAATCCAATGGAGCCGATGCTTTTCTTTCCTGCCTACAGCACCGAATGGCGTATATCCATCCGGATACAAAGTGACAATGTTAAAAAGAGCCTGGCTGAAATAGAAGGCATATACCATAAATTCTTTGCCGGTAATCCTTTTGAGTATTTCTTTTTGGAAGATGATTTCAGAAAGCAGTATCGTGATGATACCAGGTTTGAAAAGATCGTAAGCATATTTACTGTTCTTGCTATTATTATCTCGTGTATGGGCCTGATCGGTCTTTCTTCTTACACAGCCATCCAGCGTACAAAAGAGATCGGCATTCGAAAAGTATTAGGTGCTTCCCTCGTCAACATTGTGTCGTTGCTATCGGTTGATTTTCTGAAGCTAATTGTGTTGGCAACCATCTTGTCGTTACCGGTTTCGTATTTCGCTTTAAAAAATTGGTTAGAGGTATATGCCTACCGTATCCCTTTAGAATGGATGTTATTTGGTGTGCCTATCCTTATGATACTACTCATTGCTGCGATCACCATGAGTTTCCACGTACTGAAAACTGCCATGACAAATCCCGCAGATACGTTGAAGCATGAATGACAATGTTCCTAAATATTTCCGGCGCTTTCTCAAATGGTTTTGCCCTCCGAAGCTGTTTGAAGGAATTGAGGGAGATTTGCTGGAGGCATTTAAAAACGATGAGAAAGAGAGCGGGATTAAGAAGGCTCGACAAAGGTTCGTTTGGAGTGTTATCAGATTTTTTCGACCTGGAATTTTTTTAAGGAATAAAGTTTCGTTGCGATTAGCTTCTATCGCCTTGATAAGAAGCGATTTTAAGATTTCTTATCGAAGTCTGGCAAGGAATAAAATATATACGTTAATCAGTCTTTGTAGCCTTACTGTTAGCATTACGGCTGCAGCTTACATCCTTATGTATGCGAAGGATGAATTAAGCTATGACAAACATTTCAGAGATTACGAGCGCATTTATCGGCTTTCCATGGTTCAAACAGGTGAATCAGAATTTAACTCTGCCTGGACTCCACCTGCCGTCGGTTATGCCTATAAGGAAAGTTTCCCGGAAGTCGAGTCGTTTGCCACGTTGCACAAGTTTTGGAAAAGCTTTTCAGTTTCAGTAAATGACAAAGAGGATATATCCCTTTCATCCGTATATTTTGCTAACCCGGATTGCTTTGAAATTTTTTCGCTTGAGTTTTTAGAAGGTAGTCCTGAATCTGCACTCGCATCAACGGATGGGGTGGTTCTTTCCCAAGCGTTAGCAAAAAAACTATTTAAGGATGAAAGCCCGTTGGGAAGATCCATTCAGACAACTTTTGGTATGAAAACGGTTACCGGGATACTGGCTGAAAATAAACGAAACACCCATCTTCAAGCTCCTGAAATTATTCTATCGATCCTCGACTATTTTGGACACCGGGACATACTTCAAAACTGGTCACACGACGCTACAACATACAACTATATCAAACTGAAGAAAACTGTTTCTTTTGATGATGTCAGAACGAAGTTGGAAAAAGCGGGGAAATTTTTTCTCTCGCGATGGCATTCAGAAAATAAGAAGGAAGGACACAGCGATGATTTTTTACAGTTTCAATCTCTGGAAGATATACACTTATATTCCCATAAGGAATTTGAAATTAAACCGAATGGTAACCCGATGTACCTCTATGCGTTTGCGCTAACCGGTTTTCTCCTGGTTGTCATAGCAAGCATAAATTATATGAATTTAGCAACGGCTAAATCAACCGAACGTATAAAAGAAGTAGGTGTCCGTAAAACGTTCGGAACAACGCGAGACCAGTTGATCAGACAATTTTTAACCGAGTCTTTCCTGTTGACGTTAATGTGTTCTATAGGCACTTTCCTTTTTCTCTGGATGCTAATGCCATGGATGAATTCGATTTCAGGAAAGACATTTTTGATCACAGATGTATTGACCCCATTTTTTATTTCCCTCATTTTAGGAATGTCCTTTTTAACGGGCGTCCTGGGCGGCCTGTATCCTTCGCTTGTAATATCCGGATATAAATCCATCGATGCTCTGAAAGGCAATATCGTAGAACGCAGCGGTAATATTTCAGTTCGAAACTCATTAATCGTTCTTCAGTTTGGAGCCGCCATGGTATTGGTGGCCGGTACCTTTGTTGTATATCTGCAATTGCAATTCGTAAGTACCCAGGATCTCGGTTTTACGAAAGAACAGGTTGTAGCAATTGAAATAAACTCCAGCGAAGACAAATCAAACATCCCTGTGTTAACGGATGTCCTTGAAGGACTTCCGGGTGTCAGGTCTGTTGCCCTCACTGCTCAGCTCCCAGGGGGTGATAACATAAAGACAGAGGCATTCGAGGTTGAAAAGATTAACGGTGATTTCTCCGAACAACTTCTTCAATATGCTTTCGTTGATGAAAATTTCATCGGTGCCCTGGACCTTGAGGTAACTGCCGGAAGGAATTTTAACGAGGCGGCTATCGATCCCGTGGGTGAGGCGGTCGTGGTAAACGAACTCATGGTAAAACGTATGGGATGGAAGGATCCCCTTGGGAAAAAAATTAAACTTCCTATCGGGAAGGACGCGCAGGTTGTTGGGGTTATTAAAGACTTTCATCTCAGGTCGCTTCACGACGAAATTCAACCTTTTATTATGATTAATTATCCACAGTGGGCAAACGTATTATTAATCAGATTGGAAACATCGGACCTTCCCAAATTACTATCGGCGGTCGAGAAGTCATATAAAAAAGTAGTAGGAGATAAGGTATTTACGTTCGCTTTTTTAGACCAACACTTCCATCAGCAATACGTGGCTGATGAGCAAAGAGGAAAATTATTTGCCTGCTTTTCCGGTATAACGGTATTTATTGCTTGCATTGGTTTACTTGGTTTATTGGGCATAACATTGGCACATCGAACAAAGGAAGTTGGAATTCGCAAAATATTGGGGGCTAGTATATCGGATATTCTTGTTCTTATTTCTCGTGAATACATAAAGCTGATTGTACTGTCTATTGCACTAGGCATTCCGTTATCCTATTACATTACAAGGGAATGGCTATCAGCCTTTGCGTACCAGATCGAACTCAGCTGGTGGATGTTTGCTTTACCGGGAGCATGCATACTCATAGTGACGATTTGCATCGTTAGTGCGCATTCTTTTAAAATAGCGTTTTTAAATGCTAACAGGATGTTATCGGATGATTAAGAATAAAATTTCGATTTCGCCGGTTCATTTTGATATTTTTTCCCGATCACTAACTCTAGAACGCCGGGATGGTACTTGGAGTGTTTTAATCAGAATTATACCTCAGCGTGATTTATTTTAACACTGCCTCGGTGTCCATTGCGGACTGACTTTATCGGAATGGCATTTTGCTAAGTTGTTGATGAAGAAGAATTTAAAAATAACTTGATGCAGGTTTCAATGCATCATATATCGGGGATAATTCTCCTGTTACTTCCGGAAAAGTATTTTTAAAGTAATTCCTAAATACAAACTGTGGAAATGAATTATTGCTGTTATCGCCGTAATTAATTTCAAATAAAAAAAGCTGCTCTGAGGCAGCTTTTTTACTTAATCATCCACAGAGTTTAAAAGAAGTTTTGCGCTTTAATAACTGGATGTGATTTTATTCTTTTCAAGCCTTTAGGTATTGAATAAGTCTTCATTCTACTGCCTGAAGCGGGTGGAACAATAGGTCCGCTAATATCCATTACCACTCCATTAGTCTTTTTAAATGTTTGAGCAATAACAGGATCAGTTCCGCTGGCTTGATCCCATGGGTTTATGTTGGCCAATGTGTAGCTGGCTGTGAATATATCACGATCGGCTATCGGCTCTAACGCCCCATTGATAAAGTCCGCAAATTGGACTTCAAAGTTCATAGGATTCGAAGTCCCTGAATAATAAATATAACTTAACCCATATGCTGCATTGGGGAAAACTGAAGAAGGAAGAAAAATTATTTCCTGTTTCTGTGTTGTATCTGGGAGAGCTGCAATTGTAAGCACTCCATCTAATGACGTTACATTTTCACCTACCCAAAGAAACATGTCCATGTCAACATCGCGGTATCTGGGATCCCATAAAAGCGCGATTACCTTTCCACTCTGTTGCTTAAGAGAAATAGTTATCTCATCAGCATCACCTATTTGGACGCCACCATTCGCTTCTTTAAGTGTGAAAATTATATTTTCATCGGTAGGCTCATACAGGAAATCCGTGTAAAGTTGTACTTCAATTTTGCCACTTGTTTCCCCCGTTTCAATTACGACTTTTCCAGATACCCCGTGAATATAATAATCATAATATTCAGAGGGTATTTTTGGATCTTGGTTAAATGCATAAAGGCTATCGAGGGCTGATCCGTCTATTTCATATTGTACGGTAACATCTGAGGTTGCCTGTTTATCAAGTTTAACTTCAATTTCCAGAAGTCCGTCTAGACCATCTTCTTCGTTAACGGATAACGTTGTAACTGCAAACGATGCTATTATCTGCGTATCATCATCGGTAATCGTAACGACGGTTTCATCATCATTCGTAATAACCACATCGTCGCTGTCTACATCTTCCAATGAAATTTCTATTGTTTCATTTCCTTCATAGGTAGCATCCGAAACAATTTGTATGCTAATAATACCACTTGTTGCACCCTTTGCTATTTCAACTTCTCCTTCTCTTCCAACAATAGTATAATCGGCTGGGGATAAAGCAGTTCCTCCCAGGTCGTATTCTATAGTAATGTCTGCGGGCGCGCCTCTGTCAAGCACAACTTCTACCTCAATGGTTCCAGCACCTTCGGCAAAGGATACGGTTTCTGAACCCACGGAGAGATTCGGTTTTACAAACGGCTCATCATCTTTACAAGATGATAGGCCTATACCCAGCGCCAGAATTGAGGAGGCCGAGCAGAGTAGAAGTACAAATTTTTTCATGACGTTTATTTTTAGATCTTAATTCCTCTTATTGATTTGCATTTACAAATACAAAACTCCAGCCGGTACACGGATTGTGAAACTCATATCTGTTTTCAAGTAATTTATATACATAAGTTTTATCGCCTTCAGTAAGGGCATCGAGGTAGATGTTGATGTTATCGAGGTTGGCATCCGTTTGTTGACTCCCGAATATAGAAATATCCGGCTCAAAATTGAATACAATATTATTGTCGGTCAGTACCGGGGTAAACTCTCGTAAAGCAAACGTTATAGATTGATCTAAATTTCGAATAACAAATCCAATTCCATACAAGGGTTCCGGGCCTCCGATATCAAAGTTGTAATAGAGATGCATCTCCAACGCCCCTGCTACGTCTTGCGAAATTGCTGTCGCCGCCGATTCACCATTGTTCAAAATAAAGAAGAGGGGACTAAAATAGAAATCAGAAACTGTCGTAAAAGTTCTTCCAGCGGCGTCAAGTAACGATGTTTGCAATTTTACAGCATCGTTGGCGGACGTTACGCCATCATAACTATGAACTACAATGGGGTCAGTACATACGTTCAGTGTTTCTTCCGAAAGGTCCGAGAACCTTATGCCTTTCAACGATACGCTGCTGCTTAATCCTGTACCTGAGAATCGATTATCAAAAACGATCGAGTCGCCTTTCAAAAAATAAGGTGAACTGAACGTCAGGTTTTGAGTTATGGATGTATTTGATTTCCGGGAAGCCGAATTGATGCTTACAACCCGCCGTACGTTATCAAGAGTAACGTAAAGTACAACATCGCGGTTGGTATACGTTAATTTTAATGATGGGGTAAGTTTTTGAAAGTCATCCGCCATGGTATTAAGATTGGTGGATACTTCCGTTGCCAATAAACTAATATCATTGGCTGCGGCCTCTTCGAAAAGAAGGACCGTAGGCGCACCCAAGTCGGTTTTGCTGCTAAACACCAAAGCATTGTCGGGAGTTTTATTTACATAGTTGAATTCATATTCGGCTCCAAAGGTCGCCTGTTCTTGTTCCAATAAGAAACTAAAAAACGAATAACTTTCTATGATAAGTTCGAGTCCCAACGAGCTGTCTATACGATATGACATAGTTTGTTCAAAAAATTCACCGTCGTTATTACCCAGGTCACTTTTGATGGTCACCATATTATCTTCAGCAAAATCCATCAATACATAGAAGGATCCGTATTCTGGTTCCGGGCGGTACTTCACTCTCCAGCCATTCGATGGGGCCACCAGCTCCGCCTTGAGATTTGCAATCGCCTCAGCGACTCTTTCATCCGCTGTTTTCTCGAATATAGCAACGCTGTCATCGTTATTACACGAAAGTAAAACCATGACTGATATCCAAACGATGTAAAGCCTGTTTTTCATCAATTTAATTTATCTTGAATGATCGCCCGCACAGCTAAAAGGTCTACTCCAGTAACTTGTTCGTAATGCGCTAAAAGCGCATTGTATTTTGTTCTCAACCTGGCTTTTCCTTCGTTCCTCGCTATACAATCAGGCGTTGTGCAGTTCGGCACATTGTTGATATAAGTCTCGTAAAACGTAGGATAAAATAAAATGAAGGCGACTGTTTCTGCGAAGTCTTCATTGTAACTGCTGCTGGCATAGGGCGATACAAATCCGCGTTGTAAAGCTTCGTCCTCCGATATGTTATACCATGACCCTGGGGAAGTATAACCTTGAGGAGATATTTGTTGCCAGTTGGGAGGAAGATTGTAACGTTGGTGTACAATGTGTGCGAACTCATGATAGATAGTACCCAGTTGCCTGAACACCCACTCTTGATTATCCGGATCTAAATTATTTACTTCCGTGAGTGTTATACGTGCACCGGCATCGGCCAAGCCGAGGATTTGTGTTCCATCGTCATTAAAGATTGGAGATCCAATAAATATTACTTCGGCGGGTACATGCTTTTCAAAAAATCTTCTGCCATTGGGGACATTAATATAAGGTTCTATCCAAAAACTTGTTAAAAAATTCAGCATGGGTTCCACCAGTTCCCGCTTGACTGGCGCTACTCTTTTATCCGGTGCCAAATAACGATCTATAAACTTATAACGCACGGCTACTCCGTAATTATCTATAAAATTAGATTGGATGAAAATATCAATGGGGTCTGTAGAATAGGGCTGCTCCTTAACCGGGCTTTCTACGCCCTCGTCTTTATAGCAGGAGGTGGCTATCACCACTACCATAAAGAGTATCGATAAAAACTTTGTATTCATATTAAAATTATCTTAGTCACCTTATCTTGGGTTAGGTTCCAAACCTCCCACATCAATTGCTGCCTGCGGTATCTGAAGAACTTTTCGAAGATCATCCTGTTCGAGCGTAATAGTACTACCATCTTCCAGGCTGTGTTGAACCCGAACACCATATCGTTTAATATCGAACCAACGCAAGCCTTCATGCATAAATTCTTTCCGCCTTTCATCCAGTATAAAAAAGAGTGTGTTAAGTTGGTTATTGTTTGCTTCATAATGCGTTTGAAGCAGTGGGAGGGTTATGGTAGGATTATTTTCATACCTTTTACTAATATAAAGCTGAAGATCAGCCAATGCCAGGGTAAGTTGATTTTTTAAGACGTAGCTTTCCGCCCGATTGAGTAACACTTCTTCTCCCTTCAGAGCCGTTATGATCGTATAGTTCAGCCCGACGTTTGACGTTAAGCTGGAACGTTCAAATAAAAATTCAAATTTCGCAAGACTTCGCCCATTAGATCCCAGTACATAGATCGGATATGCATTGCTGGTACGTATATCATTTTCATTAAAAGGATTGTTGTCATAAATTTGATCGAGCAATTGATCATCTGGCCAATAACCCACATTCACGTGGGTGTTGGTGATGTGTCGCATCATTAATAAATTGCTTGGATCATTGGGGGATGTGTATAAACGAACAAAGTCGTCTGGATTTGCGCTTTGCGTGAGCAGTCCCGAAATATCTTTTACAAATCCTAGGGGATCGGCACCTAACATTTCAGAGCTATACTTAATGCAATTATCTACGTCGCCCTTAAATAAATAAAACCTTGACGCAAACGCTAATGCAGCATTGCGCGTAAAATGGTATTTTCCCGAACTCGCATAAAAACTTCCATCTACCAGATCGAGACCGTCTTCCAGATCATCTTCAATTTTATCATAAACATCTTCAATTGTGTCGCGCGTGTATTTTTTGACAAATTCAGTTTCTGGTTCTTCTACATACGGTATCCCTAGATCCTGACCTGCAGTTTGAGGATCATAGGCTTTCGCAAACAAATTAACAATCATAAAATGGGCATAGGCTCTGGTAAGATAAGCTTCTCCCTTTATAGCGTCTTTTAGTGATTTGTCTCCCGGGAGATTATCGATTACTGCCAATACTTCATTAGCGTGAGAAATGGCATCATAGGAGTATGTCCAAAAGGTAGCGGGCGTATCTTGTTCGATAGAGGTAACTTCATCCCAGCTATAGGCCTGATTTTGCTCAAGTCGTTTCGTGGTGCCGAAGGTAAAAGCGACGTTATCACTCATCCATTCTGTGAAGTTGTACGAGGCAATAGCGTAAGCACTGGTAAGAAGCTGCGCTGCTTTTTCAGGCGTGTTTAATTCAACACGGTTATCCGGAGTCTCCTCAAGATACTTATCACATCCGGCAAAAATTACCAGTGTGGATAAGCAAATAACTTTTTTTAAAAAATTTTCCATCTTCATATCAATCTAGAACCCTAAAATTATTGACGTCGTTATCAACTTAGGCTGCGGTAACGCTACGCCACCCGCTGAGAAAAACTCTGGATCTTGTCCATTTAATTTTTTGTCAGAATAAAGCAGCATGAGGTTTTGTCCCTCCACCGAAATCTGCGCATTCTTTGCTCCGATTTTTTGAATCAACTTTGTCGCGAAGTTATAACTCAAGCGAACGGATTTTAGCCGTACGTAAGTCCCGTCAGCCACTCTTGCGGAACTATTGTTGTACAAATCATAAGCACTTGAAAAACCAGCGTCGTTATCACTTACAAAAGTAATGTCAGTAACGGCCGGTACATCGGTAATTAATTCATCGCCTGGCACGACCCAACGATTGATAAAACTTTTTGATAGCGAGTTAAAGTCGGTATAACGCGGAGCAAAGGCAGGATCCAACCGGATTTTATAATCAAACTTGAAAGACAAAAATGCACTGAGGGAAAAATTCTTGTAATTAAAAATATTGGTAAATCCACCTGCTCCCCGAGGCTCTACCGGTCCTTCATATTGCAAAATATCATGTAAATTTTCACGGTCCTGCAAATCGTAGTTATAAACTACTTCACCTGTTCCGTCAAAATAAGTTGGAACTCCTCGAAAGTCTAATCCTGCAAATCGTGTAGAAAACAACCCTCTTCGCGGGCCGCCCAATACCGCAGCACCACCCTGAACAATGGCATCGCCGAGTCGCGGATTAAATTCGAGTCGAGTTATTCTGTCTCTGGAGTATCCCACATTAAAAGTCGTCATCCACGTGAAGTCCTTTAATTTGAGATTGACCGTACTAATTGAGAACTCGATTCCTTCGGATTTCATATCCGCGTAATTGCCGTTTTTAAATGCACCAAAGTCACCTCCCTCATTCTTTAAAGCATTTCCGCCAATTCCACTCGTCTGGAACAATCCTATTAAATCAAAGGAACTGCGGGTATAAAAATCAAGGGCTCCCGATATGGAATTATTGAATATCCCAAAGTCAAGCCCGACGTTAAATTCTTTGAGCTTTTCCCATGTTAAGTCTGAGTTTTCCAGATCCTTGATGTAAAGAAAAGATTCCTGATCGGTCGGCCTAAGCGTAACATCGGACCGCAAATTTAAAAGCGCACTGGTGTTAGGACCTAAATTTGCAGATAGGCCATACGTGGCCCGCAGCTTGAGGTAGTCAAGCCACGAAAAATCAATAAACGATTCGTTGTCCAGGTTCCACGCTCCACTGACATTCCAAGTAGGCAGGTAACGCGCCGCTTTGCTTTTACCCAATCGGTTTGATCCATCGTATCGCACCGTTCCATTGAAAACATATTTATCATTGAACGAATAAGCTCCATTTACAAAAAATCCGGCAAAGCGCTCGCGATCTGAAGTGAGCTCGAATATGCTGATCCCTTGCCGGTTGAGAAACTCAAGCATCAAGGGATCAGTTCGAACAACTCCACCACTTTCGTAGACGACACCAATGCCATCGGCTCTTCGCTTTACTCTGTCGGTATACTTTATTTCCTGCCCTGCTAAAACCGTAATATTGTGGATCGAATTGAAGGTATAGGACCAGTCGAGGCTATTCCGAATGTAGAAATACTTGAGTTCATCTTCATTTACGTTATTAAATCCGCCTTCTGGCAATACCACTTTACCTAATCCGGAAGGATCATCGGGATCTTGATATAACAACGTATTTTGTTCCTGGATGTATTGCGTATCATCGGCGCGGTAAGCTTCCGCCTGGTTGGAGCGTTCATGGATGATATGTTCTCTTTTAGTCGTAGCATATCGGCCCTGAACGGTGCTTCTGAAGGAGAGATTGTCAAGTATACCGTAGGTAATATCTGCCTGGGTCGAGATATCCCCGACGTCAATGTTTATATAGTTCAATGCGGTTTCCTCTAAAATATTAAAGGGCGCATAATTTCTACGGAAATATTCAAGGTTCCCATTGTTGTCGTAGGGTCTGATCGCGCGGCTGGTGTTTAACGCATAGCTGAGCGGGTTGATGTCAAAGTCTCTTTTAAAGCGTCCGGTAATAGGATCAAAGTCCCGGTTTTGCGTACCGGCCACCCGTTGACTTCTGTAGTTTGCGGTCAGTTTTAAATCCAAGGTCAACTTCTCTGTTAAAAGAAAACTATTTTTCGCAGTCGCAGCGTAACGTTTGACATTGTCGGATATGGTTTGGCCATTATCGTTAAGAAAGCTCACGGAATAATAGCTATTATGTTTTTCTGTACCCGATGTAAAGCTCAAGGAATGTTGTTGCTGTAAGGAATAATCTTTATATAAAACATCAAACCAATCGGTATTCGCCGTTTCGTATTGGTTTAAAAATTCTTCATTCAATCCTCCGTTGGGACCCCAATCCAGTTCATGCTCCGAGATTAATGCTAACATTTTTCCAAGGGTGCCATAATTTTGCGCCTTAACGGAAGTTGTAATATCAATTAAGCCCTTCTCATGCAATTCGCGGTAAACAGACATCTCATCTACCGAATTCATGATATCAAATTGTTCATAGGAAGGTCTCAAATGGACGGAAAGGTTACCCGAATAACTTACTCTGGTTTCACCGCTCTTACCTTTCTTCGTTGTAATAACGATAACACCATTTTTAGCCCGCGTACCGTATAATGCGGTAGCCGATGCATCTTTTAAGACCTGATAGGACTGAATATCATCCGGATTTAGGCCGGCGACGGAGGAGGCCGTAAGGGTGCTGGCATTTCCTGTTATTATATCATTTGCACTTACCGCATTTAAATCCTCCAGAATTACGCCGTCTACCACCATGAGGGGTTGACTATCCCCGTTGATGGAGCTGTTGCCGCGAATCCGAATTTTGGGGCTTGTTCCAAAAGTACCGGACACATTATCAACCGTAACACCTGCAACGCGGCCCTCGAGCATTTGATTAGCATCTGTCATACCGGAGATCCGTAGGTCAGACATTTTTAAATTAACGGAGGATCCGGTAAATAATTTTCTCTCAACATCCTGAAACCCAGTTATTACAACCTCTTCCAATTCCGTAGCATCCGGATCCAGACGCACATTTATTGTACTGCGTTGCCCTACAATTTCGGACTTTGTAACGTGCCCGATAAAAGAAAATAAAAGAGAATCGCTTGCGGATCGAACGGTCAGATCGTAGAAACCGGAAACGTCTGTTACTGTACCCCGAGTAGTTCCCTTAATTTGAATGTTAACACCCGGTAAGTCTGTCCCATCTTTAGCGGATACGACCTTACCGGAGACTCTGATTTCCTGGGCTGACACAGAGAGCAGGCTTCCAAAAAACACGACTATTCCTGAGAGTAAAAATTTCTTCATGCCTTAGCTGATTGAGCTATTACCAATCTGTTTTATATATGGATATTAACCAATATCCTCATCACCTCCGTACATCTCCAGGCCATTTTGGCTCAAATAAAACAGTTTTTCCAGGTGGCTCTAGGGTCTGGTCGTAACTGGTTGAATAAGAATATGAATAGAAACTCTGAGTAAATTCTATTCATAGCCTATGGTTGTACATTTTCTAAAATTAAATATTTAAAAAGAAAGAACAAGTTACAGTTTAATTTTCTAAGACACATTATGATTTTTTGTATATCAAATTACGAGTTTCTAAGGGCACTGACGATCTAGAACGTTAGCGGGAGGCTCATCGAAGCTGCGAGTTGCGAGCCACGAGCTATGAGCAGCTTCTCGAAACTCAAAGCTCTTAGCTCAAAGCTGGTTTTATTCAACCGATCACTTTTAACATCTGATCACGATGCTTTGCTGTTGGCAGCTTTCCCATGGCGGCGCCGAGATTATCCAGCATGTGGTGAGGCTTGGAAGTTCCTGGAATGACACAGGTGATTGCAGGGTTGAATAATATAAATTTTAAGAAGAATTGTCCCCAGCTTTTACAGTCAAACTCTGTTGCCCACTCAGGCAATGTTTTTCCCTTGACCCGATTAAATAAAGCCCCTTCTTCAAACGGTTGGTTAATAATGACTGCGACTTTTTTTTCTTGCGCCAGCGGAAACAATCTTTCTTCGGCTCGTCGGCTAAGCATGGAATAATTTATTTGAAGAAAATCAAGGGGTGTGTTTTTGAGGATTTGCTCAATGGAATCATAAGCACTTTCTGTGTAATGCGTAATGCCAATGTACCTGATCTTACCTTGTTCCTTCCATGCCCTTAATGTTTTAAGATGGGTTTGCCAGTCTACCAGGTTATGGATCTGCAGCAAGTCAATTTTTTTTCGTTGCAGAAGTTCAAATGAATGATTCATTTGTTGTATCCCTTCCCTGCTCTCCACGCGTCCAGACCTTGGTGGCAATAAAAAGTTTATTGTTCAGCCCCAGCTCAGTCGACAGATCTCCCACTACTTTTTCTGAGTTTCCATACATG
>CAZAHL010000156.1:0-16421 GCA_964484845.1 uncultured Chryseolinea sp. | reverse complement strand
CTCATAGTGGCAAAATATTCTTGCCAGAGGATCTGAAATGCATGCTTAGAAATTTCTATACAAATCTATCGACTTCCTTGTGTTTGCAAAACTGAAGCATGTTTCTCGTACATATCTTCGATCTTTTTAGCAAGGTCAGCTTCTCCGTATTTGTATAATACGCGCTGTAGCTCACCGAGAATCATCACGTTCATCTGCAGTTCCCTACCAAGCGACCGTTTCATAATGTAATAGGTAGCAAGTTCGTCTGATCGTTTGCTCATGATGTTCGCCATCTCCAGGGCCTTTTCCTTTTCTCCAACGTTAAAAAGCAGGTCAATGGTTTGAGCGTTCGTGTAGTCGTACCGTACGGCCGCATCCGGCATTTTTGCCAGATTGAAAAGAATTACTTCACGCGCTTTAGCAGTGTCGCCTTCTAAGATCAAAAATTCGGCAAGTGAATTGAAACTGCTTCGGTGATTGAGGATCATATTACGATAGTCCGGGCTATAGTAAACGTTAGGATTATCGGTGTTTCGGAATTGAAATTTTTTCGTCATGTTTTCATAACTCACTTTTGTATTCACCAATTCCATTTGATTAAAAGGCCTTGGATTGTACACGGGGAGTATGCGATAAGCGTTTCCCTCTTGTACCACATAGCGGCTTAAATCCACGCTAAACTGCGCTAGCGACGTAGCATTCACGTATAGCGGACGTTCCCAGTTCGAAGTTGCTAAAACATCAAGCATCGCTAAATCTTTTTTCTCCAGGCCACCGGTGCGGACGCGCAAACGCATTTCAGGAACAATGAGACTATCCATTCCTTCTGGAACAATGCCCATGCTTCTTACTTTTTCAACATCCACCTTGAGTACAATTTCTTTTGCTGGCAGCATATTCCGGGAGCCTCCATAATTAGGATGCAACAAACTTTTATTATTGTCGCGGACGAGCTGAAGAAATTTATGCAGATCCATCTGTTTTATGCCTGCTTCATAGTAAGGTAAGTAATCATTCAAACCACTTTGTTCATAATTTTTCAATGTTAATGTATACGGAAAAGGTTCTGAAGAATACGTTTTGCGCGTGCTTTGTTCTATATACCAATCCGTATTGTAATAACTCAGTACAACTACCCGGGTATCTGTTCGTACTCCTTCCACTTCTTGCGAATACCATAGCGGAAAGGTATCATTATCTCCACCCGTAAAAAGAATGCCATTTGGCGCACAGGATTGTAAATAATTTACAGCCGAATCCACAGAGAAATAACGATCAGAGCGGTCATGATCATCCCAACCGGAAAAAGCCATAAGCGCGGGCGCAACTAGCCCAATGGCTGTCGCAAGAACTGCTGAAGATTTTAGACTTTTCGTAAACTTTAAGAAAGCGTCAGCCATCCCAATAACCGCCAAGCCAATCCATAAACTAAATGCGTAATAGGAGCCGGCATAAATATAGTCGCGTTCACGAGGTTCAGTGGGTGGGGAATTAAGGTATATAACCAGTGCAACTCCCGTAAGCACAAACAACAAAGCCAGCACGGCAAAGTTTCTCGTGTTGTGGACGGACTGATAAAACATACCAATAAGACCTAGAATGAAGGGCACCATGAAGAAATTATTCCTGGCTTTGTTCTCAGCAAGCACGGGCGGAAGTTTTTCAAACCAATTCAATGGGCTAAGCCAATCTGCATTTTGAATGTCACTTTCACGGCCGGCAAAATTGAAGAAGAAGTAACGAACGTACATCCACCCAATCTGGTGCTGAAACATAAATTTTAAATTGTCACCAAACGTTGGTTTTTCTCCTTCACTCAATCCGAGGTTCTCGCGATAAATCTCAGCATGGTCGGGATCACTGCTCCACACCCTGGGCAATATGGTTTGTGAATTAGGCTCATATTCATACTCAAATTTACGGTCCTTAACCTCATACTTATCCTTCCCTTTTTTATAGTTCGCTGAACCCTCCTTGGCGGCTACCGGTTGGGAAGTAAAATAGGGCCCATAAAGCAAAGGTCTGCTCCCATACTGTTCGCGTTTCAAATAACTGACGAAGGTCATTACATCCGAAGGATTGTTTTCGTCAATCGGAGGATCGTATGATGAACGGATTACAACCATAGCATAGGAGGAGTATCCTATCAGGATAAAAGCTGTCGCAGTAAGAAAAGTATTAAGAACGACTTTCTTATTTTTCTGTGAATAAATAATTCCCCATACTAAAGCGGCTACCAGCATCGCGCTGAATACAACAACGCCTGACCCAAAAGGTAGGCGAAGGCTATTCACGAAATACAGCTCGAAATAACTGGCTACGGTCGGCAAACCAGGAATGATCAGATCGTTAATGAAGAAAATGATCAGTAAACTAATCAACATGGTTGCCACGATACCCCATCGGGTAGGCTTGTATTTTTTGAAATAATAAAGTAGCGCCAGCGCTGGAATAGTAACCAGGTTAAGTAAATGCACGCCAATGGAAAGGCCCATCATATAAAAGATCAAAAGCAGCCAGCGATTGGCTTTCGATTCATCTTCTATCACCTCCCATTTCAGCATTGCCCAGATTACAAAGGCTGTAAAGAATGACGACATAGCGTATACTTCCGCCTCTACTGCAGAAAACCAAGCCGACTCCGAAAAAGTATAAGCTAACGAGCCCACTAGTCCTGCGCCGATGAGGACCCATATTTTTTCTTCCGTCAACTGTTCCGCTTTCGTGATCTTCATAACCTTTCGGCCAAACAAAACAATAGACCAAAAGAGGAAAAGTACGGAGAACGAACTGGCTAGCACGCTAATGAAGTTTACCCAGTAGGCTACTTTTGTAACATCCCCGAAAGCAAGAAATGAAAATAACCTCCCAATCATCAGAAATAAAGGCGCCCCGGGAGGATGGGGTACCTCCAATTTATACGAAACAGCTATAAACTCACCGCAATCCCAATAGCTGGCAGTTTCTTCCATGGAAAGCCAATAGGTGATTAATGCAACGGCAAATACACTCCAGCCGGCTATGTTATTTACTTTTTGAAAATTCATTGAGAGCTTTATCGGTTAAATTTCCGTTTATGGTATTCGGAGAAGGTTAAATTCGAAACCTATAACCAAATTAGAGGGCGAAAATAGTGAAATTTTGGTTTTAAGCAGGTCGCATTTATTTTGTTTGGTAATTTCGCATCATTATCCTTAAAACTTGAAGCCAATTCCCTTTCTATCGTTAGCCTGCCAGCATGAAGAAATTCGCACGGAAGCCCTTGATGCAATAACGAATGTATACGACAGAAACTGGTTTATCCTGGGGAAAGAGTTAGAAACCTTCGAACAGGATTATGCCATTTTTACAAACACTCCTTTTTGTATTGGAGTGGGGAATGGACATGATGCACTTTTTATCGCTTTAAAGGCTTGTGGAATTGGATCTGGTGACGAGGTGATCGTTCCAGCCCATACTTTTATAGCTACCTGGCTTGCGGTTATCAAAACAGGCGCTAAAATTATTCCTATCGATGCGGATGACACCTTTAATATTGATGTTAGGAACTTAGACAATGCCCGAACTGATAAAACGAAGGCCATCATACCCGTACACCTTTATGGCCAGGCTTGTAATATGACGAATATTCTTGCCTTCGCTCAAAAGCATGGCATTTTTGTTATCGAGGACAACGCTCAGGCACATGGTGGTGCATGGCATGGTCAATCGACCGGTAGCTTTGGGGATATTAATGCTACCAGTTTTTACCCCGTAAAAAACTTGGGGGCACTAGGAGACGGTGGCGCACTCACTACACGCAATTATGAGTTTGCCCAATATGCCATGAGATATAGAAATTATGGTTTTGAAATAAAAAATGTCAGTTTGGAGGAAGGAATTAACTCACGCCTGGATGAGATTCAGGCGGCTGTACTAAAGATAAAACTTAGCCACATCCATCGTTGGAATGAAGAAAGGATAAGACTGGCAAATCTCTATTTAAAAATGCTGGAAGGCACCGGTGACGTTCGGCTTCCTGTATCACATCCGGAAGCTTTGCATGTATATCATTTATTTGTAATAAGAACGGCTCAGCGGGATGCGCTTCGGATTCATCTTGCAAACCATCATGTTGAAACTATGATTCATTATCCGATACCTCCCCATCTTCAGAAAAGTTTTACTGGACTGGGTTATAAAAAAGGAGATTATCCAATTGCCGAAAATATAGCCCATACTGCACTGAGTTTGCCCTTATGGCCTGGTTTGAAAGATACGGAAGTAGAATATGTTTGTGATGTAATTAAAAAGTTTTACGCTAGTTAATTAGCTCCGAGCTATGAGCTTTGAGCTATGAGAAAGCCAGTCCTCGTAGCTCTTAACTCCGGGCTCGCAGCTTATCCTATTTGTAGACAATCGAATAAAACAGTAACCACAAAAAGAAGATCAGAATATAGGAACAGGCCACAATAACCCAGACATATTTTTTGTCTTTTCGGGCGTAATGATGAATGCCTTCTACCAACAAGAACCAATAAACAATTTCAAAAAGGTTGAGCGCGCGCAGCGGATATGCCCACCGTTTATCGAGGGCATCAAAATCCACGAGATGGATTAATGATAACGGGTAAAAAGCGCTGATATCCTGATAAGTAGGATCTGTCTGAACAAACATAAACCATAGAATTTTCAAAATCTCCGGGATTAGAAAAATATACTCAGCTCCAATAACGACTCCCCAGCATTGGCTATACGTTACCCGATAACCGAACATGAAACATCCAATCCAGATTACGAAGGCGATCACCGTAAATTTCCAGAGGTATATAAAGGGTATTGACAGGAACTTTACAGTGCTAATGGCCCTTAGGACCATACCTTCCGGTCTGTCCTGCAAAAACTCAAATGCAGCGGTTTCGTTTTCAATCAGGGTTATTTTGATATACAATAACAGCAGCGTAACCAGGCAAAGCAATAGGAAAAGCAATCTTTTGTCGGCTGCGAAGAATGATTTAGTTTCGTGTTCCTGGGCAATGCTCATGAATGAAGTGTTGGGGTGTTGAAGTACTAAGTGTTGAAGTTCGGCTTGTAATTAAGGTGAAGTATTATGAAGGGTTATTCCTCCTTGAAATGTAATAATAAATTTAGGAAGGTGATCAACGGACTGCTGAAGTGCGCCTTTCAAAAAAGGCTCATTGTTTTTTTTCTCGTCGTGTCAGCGATTTCCTTGCAAGCCCAAACTATATCCAAAAAAGCTGTTGTTACAAAAAGGGACACAACCATTATACTTATTTCTGATCTGCATGTTCAACTGGAGTGCACGCAAGCGCTGAATGATCTTTACAATTTTAACTTTCCCAGAGCTGAATTTCAATTTAAATATTTAAAAGCCAAATTCCCCTGGCATCCCCTTCCTTACTTTTTAATGGGACTTATCGAATGGTGGAAAATCATGCCCAATACAAAAGACACCTCCCACGATGATACTTTCTTTGCCTATATGGATAGCACCATATTGGTTGGCGAAAACCTATACAAAAATCATCCTCCTTATAAAACCGAATCGGCTTTTTTCCTGGCAGCTGCCTATGCTTTTAAAGGCAGGCTCTACGCAGACGAAGAACGCAAAAACTGGCGTAAAGCAATTTCCGTGGGAACAAGCGCCTTAGATTATCTGAAATATGGCAAAGAGAAAGAAGGTCTTAACCCCGAACTTTTATTTGGGGATGCCTTGTATAATTACTTCTCCGTATGGGTACCTGAAAATTATCCTGCTTTAAAACCTGTGCTTTGGTTTTTCAAAAAAGGTGACAAAGCATTGGGATTAAAGCAGCTAAAAGAAGTTTCATACAACGCCTTTTATACCCGCACCGAAGCCATGGTGTGGCTCATGCGAATTTTAAACAGCTATGAAAATGATCAGGTGCGCGCTTTTCAAATCAGTGAATATCTTCATACAACCTATCCAAACAACCCCTATTTTCATCGATACTATGCTCGTATGCTTTACTCGATGGGCAAGTTCACTGAAGCTGAACCAGCGTGTAAAAATATTTTAGCCAAAATAGACAGCGGTCAGGTAGGGTATGAGGGTACAAGTGGCCGGTATGCTGCATTCTTTTTAGGCCAAATCTATGAGGCCAGGAAGAAATATGACGAATCAAAGTCGTACTATGAGCTCTGCATGAAATATGCGGAAAAAATTGGAGCAACCGAATCGGGATATTATTTATTCTCTATGATTGCCTTGGGAGAAATTGCCGAACGTCAAGGAAATAAAGCGGAGGCAAAACGTTGGTTTAAAGATGTAAAGAAAAAAGCCGATCGAAAAGATGAAGCTTTTAAGGATGCAAAAAGGAGGTTGAAGAGGATGGAAAAGGGGGATTAGAGCTTAAACGTCTTAATGTTACATGCTTCTGATTCTTTTCAGTCAGACTCAGGTTGTTTCATAATCTCCAAACACGGAACTTAGATTTGAAAAATAAAACTGATTGGAACTTCGAGATTTTATAGTTACACCGATCACACTGCTGGTGGTTTACATAGTTGCTTTTATGGTTAGGCCTCGTGTAACTGACCCCACAACCCGTGTTTATTTTCTTCCAGCCCTATCAGTAAAAATATTTGGAGCCCTTTCTGTTGGCATCATTTATCAATTCTATTATGGTGGTGGAGACACCTTCAATTATCATTCACATGGAAGCAGACATATCTGGGAAGCTTTTGTAGACTCTCCTATTAAAGGCTTCCGCCTTTTAGTAAATGATGGTACAACCTATACAGACATCTATCGCTACGCTTCTAAAATACTTTTCTTTACAGACCCCCAATCCTATTCTATTGTAAAAATAGCGGCTATTCTTGACCTGTTTACTTTTTCTTCATATTCAGCAACTGCTGTCCTATTTGCCGTTATCAGTTTCATCGGCATGTGGATGTTTTTTTTAACCTTTTATGAACAGTATCCAATGCTTCACCGATGGTTAGCCATTGCTTCATTCTTTATTCCCTCCGTTTTTTTCTGGGGTTCTGGATTGCTCAAAGACACGATAACCATCGGATGTCTCGGTATAGCCACCTATCAAGTGTATCGGATTTTTATCAAAAAGAAATTTAGTATTCGTCACCTAACGCTACTGGCAATTGCTTTATATGGTTTGTATAGTATTAAAATTTACATCCTTTTAACTTTTTTACCTGCCGCTATAGTTTGGAGCTTCCTTGCAAACTTAAATGCCATTAAATCTCCGGTACTTAGGTTTATGCTTGCACCTTTCATGATTAGCGCAGCCATCGTATTGGGATATTTTGCCATGTTAAAGGCCGGGGAAGACAATAAAAAATATGCCCTTAACAGTCTAGCAAAAACGGCACAAATTACAGCCTATGACATTCGCTACTACACCGGGCGGGATGCAGGATCAGGTTATTCGTTAGGCGAATTGGATGGAACATTTAGTTCTATGTTTAAACTGGCACCTCAGGCAGTCAATGTTTCCCTATTTCGACCTTATCTTTGGGAAGTAAAGAATCCCCTCATGCTTTTATCAGCCGCAGAAAGTGCCTTGCTATTGATTCTGTGCATCTATATTTTATTGAAGAAAAACTTGAAGATATTTAGCTCCCTATCGAATTTCAACGTTCTTTTCGCGTTGATTTTTTCGATCTCATTCGCGTTTGCCGTTGGGGTTTCAACCTTTAATTTTGGAACTCTGGTGCGTTACAAGATTCCGCTACTGCCGTTCTTTTTAGTTGCTATCATTTTAATTCTACATCATTCAAAAAGTGATAAAAATGTCGCGGAATTAGAGAGAACGGAATAATTTTCAATTACTTTAATTCGCCCACCTGTCCCCATAGATTTTCTCAAATCAGAGTCATTAATAAGTTTCGTCAAGGACTGTTCCCAACATTGGGGTGTTCTACAAAGGAATCCATTTGTCCCATCATCAATGATCGTCGAATTAACGCCAACCGGTGATGCTATTACCGGTAATTTAAGGGCCATATATTGTAATGCTTTAAATCCACATTTACCTTGTGCCCATCGATCGTCAGGCAGCGGCATGATTCCTATATCAATGCTCCGCAGATCTTCCATTTCGGTTTCTTGATTCCAGGGAATAAAAGTTAAGGAAGGTAATGAAAGAGCAGGCTTACGATCTGCTATTACAACAAATTCCACCTGTGAATTTTCGACAAGAATTTTTCGAACGACAGCTTCGATTTCAAAAAGATATTTTAACGTAGAATGTGATCCTGTCCAGCCGATCCTGATTTTATGTCTTTCAGTATGCGTTGTATCAAACAAAGCAGGGTTATGTAAATTCTCCGTATCAATAGTGGTCGGGTTGTAGACTATATTAGTGTTAAACGAACGCGCGTAGCTGCATAGGTATTCGTTCCCACAACTTACTTTGTTTGACCATGAAGAAATAAGTCCCACTTTGCTTCTCCACTTTCCTACCTTCATGATCAAGGATTCATTTGGACGATCAGTCAGCCAAATTGCATCATCAAAATCATAAATGATTTTTTTTTTAAGAACTTTTGCAAGAATCCATTCAAAAATGGGCGGGCCTAAAGGAGCAACTTCGCGGTGAATAAAAACAAAATCATACATCCGTGATTTAAAGAGAATTATAAAACGTTTCCCAAACCCCAGGAACAGGGCAGTAAGTTTGGTCATAATCCGACCCTCATTAAAAAAAACCCTCCAGTTAGAAGAATTTAAGAAACTTTGGACAGTATAATGGTATCCCCTGCTTTGAAGCAGACTAAAGTATTGCTCGAATCTAAATCGCTGCGATGGGGATTCGGTTAAAGGATAAGGAACTAAAAAAAGTATTTTTCGAGTCATAAAAAGCCGTTCTGAACATTTGAATTACTCGCTTAAAATTGTCAACGTAATCAATTCGTTATAACTTAGCTAATAATTATATATCCTGGTATTTCAACGATACCCATGCTTGAGCCTGGACATCATTGAATTGCGTTTACTCAAATTTTCCTGAAAGATGATAAAAAAAATACTTCGAAATACAGGGCTTTATGTGTATCTGAAATATGTAAGAAAAAAATATTTTCCATCCGACGTTCAAAAACAGGAAGACAGACTGATTGATGAGAAACTGACCTTTTACAAACAATTTTTAAGTCCAGGAGACCTTTGCTTCGATGTGGGGGCTAACATTGGAAATAGAACGGAAATCTTTTTAATGCTGGAAGCAAAAGTGGTTGCCGTTGAACCTCAATCGGAATGTGCCAAAATGCTTAAGCTGCGATTTGGAAAAAAAATCAACTTGATAAATATGGCATTAGGTGAAAAAGAAACAAATGCCTCAATGTATATCAGTGACACCTCTGAAATTTCTTCTCTATCTAAAGATTGGATAGATTCAGTTTCCAAATCTCGATTTAAAGATAGTCAATGGAATAAAAAAGAAACGGTAAAGATTACAACGCTCACTAATTTAATTGCTCTGATCGGAGTTCCTAAATTTTGTAAAATAGATGTAGAAGGGTATGAAGAGGAAGTTTTAAAAGGCCTTTCCAGGCCGATTGAGTATATCAGTTTCGAATACACGATACCAGAGCGATTAAGTAATTTTTCAAAATGTCTGGCTCAACTTTCCAGAATTGGCGAGTTTGACTGTAATTATACAGTGGGTGAAAAGATGAAATTAGAAAGTGAGACCTGGATATCGAAAGGAGACCTTTTAAAAAAAATTACTGAGATTTCAAGTGAATTACTGTTCGGTGACATCTATGTCCGTTTTAAAATTAATAACCGGAGCGTGCCTATATTATGAGATTGTTGAATTTCTTAGAAAAAGCAACATCGTTGACTATAGTTGAGGCTTAAATCTTTCTTTGAGTTTTAAAAAAGGTCTTTCCACGATTTGGTATGACAAATACGCTGTTACGAATGTGAGAATGATATTTTGAGGAAATTCAGAAAACCAGAAGCCGCTACTACTAATAAAAAGTTGTTGCCAGATGTATAAGCTGTACGATAGCCGACCGATGAAAGTGACCATCGGAAGATTTAAAAATGTATACCCTATCGACTTTTCATTGACCACGAAATAAAGAATCAGGAAACAAATACAGACGTTAATTGCCGAACCAGCAATCGGGATAAAAAGCTTGTCGTAGGTAGGATGAAACTCCAAGCTGGAAAAAAATCCTATAGCGACAACGGAAATATATACAAGAACAGATTTTGCCTTGTTGAAATAACGCACGAGCTGGTCGTATTCGTAACATGCAACGTATGCCATAAAGCAACCTGAAAAAAGAAAATCCGCATGCATAAAAAAGGGGGCAAGAAAGTAATTGGATATGTCAGGATATTTATAGTGGAAAGCTCGCATCACGCTTCCCATAACCAATACCGCAATCCAAACTGAAATCTTCCTTAGATGGACTATTCGGGTAAAGATAAAAGGCCATAACAGATAAAATTGTTCTTCAACAGCTAAAGACCACGAGTGGTCAATGAGCCAATGGGAACCCCAGGGATGGAAATTATGGACATACAAACCCCCACTTAGAAATATGATTAGCGGAATCTGAAGATCTAAGAAAAAGTTTAAAATCACCAGGACTAAGAGGTAAAAGTAGAATACAGGAAATATTCTTAACAACCTTCGAATATAAAATCTTTTCAGGTCTATTGAACCCGTTCTCTTTCTTTCAACTAAAAGAAGATACGTTATAAGAAAACCACTAATGACGAAAAAAATGCGTACGCCGACTCCTCCAAATGTAAAGTGTCTAAGAAAATTTTCTTGCTCACTGTCAAAATTGCGAATGGCCAAATGGGAAAATATGACCAATAAAACAGAGATGGCTCTAAATCCATCCAATGAAGGAATATGACGCTGGTTTAACATTTAAATATAGAAAGGTAGAATAAATTAGGTTTACTTTAACAAAATTGAAAACAGGCCAATACTTTCATAAAGTATTACTTAGTAAATTTCAAGTTGGACTTTAATCCTCATTAACAGAACCTAAAGCAGACGTGATCGTATTCTCTCATAAATTCGGGCAGTTAGGCAATCGACTCTTTGCTTTTTCTCATCTAATTGCTAATGCAGCTGCAAATAATATTTCAGTGATTAACCTTTCTTTTGATGAATACGCTCAATATTTCCAGGCTACCAGTCAAGATACATTTTGCCGGTTCCCCAACGTGCGTAGTATTTCAAAATCGGATAAGTTCCGTTCCGCACTTTTTCTATGTAATCGGGCGATATTAAAAGTGCTTCGAAAATTAAAAGTGCTCGAAAGCCCGTTGCATAAAATAATTGTGGCTGATCTCCCCGAGTATCAATTCGGAGAGGACAGACATTATGAATTAAATTCAAAACATTTCCAAGGGATCGTTCATACTAAGCGAGTTGTTTTTCTGTTTGGTCGGTTCTTTCGAGACTATTCTAATTTTGAAAAGTATCAAGATGTAATCAGAGGTTTTTTTAGACCGACCTTGGAAATTCATAACAATGTAAAACGCCTGATAGAAACACTAAGACAAAACGCAGATACTGTCGTGGGTGTCCATATAAGAAGAGGCGACTATGCGCAGTTTGCTGGTGGCAAATATTTTTATACCCAGGAAGATTATGCTCACAAAATGGAAACGCTACAACTTAATTTTTCAAGAAAGAAAATCAGATATCTGATCTGCTCCAACGAAAAAATAGATGATAAGATTTTTGAAAGATTGGACTTCATGACGGCTTCAGGTCATCTCGTTGAAGATATGTATGCGCTCTCGGAGTGTGATCTAATTATGGGGCCTCCCAGTACCTATTCTCTTTGGGCCGCTTTTTATGGAAATAAGCCGGTGTATCAAATAAAAGATTTAAAAAAATCAGTTACCGCCCAAGATTTTGTCATGTTGCCCCCGCACGAACTTTATAATTTTTAATTCACCTTTACCAATAATTGAATACATGTAACCTTAATCTAAAGTCTCAACATTTTTTTGCGTAATCTTTGAAGACATTTATAGCTAAATCAATCTGATTTAACCATATAAAGAGATGATTGTCAAAAGATTATCGGGTAATTTGAATGCTGGGTGCAAAGGAGTATGAATTTAACTTCCGTTAAAGGCTTTAAAAATCTATTTGATGGGTTATTGGTGGAGGATTCATTTAAAAGAAATCTGGCAATAACATTTTCGGGACAAGCATTTGGCCAGGTAGTCGGGTTTCTCTTTACGCCGTTCATAGCTCGCGCATACGGCCCTGAAAATTATGGCATTTTCTCCCTTTTTATGGCACTGGCTAGTAATTTCTCAGCCATTTCCACCCTCCAATTGCCCACAGGATACGTATCGGCGAGTAATAAACATGAACTCCATATTCTACTTCAAATAACGTTTGTCAGTCTTATTTTTTTTACCACACTATCTATTGTAACCGTTGTTTTTTTTAAAGACGGCTTTCTGAGCGCATTAGATGCCAACAGCCTTAGCTTCCTAGTTTATTTAATTCCTGTTTATGTCTGGTTTATGGGATTTGACTACATCCTGCTCGGATGGAACATTTACCTTAAACAATTCGGCCGGGGTGCCGTTGCAAAAGTTGCTTCGATCATTATTAGCAAGGGCGCAACGCTATCGTACGGAGTGTTTTTATCATCTTCCCCTCTTGGGCTTATTATCGGGAATTTTATCATTTATCCTCTCGAAAGCGCTGTCAAGCTCAGCAAACAGATACGATTGGATTTTGTCAATATCATGGCGTTCAACAAATGGAACGAAATTAAAAATGTTTTTTTACGTTTTAAAAGTTATCCATTATTTGTAACTCCGGGCCTATTGGTTTCCAGTATCAACGGTCAACTGCCCGTTTATTTTTTTTCGATCTATTTTCACAATTCTTTTGTTGGGCTTTTTGCGTTGGCCAATAGTCTCGTCACTGTTCCTATTTCGGTGATTACCAATTCAACAACAACCGTTTTTTTACAAAAAGCCGCAGAAACACAACGCACGGATCCATTGTCACTCAAAGATTTAGTGTTAGCACTGCACAAGCGGTTATTTTTAATCTGCTTTTTTCCGCTTGCTATATTTGCTTTTATTAGCAATTGGGCTTTTACACTGGTCTTTGGGCTCGAATGGGAACAAGCCGGTTGGATTGCCGCGTTTCTTTCTGTTAGTACTATACTTGCTGTGCCTCAGCAACCCTTGTCTGTGTTATTTAGGTTGTTGGATCGAGAACAGTATAACTTAATGTTAAGCATAGTTTCGATTGGTTTACGTGTTATCGGCTTAGGATTAGGGGTCTATTTTGGCGATATCAAGATGGCAATCGCAGGTTATGCGTTAGCTACTATATTAACGATGTCCCTTTCCCTTGCATTAATTTTTAATATGGTCAACATCAGACTTGCTAAACTAAATTGGTATGTGCTTGCTGTGTTAGCTATTTTTGTTTTGATAGCGTTTCAAAAATTTTAAAACATGAATTTTTTCAAATTGCTAAAAAAAGGAATCAAAGCCACTTTGGATTATGTTATTTTTGGAAAAACCCGATTTTTTTTATTTTTCCGGAAGCTCGTCAAAGAGCAACACCAGCTTACCTCGGTAACAGCTTCAAACAGGTATCCAGAACTTTTTGATGAAGCACGATCTGTTGTACAAGTTGGTACTCAGAATCTTTCCATATTGTCGTTTGGTTGTTCTACAGGGGAGGAGTGTTTCACCATGGAATCGTATTTTCCCAAAGCAACAATCATTGGTTTGGATATTAACAAAAGCAACTTGAGGAAAGCGATTAAAAGCAATAAGCATGCGAATATCAAATTTTTATTCAGTACGCCTGAAACAATAGTCCAACATGGAAAATACGACCTCATCTTTTGTTTATCTGTACTCTGCCGCTGGGAAGACACAAAAGATCTGGCCAATTGCGAACATATTTATCCCTTTATTAAGTTTTCAGAAACTATAAAAATGCTTGCCGATCAAATTAAATCCGGTGGGTCACTTATTGTATATAATAGCAATTTCCGATTCGAGGATACAACAGCTTTTCAGGATTTTGAAATCGTACCTACGCCTTCTGTGAATGACAGTGGTTTTGTGCATAAGTTTGATTCAAACAACAATCGAATCACAAGTGAGCATAGACATTGCATATATCGTAAACGCTGAGGATATGATTTTGGCATAATCATTCGACGGAGAACCCACTTAGACTCTATGAGCAAAATTATTCTCAAAGGATTTTACGGATTTGGAAATCTTGGAGATGATATCCTGATGCTTACAACTTATAAAATCATGAGGGAAATTTTTCCACAAGGAGAAATACTAATAAGTTCAGAAAGCAAAAATCCGGAATACATCAACCGTTACCTTCCGGGGATCAAAATTGTAGACTCATCAGAAGATGTAAAAGTGGATTGGGTTATCCACGGAGGAGGCGGCGTGTTTTTTGATTTTAAGACGCATGGTAAAGCTTACGAATTACTCAATCATGTAATTAAATTTATAGGTTATGGCGCGTACCGGAAAGCATATGCCCTGTACCAATTGCTCAAGCTCCAAAAGTCTCTAAAATTAAAAGCGCGAGCAGGATTAGGAATTGGAGTCGGCACCTACACCGCTTCTTCCAACCGATTTTTTTCGGATATTCTCTCGCTTTCAACTTTTGACATACTTCTAGTGCGCGACGACGCCAGTGTCGTTAATGCCCAACAATACTCTAGTTCTAAAAATATATATAGAGCGTCTGACTTGGCGTTCCTTGTCGATCATTGGATGCCTGCCACCCTTCCGATACCTCAAAAAAAAGAATCGATTGGCTTCATACTTCGAGATTGGGCTTTTAATGACCACGTTTCGATTTTAACGAACGTTGCAAAAAAATTGAGAGACGATGGGTATGACGTAAAGTTTTTTGCGTTGGATGAGACATCCGATTTAAAATTTATCGAATCGGTTTCTGCATGGGGTTCAGTGTATTGCTGGCGACCATCGGAGATGACGCTGGAAAACTATCTAAGTGAACTAATGACCTGTAAGTTGGTAATATCCAGTCGTGCACATGGAGCGATTCTCTCTGCCTGCCTGGGCATACCCGTTTGCTGCGTTTGCATTGAGCCTAAACTATTCCAAGTTGCTGCCATGCTGAAAAATTCAGCCCGTCTTATAACTGAACCTTTTGATGAGCATGAAATTATCACACAAATCCATCATACACTCGATGAACTCGCCTTGCTTAGAGAAGCTACTTTTCAAGACATCGCTAAGAATAAGGCAGAGATGTTAAGAGGAATTTCACTGTTCAAGTCATTTGTCTCCACCCATTTAGTCTAATAAATGAATCCATTTTTTTCCATTATCATTCCAACGTATAATCGTTCTGCTATGATAGGAAAAGCGATCGAATCCATATTATCACAGACATTTTCGGATTTCGAAATAATTATCGTAGACGATGGCAGCAAAGATGATACAGAGTCTGTCATCAAAACGATGTCAGACAGTAGAATAAAATATTTCAAAAAAATTAATGAGGAGCGAAGCATTGCGCGAAATTTCGGAATCCAACATGCAGCAGGAGACTATGTTAACTTTCTCGATTCCGATGATAAATTTTACCCTCACCATCTTAAAACTGCATATCAATTACTGACTCACAATAATTATCCTGAAATTGGACATTTGGGTTATGAAATGATTGATGGAAACGGAAATGTGTTACTTCGACGTGACGATTTAAGTGACCCTATTGATGAAAGGATGTTTCGTGAAAACGTCCTTCATTGTAATGCCATCTTTATTAAACGAGCAGTTGCCTTGCAGTTTCCATTTATAAACCACCGTGACGCTGTTATCTCGGAGGATTGGTATGTATGGATGACGCTTATTGCTCGTTACAAAATTTACTACGACAATACCGTAACCTCCGCTATTATTGAACATGGCGAAAGGAGTCTTCGAAATATAGATCCCGACAAACTCATTGCCAGCACTGAAATGATAAATAAAAATTTAAAAAATGATGAGATTTTTATGTCAAAATATGCCGGGAAGGCATTTTCATTTTTTGCGAATCAGTATACATTGGTGACATTGGTTCTTGCATTGACTAAAAACAGACGACTAGACACTCTTAAATATCTCATGAAAGCTTTAAGAAATGACTTTGCTGTCATTTTCGCAAGACGGTTTCTCGCATCAATTAAACACTGGTTTTAATAATGTGTGATGCCTAACATGTTAAAGAAGCTTCTCAAATCAATTTTCCCAATCACGTGGCTGAAAGCATCTTTTGTTATCTATAATACTATAAGAATCCGTACGATAGATAAAATTCTATTTTCGGAATTCAAGATAGATGAGACCCTGTATGCCCTAAAAAGGGAAAGACCAGTATACGACGATCTGAACATTAAGGAAGAAAATTTTTCGGAAGAAATAAGAAATAAAT
>CAZAHL010000155.1:0-16665 GCA_964484845.1 uncultured Chryseolinea sp. | reverse complement strand
TTTGTTATAGCAACTTGCATTAGTGCGGCATGACGGTTTCATAGGTTGGTTTGTAAGTATTCTTCGGCTTCTATAAGTAACCTTCGAAATGTTCGCAGAACATTTCGAGGATTGTGCTGCAATCATTTATATAACAATGAACCTGCTTTTGCAAATACTCGTTACGAGCAATTCTCCCGGGACCGGCGTTCGAGTTCGAAATTGAACTCAATTATTCGTTCGCAGAAACGCCGAATTACGAATTTGGAAGGCGCACATTTTATCTCCTGTGAAGGAACATCCTGCTAATTCCCTCTTATTCAAAAAATGCTGGCTCTTACTTAACCGAGGTAAGTAGGAATATTTGATAAAAACACCTCTGTAATTAACAACGGTTTGCCGGCGATGGTAAAAAAAGATCGCCTTGCCCATAACTCCTTAACAGGGGCGACTTTTTCGATTTCAGCCCTGAAAAAGTTTTCGTGCACCGTGACGTCAAAGAGCAACTCATCATCACATGTTATACGCTTTACCTCAAATTCACTGCGGGTTAACGTAGGATCTTTATACAAAAGGGTTTCTCCGATCGGTCGGTTCCCTAAATTATCCAGCTCGAATTTTTTGAAATTATAAGTGGTCTCCGGCATCGTTACACGAGCATACACCAGCGGGTTTCCATGGTCGCCCAAATAAGATTCTCGAACAAAGCCCTGTGTAGTGTCATAACATTTAAGAGCTGCTACTTCATCGGCGTACAGATACTTTACACATTGCTCCGTTACCTCTACGCAAAAATTCTCGCATACCTTCCTCAGTGAGTTACTCAATACGTATGGTTGGAATAACCATTGTCGAACGGGCTCCGGTACGTGGTTCATGTTTGTGGATGAAATCGTCTTCCAATAACTAAAGTTCTGATCTTCGCTATCAAGAATTGGTTTGTATGCAATTAAGCCCACACGCTCCCGGCCATCCATCCGGATGCCTTCGGGAAGAGAACCTTCTTCTTCACCAAAGTATCGCGCTTCCTTTATTTTAAATCCTACTTTTTCAAATACCCATTTCAAATCATCTAAATCGATATGATGTATTTGATTAGGAAGATTTTCGAAAATATGTGGATGCGAACTAAACCGGGACAGGTCTTCAATATTGCCAGCCCATCGGATGCCTCTCCTTTTTCGTTCTTCATAAAGAGGAATAAATGAACTGACGTGATCGATATAGGGTGTAAAGGTTACCACAAACACTTCGCCGCCTGGAACCAACCAATCATAAATCTTTTGAATTCCATCCTCTATCTCTTTACCCGTTAAAAAGGGAAGAACCTGCGACATATAAACCGCACTTAAGGATTGCGCCGGTAAATCAAAATGAGGAAACTTTTCGCGCAAGGTGATTAGCTGATTTCGAAGCTGCACATCCACGGAATTCGCTATGGATAATAAATGCTTCTCTTCAATGTCAACAGCAATTACTTTGGCACCGGTTAACAGCGCGGGTAGTGTAGCGACTCCGAACGCTGCACCAATATCCATAACCGGTTTTGATGATTTGGCTGCCGCGTTAATGAAAGCCTTTCCAAAGGAGGAGAGTGTATAGGTAAACCCTTTTTTGTTTTTAGTTTCTACTGCGACTTTTGGTTGTTTGGGGATTTCACGCGCAACATCTGTTTGTTCTGCGATTTCTAAGGCAATTTCTCTTTGCATATGTCTGTTTAATTTTACCTAACCAATTTGTATTCATTCAGTGGAATAACCCCTAACGTTAGTCGAATGGATCTGTGACGAATTGATGGCACTAAGTATAACTTCGAGTACTGAGCAAGACTTTAACTTGTCGTAATTTGCTCGTAGCTCTCAAGGGTGCTTAACCAGAAGCGTCACAAGAGACTTCACGCTAGTTACTTTAGATTTTTGAACCATTGTTTTGCCGAATTCATATCGCCAAACATCTGAACTTCCATTTGATCCGTAGCCTTGTTATTATTATGGTCAGCATATCTTTTAACTGAAGCGTTTCCGAAAACATTTTCAGGTAAAACGAAGGCAACGTGACGAATACCACCTTTTAAGGCGCGGGGATTCCATTCTTCCGAAACCCACCTCGTATCCTTATCGGGTTGAACAACATGCTTACTGGTATCAGCTAACCATAGTATCTTGTCGTGGAGTTGTTTTTTTTCAATCAAATGATCAAGGCCTTTGTTTAAGAAGGTGCGAAATTGTTCACTGCTCATAAATCCATTAAAGGAAGCAATGATGCACGGAACGGAGGCATCGTATTCAAGAGTGCCGTACTTTTCTTCGAAAAGTTTCATAGATATTAAGGGGGTTTGTTAAGTGACTTCTAAAGTTGCTACAACGGTCAACGTAGTGGCATTTTATAATAGCGGTTTAAAATTGCGCGTTATTATTTTTAAAACTTTACTTACTATGCACAAAATATTACCTGATGCATGATTGAGCGTAATTAAATACGAATATTCTTAACGACTTCCAACGGTTCACTGGATAGATCGCATTCAAAGCTCATTTCAATTATAAAAACTCTTGATGCAAACCGTTTTTTCAATATGACTTAGACCATCTTACAGATAGGAGCATAAAGTGTAAACTCAAACGAAAGGAATGTATTTGATGCTTGCTTGCTTCCACGATAGAAAAGAACGAGCATGTATTAAAAATTCGCAGATGTAAAAAATATCAAAAAATTTTAGGCAATACATTTATGATCTCACTTCAAAATATTCCTTGAAACCATTAAAAGTGGGGATGAACGGACTTATTTTTCTGTGACTAAATTTTAACAACCTTCAAAGTTACCCCTGAATCCAGGGGTAACGGTTTAACAAATCGCTCACTTAGTGTTGTGCTTTACTTACAAGATAAACTTGCCTTTTTAACTCGGTTCAATAATATTGCATTTTCGAAGGGAAGAAGTTTTTTATCTTTAACGCGTGTAAATGGTAATTACAACTTAATAAAATGGATACTAACTGGCATTTGGCCCAAGTCAATATTGCAAAGATGATTGGGGTAAACATCGATGATCCAATCATGTCGAAATTTGTAGCTCAACTGGATGAAGTGAACGCCCTTGCCGAAGGCAGTCCCGGATTCGTCTGGCGCCTTAAAGATGACAGCAACAATGCAACAAGCATAAATCCCTATAATGATAACCAGATTATCATCAATTTGTCGGTATGGCAAACGTTGGAAGACCTGCAAAAATTCGTATACAGCGGAAGGCATGCCGAAGTGCTAAGAAGCCGAAAAGATTGGTTTGTTAATTTCGGAAAGCCATTCACTACCCTTTGGTATATTCCCGTTGGCCACGTACCCACCGTTGAGGAGGCGGTTGATCGCCTGAAGTTTTTACAAGACCATGGCCCCTCACCCCATGCCTTTGACTATAAAACAAAATTCCCAAAACCTCCTGCCGTGACGACCAGTTGATTAGAAAGTTGAGTATCGATACCGCCCCACACCGAACACCTCTTACCTCTTACCTTTTACCTTTTACCTTTCCCTTACTGCGCTGTAATCGGAATACGCACGAGCGTTTTATCCCATAAAACATCCATCCTCACCCCGGTAGAATCGTTGTCAAAATTAATGGTTAATTGCTCCGTTTCTGACGGTGAGGTCTCTACTAAAACATCCACTTTTACAACATCCATTGCATAATTAGGTTCGAAGTATCCAAATTTTCCGAGTTCGCTGTTTAGCGTGATCTCCCAATTTGTTGGGCTGGGAACCGCATACATACGATAGCTTCCTGCTGAAACAGGTTTGCCTGCGAAGTTTACAGGTTTGCTGAAGGTAATTTCAGTTGCCTCATTGGCTCCGAGCCTCCAATATTTTCCGTTGGGGACTAACGCATCATCTTTTTCATCGCCAAAGATGAGCCTCCCTTTTTTAGAGGGTCTGCAGTACACCACCTTCACATCCAATCCCGCATGGCTAAACGCCTTCGTTTCACTTGGGCTGTGGGAGCGTGTTGTTAGAACTCCATAAACGAAGAATGAAAGATACCCGACGACGAGGATAGCTATTCCAATATAAATTTTTTTCCTCATACTGAGTGATTTAGATGCGGGGTAAGTTATCTATTAGTAGAGTGACTTACACCGCTTTCGTTACAATTTTTAGTGGTCAATACGTCCCAGTTGATAATTTAAAACTGAAACGCTCGGGTAGTCGTTCTACGACCCATTAATGACCAAAATTCTTTGGATGTTTTCGATTGCAAGAACGTAAACACAGTTTTTATTCGAAACAGATTTTACCTTCACTAACGCTGTGGCTAGTCGATCGGAAAAATTTAACAAATTTCAGCCGCGGACCATTTACTAAAAATACTTTTTATAACGGGAGATAAAAGTAATTAATCCTTAAAATATCCCCTTGTTTACGGCCGCTCTCAATATTTATGAGACATGTGTCGCCTAACTGTATTGTATTTCCGCTTTTGTATTTTGTAAATTAGGTCGCGCAACAAAGCTTGATTGGTATTCCATGCTCATCCTATGAGATACTTACAACTTTTTCTGATGGTAATCTTTGCTGGGGGAGAGCTAACAACTCTTGCCCAACTTCCAGACGTGCGATTTGAAATAATAACCTCTAAAGACGGGCTGCCGAGTAACACAGTATACTCTGCCGTTCGTGATCGCAAAGGTTTTATGTGGTTTGGCACTCGTTTATACCCTGTTCGTTACGATGGGGCTTCGTTTCAAAGTTTTAAAAATCCTCAAACCACATTTGTAAACGGAATCGCGTGTGATAAGGAAAATAATATATGGTTTGCTTCTGGCGAAAGTAATGTGTGCAAAATTGATGGTATCACACAACAAATCAGTCAGGTAGAAGGGACAGTCGACGGTGGATATTTATTTATAGATTCAAAAGGCCGTGGATGGTATAGTGATAACAATGGTATTAACCGGTTTGATCTCGATACAAGAAAAAAAGTACATTATCCTTTGGATCCCAATCAATATGTTTGGAACAAAGGTTCATTCATAGAAGATAAGGAACATACGGTATGGATACTTGCCAAGGATAATGGTTTATACAAATATGACGCTGACAAAGATTCTATCGTTTGCATGATGGGCAGAGACAGTAAAGATCCCAACAGAAACGATTCTAAATACGTCTTTACAAAAGGCTTTGTCGACCATGCTGGAATTCTTTGGTTAGGAACATATAGTGAAGGACTTGTTCGATACAACCCTGAAAATAATTCCTATACAAATTTTGAAACGGGCCGGGGAGGGGAAATTCTAGCAGTTTGCGAAGGATGGGAAGATAGTAAAAATCCATTTTTATGGGTTGGAGATGGAGAAGGTCTTGGAGTTTTCCGGCCTGACCGAGGTAAATTTTATTTTTTTGAAAATCTATTCCCGTTGCCTTTCGAAGTAAGTGATATTTATCGGGATTCGTTAGATGGAATAGTGTGGGTTTGTACATCATCGGGAATCATAAAGTACAATCCCAATGCAAATAAAATCAAGACGGTTACACTTCCACCAGATCTACTTTCATCAGTGGCCCGAATTACTTTTCTATGGAAGGATAGAATGCGGAAGGATGAAGATATCTATTATCTTGGTTTGTCTCATACCGGAGTTGTTCAATGGAATAAGAAAAGCAGCGAATTTAAGTTAATTACACTGGGAACGCAGATAGATATTGAAGTCAGGTGTATAACCCAGCGGAAGGATGGCACCATTTGGATAGGTACGAACAGCTGGAACCATAAGAGGCCGGGATTATTTGTTTACGATCCTAAAACCGAAAAGCTTTTAACCCCACTTTTAGCAGTTTTAGTAAATCAAAGTTTTTCATGGCCGTCCTATGAATTTGCCTTGTTTGATAAACAAGATCGGTTTTGGATTGGCAAATCGGATGAAGGAATATTAATTTTTGATGAAAAAAAAGGCGACGTTACGCCGTGGAATAAAACGACTCAATCAGAATTAATTGGCCAGAAGAATCTAATGAATGGTATGATCCTCGATAAACATAACCGGATACTGCTTGCCATGTTTGAGGGGATTTTCCACGCCGATGAAATAACGCATTCCTTTACAAGACTAGATACAATTAAATCACTTGTCGCCAAATTCCCCGCAACGAATTCCTTGGTTGAAGACAAGGAAGGTGATATCTGGTCAGCAAGATGGGGAGCGTTGGCTGAAATTTCTGCCTCCGGTAATAATTTAAAAACCTTACTATCGGCCAAAGATGGATTTGAAGACGTTGAAATAAGGGGACTTGCCTTGGACTACAAAGGGAATTTGTGGATTGGAAATGGAGAAGGACTTTTCAATTACGATATACCCTCCAAACGGCTTCAACGGTTCACTACAAACGACGGTTTAGTAAGTAACAACACATGTGATCTCGTATTTTCAAGTGATACAGGTAAAGAAATCTTCGTTACGAACCGAAATAGCTTTAATATAATTTCGGTAGATCAGCTCTTAAAACCTGTTGATGCACCTACGCTCGCCATCAGCAATTTTAAAATTGAAGAAAGGGATTATCACGTCGATCCTTTCAAGCCTATTGTACTGGAAAGATTTGACAATGCTCTGAGTGTAAACTTCATTGCTCTTAATTACCGAAAGGAAAATGACAATCAATATGCATACTACCTCGAAGGTCTTGAAGAAACGTGGAAACCCAGCGGATCAAATCATGAAGCGCGGTACACAAACTTGAATCCTGGTAACTATACGCTGCACCTGAGGGCTGGTGATGTTTTTGGAAATTGGAACGATCAAACTTTGCAATTAAAAATAGAAGTTCTTCCTGCATTTTATGAGACCTGGTGGTTTCGGGTGTTTGCATTTTTCTTGCTATTGGTCATTTTGTATGGCCTGTACCGCTATCGTATTAGTCAGCTCATCCGCGTTCACCAAATGCGTGACAGGATTTCCGCCGACTTGCACGATGAACTGGGTGCTTCGCTAAGTGGAATAAGCATTATTGGGGCATTAGTTCAAAAAAAATTGGAAGAGAAGCATCCCTCAACTCCCTTCGTAGGAAGAATGATGGACGAAGTTCATCACATCAGTAGTTCGCTGGATGATATTGTCTGGAGCATTAGTCCAAAAAATGATGACTTAAGTAATCTCCTGGCGCGTATGACCCGCCATTCATCCGAACTTTTCGAGGCCAGACAAATAAATTATCATTTTAATATCCCGCAGCAAGTAGAACATTTGCAATTGTCAATGGAGCAACGGCGAAATTTTTACCTTATCTTTAAAGAAGGAACAAACAACCTCGTGAAATATTCACGTTGTACCCTAGCCACCGTTAATCTGTTAGTGGAACAACAGAAACTCACGTTGACTATTGAAGATAACGGAATCGGTTTTGATCCTCAGAAACTAACAGATCGAAATGGTATTGTGAATATGAAAATGCGAGCAGCCAAGTTAAATGGTTCTCTTGATATCCAGTCAACAGTTGGAAAAGGAACCATTCTAAAATTGGAATTTTATGCGGCGTAAGTCGAAGGTTGTTGAAATAGCACAAGACGTTCTCTTATAATTTATGGATCAAACCAGAAAGCTCATACGTGTTTCTGTCTATGAAGACAACGATACCTTGCGGGATTTTCTCGAAATTTTTGTTCACGAAGCCGACGGCTTCGAAATAGTAAGTACATATGCAAACTGCGATCAGGTTGAAAAAAACATTTTAAATGAACGGCCGGATGTAGTGATCATGGATATCAACATGCCTGGTCGTGACGGCATTTTAGGGGTCAGGTTGATAAAGGAGCGTGATATCTCTATCAAAGTTTTGATGCACACGGTGGTGGATGATGATGATAAACTCTTTGCATGCTTAAGCAACGGCGCGGATGGTTATTTGCTCAAGAAAGATTCGTCCGCTCATTTGATCCATGCCATTCAGGAAATTATGCAAGGAGGCGCGCCTATGTCACCTGGTATTGCGCGCAAAGTGTTGAACGCATTTCATAAGTCAATTAAAACTCAAAAAGAAAAATACAATATTTCTGCAAGAGAGATACAAATATTGGAGATGCTTGCCCGTGGATTATCCTATCGAATGATCGGGATTGAATGTACTATTTCATCGGACACGGTAAAGAGCCATTTAAAGAATATTTATGCTAAGCTACATGTTCATTGTGGGCCTGAGGCAGTGGCAAAAGCCATCCGGGAAAACATTATATAAATAGCCAAAAGGACCTCAAAAAATTAGATAAAAAAAATATCCGGCCTAGATACTGGCCGGATACCTTAAAAATCCTCATTCCATTTTATCCGTAAACAAAAATTTCAGAGGAAACCAACCCTTCAAATCACCAAACCTGTGAAATGATTAGTTTACGTTTGTTTGATAAAATTTCCTTGGAACTAGACATTGGAACCTCCTTTCTTTTAATTCAACATAAGCCACAAGTTACTCTTCAGCTACCTTAGAATTTCGCCTGGTGCCGATAACGACCGCTATCAGAATTTCAAACGCTGAACAGCCCAAAATCGTTTACTTCTCGAAAAATATTTATGAGGTAATTTAAGTTGGGTTGGGAAATTTGCGCTTGAATACTTTTTGCAAAAGAAATCAAATTTTCCGCAGGGGGATTTTCTGGGAACTAGTGTTAAGTTAATCGTGAAATGTTAAAAGTTAATCGTGGAAATGCCCTTCATAGTCAACGATTTCTAGTAAAACGGAACCATCATCTCATGCTTAACTTAGCACTACTAGGTACCGACGCTTTCGGATGTTAATAATCAAATGAATTTCCAAGCTAGATTGAATCAAACCTTCGACTAAAAAGGTTATGGATTCACAACGAAAGATTAAACTATCTTTTCATCATAGGATAGGGCGAATATTCCCATCCCTAAAAAAAGGGAACACATCCGTTATCGCTCTAAGCAGCTTGTCGCACGACGAGAATCAATTCTGACCTTACCCAAAAGGGTAATTTACTTACACTTAAAGTCTTGCTTGTTTTGTAAGTGATACTCGAACAAACCTAAGCAGCTGGCAGTGGAAGAGGTGATGGTGATAAGTTTGATGACCCCGAGGAGTTGCTGTCGATAAAGACGGTAATGTTTATGTAGCGGATTCATACAATAACAAAATGAAGAAGATAACACAGGAATAACATTTATACAGGTAAGCTTAATCAAATCAAAGACTATTTACGATGAAAACATTCAGATCTTTAGTTGCTCTGCAAGCAGCAATCATTCTAACTTTAATTAGTGCTTGTATTATAACTTCTTGTTCGGACGATGATACCACGACTGGACCAACTCCACCCGCTGCAACAGGGCCAGTCGAAGTTGCAACCATCAACCCTTCCGCTGGACCTAAAACAACGCTTGTTACGATAGCAGGCACGAACTTTAGTACTTCCCTAACGGAGAATACAATAACATTCAATGGAAAGCCAGCCACCGTTGTAACGGCTACTGCAACACAACTTACGGTAACGGTACCTCCGACTGCGGATAGCGGTCCGGTAGTAGTTACAACAAAAGGAAAATCGGCGACGAATCAACCGATGTTTACTTTTTATTGGACTGTTAGTACGCTTGCCGGAAGCAGCAAAGGGCATGAAAATGGTGCAGAACCTAAATTTAATGCTCCGAGTGGCGTGGCCGCCGATGCAACAGGAAACGTATTTGTAACGGATTTTGAAAATCACGTCATTCGTAAAATTACGCGTGCTGGAACTGTGAGTACTGCAGCCGGTAGCACCTATGGTGTTGTGAATGGGCCGGCTGCAACATCCCAGTTTTTATTTCCCAACGGTTGTGCGGTAGACAAACAAGGGAATATATATATATCAGAAGAGCGAAGTCACCTGATTCGTAAAATTACTCCCGAAGGAGAGGTTAGTACATTTGCGGGTAACGATGATATGCGTGTCAGGCCGTGGGGCGATTCAGTAACCTACGGATATATTGACGGCCCGGCTACCAAAGCTAAATTTTGGAATCCCAGTGGAATTGCTATTGACAACCATGGAAATTTATTTGTGGCTGATCAGTATAATAATTGTATTCGTAAAATATCTCCGGCAGGAGAGGTGAGTACTCTTGCCGGAGGTAAGATAGGTTCTGAAGATATAGAAAGTTCAGCAGGTACGGCCGATGGAATAGGTACAGCAGCCCGGTTTTATCGTCCTGTCGGAGTGGTTGCCGACGCCGAAGGGAATGTTTATGTGGGAGATCTTTTTAATCACCGGATCAGAAAAATTACAGCTTCCGGAGTGGTGACTACACTGGCTGGCAGCAGTTATGGTTTTAACAATGGTCCGGGCAAAGACGCTCTGTTTGCTTTTCCGGCCGGCCTAGCACTGGATAAGCAAGGCAACCTGTATGTAGCAGACACTGAAAATGATCGCATTCGTAAAATTACGCCAACGGGAGTAGTCAGCACATTCGCTGGAACTGCGAGCCAAGGCACGGCAAATGGAATTGCTACATCAGCTGATTTTTTCTTGCCGCGCGAAATTGATATTGACTCCGAAGGTAATATGTATGTAGCCGATGCAGGTAATCATCGTATCCGTAAGATTGATTGATCTTACTTCAGGCATCTAAAAATAATTCTTAGAGACGTCCTTTAGTATATTAGTTTGGGGTGCGTTTAGGCTATTAAGAGGGCCTTTTGCGCGTAGTCTAATTTTTATAAACTCAATACAGTACTGGGATTTATTTTATTTCTATGTTCTTTAAATATTAAATTTCACTAACAGGCAACTGTTAAAAATTCGAAAGAGAAAGGTAGGATTTTCGTAACAAACCAACTTTACTTCTAATAACGCAAGCTTATCAAGCCACTTCTTTTAATAGTTGAACGCATCACCCAAAAAGGCTATTGACTATTGATAGTTTACTCATTTGCTTTATAGTACCATCCGTCCCGATTAGATTGTAAGTGATTAGTATAAGGCCAACTGAATATTTATGGAATCCCATCATTTGGTTAGAGCATCTATTTTAATGTTGGTACTTGTTATCAGTTTTATTCTATGCCTGGAATTGTACTGGCGAAGCAGTGGATTTACTCCTTCTTATAATGATGACAAGATACTGTGGGCTATGAAACGAAAAGAGGTTTATGAATCTGCCGAAAAGGCTACCGTTTTTGGAGGATCGAGAATTAAATTTGATTTGGACATCCCCACTTGGGAAAGAAGTACGGGGGAAAAAGCGATCCAGCTCGCAATAGTAGCAACTCCGGCGCGTCTTATTTTGCGCGATCTCGCTAACGATAGAAAATTCAAAGGGAAATTAATTATAGATGTTGCAGATTTTCAATTTTTCTCAATCGATACTGTAAGAAGAGATAAGTTTGCCAGGGAGGCTCTTCAGTATTATTACAACGAAACGCCCGCGCAAAAAATGAGCGGTCTAATTAATTATGAACTGGAATCAAACCTTGTATTTCTGGAAGAAGGAGCATTTGGGTTGAACTCTTTATTGAATGATTTGCGGATACCCAACCGTGCTGGAGTTGTTATCCCGGGTGGTTTTCCAAAAGAGCTCCTTGCAACAAGTTCTGAGCGGCAAAATTCCATGACGCCGATGTTCTTAGCCAGCCCGCTTCTGCAAAAGCGACAAAAAGAGGTCTTAAAAAAAGGATTTATTTCTACAATGAATAAAACCCCAGCGATTAAAGGTGGTACGCTTAACGCTCTGCTTGACGGATTAAAAACATCGATCGATAAAATAAGGAGCAGGGGAGGGTTAGTTATGTTTGTTCGCCCTCCTTCCAGCGGAGATATTTTAGAAAGTGAAATCAGGATATTCGCTCGTCAACATTACTGGGATCGGTTACTAGCGTACACCAACACACCTGGCATTCATTTTTCAGATTATTCTGAGCTCGCAAATTTTGAATGTCCTGAATGGCCCCGCCTGTCGCCAACGGATGCGGCGACGTATACGGCACAGTTGGTTAAAATTCTTAACGAGGAGAAAGGTTGGATTTTTCCTAAAAAGATTAATTTCAATGCTGACAACGTCAAGAAATGAACTTCAGAACTTGAACTTTAATTGAATCTCATTGTGACTAAACGTTGACTTGGGCAGGCTTGAGTTATTAAAATTAATACAGAGATTGATTGCCATATCAATTAAAACTATAAATAAATTTATTTTAAACGCATTACACCAAACAACAAAAATTATGCTTTGCGCAAGACTAACGATGCTGCTGGCACTCTTTGCCTTTTCCGGGCACATCTGTGCACAAAATACTCCAGCAGTTTCAAATTCTAAAACAGAGGCCTGGAAAATGGAAGTAATAAAATCATTGGATGGGAAGTACAAATCTGCGCAGGAAATGGTTGACATGGTTTTCAGTTTTTCGGAACTCGGATTCCATGAAACTGAAACCTCTGCATATCTCACCAGCATGCTGAAAAAAAATGGTTTTAATATAGAACATGGAGTCGGAGGAATCCCGACGGCATGGATGGCTAAATGGGGTAATGGCAAACCGGTCATCGCACTTGGAAGTGATATTGATTGTATTCCCAAAGCTTCGCAAAAACCCGGTGTTGCTTATAAAGACCCTATTGTAGAAGGTGCCCCTGGCCATGGTGAAGGACATAATTCAGGGTTGCCATTAGTGATATTATCAGCTATCGAAGTAAAAAAAGTAATGGAGCGCGAAAAGATTCCGGGAACCTTGGTTATTTGGCCAGGTGTAGCAGAGGAAGTATTGGGTTCAAAGGCCTGGTATGTTCGTGATGGTTATTTTAAGAATGTAGATGCGTGCATTTTTACGCACGTTGGCAGCAACCTGACTGTTTCGTGGGGAGACGCAGGCAATACGGGATTAGTATCGGTTGAATTTAAATTTGAAGGAAGTTCCGCACATGCTGCCGGCTCCCCTTGGCGCGGAAAGAGTGCCCTGGATGCTGTAGAGCTCATGAATGTCGCTTGGAATTTCAAAAGAGAACACCTGAAGCCTACACAACGGTCTCACTATGTAATTACGGATGGCGGCGATCAGCCAAATGTTGTTCCTTCAAAGGCTTCTGTATGGTATTTCCTCAGAGAAAGAACCTATGAAGATATAAGGAGTATGTATGATGAAGCGATTCTATATTCCAAATCTGTAGCTGAAATGACCGGCACCAAAGTTTCACATCAATTATTAGGTGCCGCATGGCCTGGGCATTTTAATAAACCAATTGCCGAAACGGTATACAACAACATTAAAACAGTTGGCCTGCCGTCCTGGGATCCATCCGATCAACAACTAGCTAAGGCGGTTCAGAAACTTGTGAATGCTCCGAAAGTATCATTCCGCGGTGATCCCATTGATGGCTTAGCAACAAAAGTTGATACCCTATATGGTCCTGCTCAAAATTTCATGATGGCAGGCAGCGATGACATAGCTGATATTGCCTGGAACGTTCCTACTGTGGTATTTCGGTATCCTTCAAATATTCCAGGTTTACCAGGACACAATTGGGCCGATGCAATTGCCATGGCCACGCCCATTGCGCATAAGGGAGTAGTGGCGGGGAGTAAAGTAGTTGCTGCTACTTTATTGGATATGCTTACCAATCCAAAGATAATTGCAGATGCCTGGAACTATCATAATAACGTTCAAACAAAAGAAGTTAAATACATTCCTTTTGTCGAGTCAACGACGCCACCCGCTACCCATCTCAATAAAAAGATCATGGATGAATTCCGGTCGCAGCTAAAAAAGTATTATTATGACCCTTCAAAATATAAAACGTATCTCGAACAACTTGGCATTCAATATCCGCAGTTAGAGAAGAAGGGCTTTCAAAATAATTAGCGATAATTTATTTGCAATGAGGGAATATAGCGGCATTTCGTCATTAAAGATGATCTTCAGATATTGATGCAAACTGTTTTTGAGGATAACGATAAAGTGTTTGCGGCTATTCGATCTTTTCTTCCGTACAAGCTGAATACGGGTTGCCATTCTCAAAGGCCCTGTAGATCGCAGATGAGTTAAATTAGTTAAATAATAAAGTGCTTTTCAGCACTGACCCAAATGGGTTATTGATGCATCCGTGACGATCTGCCAGATTTGTCCCGATAATACACAGCGCTGCTCGTAGTTCAAACTTTAATAAAAAAAATGATATCTAATCCGTTGTTAATTTTTTCATTGTGGGTACGAAGATTATTTAGTTTAATCGTCATCATATCCTTTCTTGCACTTGCCGCTTGCATTAACATGCCTGATGAAGTTCCACCAGAGGAATACAAACAGTATATGCGTTGGTTTGTGCGGGGTATCAGCGAGTATTCCAGAAGAATCAATAATAATTTCATTATCATCCCTCAAAACGGTCAGGAGCTGGTCACGGCAGATGGTGAGGAAAACGGTCAGGCGTCTATCGATTATCTGAAGGCCATCAATGGAGTAGGAAGAGAAGATTTATTCTATGGTTATGATGAAGATAATGTGGAAACACCGACAGCTGATCAACATTACATGATTTCATTTTTAGATTTATGCGAGCAAAATAATGTGGAGGTGTTGACAACAGATTATTGCTCAACGCATACCAAGATGGATGATTCTTATTCCAAGAATAAAAGTAAAGGATATATTTCTTTTGCAGCTCCAGACAGGGAGTTAAGTGTTATTCCAGACTTTCCAACCGCCCCTTTTAATGAAAACAATAACAATATTACCTCGCTAAAGGAAGCTCAAAATTTTCTTTATCTACTTAATACCGAGAAATTTTCAAGCAAAGAGAATTTTATTCAAGCCGCCGAAGCAACAAATTATGATATCATCATTATTGACTTATTTTTTGATGGCGTGGAGTTTAGTCCAGCGGAAATAGCTCGATTGAAAATTAAAAAGAATACTGGAAAACGACTTGTGATTTCTTATATGAGCATAGGGGAGGCGGAGGATTATCGTTATTATTGGAATAACCAATGGCATATTGGCAACCCCAGTTGGATAGCGAAGGAAAATCCTGACTGGCCCGGAAACTACAAAGTAAAATATTGGGAAGACGAATGGGAGGATATTATTTACGGGAATGATAATTCGTATTTAAAAAAAATACTGAATGCCGGCTTCGATGGTGTGTACCTGGATATCATAGATGCCTTCGAGTATTTTGAATAGAATAAATTTTTATGCGCTCCTTTTTCATCCACTTTATGCGTTCTGACCCAACCCTCCGTTCAAAAGATTTGACATGATAAAAAAGAACAAATTAGTAGGCATCATAAGCTTCGTTTTCGCAGCATCATTTTTATTATCGATTGATGTTTTCTCCCAAAAATCCAAATCACAGCGTCCAAACATCATTCTCATCATGGCTGATGATTTGGGATACTCTGATATTGGAAGTTACGGTGGAGAAATTAGCACTCCTAACCTGGATCGCTTGGCAAACGAAGGTATGCGCTTTAAAGAATTTTATAACAATGCTATCTGTGCACCCACGCGAGCTTCTTTGATCACGGGTCAGTATCCGCACCGCGCGGGTATCGGCTTTTTCGATATCAACTTAGGTCTCCCGGCATACCAGGGATTTCTGAATAAACAGTCACTTACTTTTGGCGAGGTTTTACGAAGTGCAGGGTACAGTACGTTGCTTTCTGGAAAATGGCACGTGGGAAGAGATAGTCTTTCATGGCCTAATCAAAGAGGATTTGATCAATTTTATGGATTGTTGGGAGGAGCAGCAAATTATTTCAACGACTTTCCTATGCCATTAGGAGGCATAGAAGCTCCCGTTGTCCTGGTCGAAAATAACAAAAGGCTTAGACCCAAACCTGACAGTTATTACTTCACGAATGAGATCACGGATCACGCTGTGAAGTTTCTTGACGAACAAAACAAAACAACAAAACCTTTCTTTTTATATGTCGCCTATACAGCCCCTCATTGGCCGCTTCAGGCTCTGCCCGAAGACATCGTCAAATATAAAGGCAAGTTTGACAAAGGTTGGGATGAACTTAGAAAAGAGAGACATGCCCGACAGATTAAATTGGGAATTATTTCCGAAACTTCAAAAATCGCGGACCGCGATGACCTACCTGCGTGGGAGGAGTTAACGTATGACGAACGAAAACTTTGGTCGCTGAGAATGGAGGTGTATGCTGCTATGATTGATCGAATGGATCAAGGCATAGGCAAAATTTTAAGCAAGGTTACCGAATTGAAAAAAGATGAAAATACGATTATCTTTTTTATTTCCGACAATGGAGCCGAAGGAGGTTGGTTTTCATTAGCCGGTGCCAACAAAAGATATACATCGGGACCTGTGGGCACATCCGGGTCTTTTGATTACCTATATAAGAACTGGGCGCAGGTTTCCAATACGCCTTTGCGTTCTTATAAGGACAATATGCACGAAGGCGGTATTTCATCTCCATTCATAGCATGGTATCCAAAAAAAATCAAAGGAAATGTTATTGTTAAGGGAACTGGACATATAATTGATCTTGCACCAACCTTTTATGAGCTGGCACAGGCTAAATATCCTTCAAATTTTAATGGTCTTACGCCGCACAGTCTTGTTGGAAAGAGTTTGGTTCCCGTCTTAACAGGAATTGCGCCCGAAGTAGATAGAAACGAACCGATTTTTTGGGAGCGGGCGGGTAACCGAGCCATTAGGAAAGGCAAATGGAAACTCGTCTCCGATTTT
>CAZAHL010000154.1:0-16674 GCA_964484845.1 uncultured Chryseolinea sp. | reverse complement strand
AGACGGCATTGAATCTGCGCTGAACAAAGCCAGGAAAGCCGCTAACGGAAAAGATATACGCATTGGGGGAGGAACATCCACTATTCGTCAGTACTTACAAGCGGGTTGTATAGATGAAATGCATCTTGCAGTCGCGCCCGTGTTTCTTGGCTCCGGAGAACACTTATTTGCTGGAATCGACTTGCCCAGGCTGGGATTCACCGAAACGCAAACAACGTACGGCATGGGTGCAAGTCATGTGATTTTAAAGAAAAGTAAGTGAGGTTATTGCACAACAGCATCTTATTTAAATTTCGTCCGTTCATTTTCAACCGTCTCGTGTAGGTCACCCAAAGACATAAAATTGTTAACAAGCTCTAATACTTCGTCAAAATTTGTTTCCAAAGCCATGTGCCCTCCATCAAGAATGTGTACCTGAACGTTGGATAAGTCTCTTTTATAACAAGGAGCTTCCGCGACATCAAAATACACATCGTGCTTACCCCAAATTATCAGAGCCGGGGGTTGGGAGGTTCGAAAGTATTGCTGAAACACAGGGAACATTTCCAGGTTATTCTGATAGTCGCAGTTTAATTCAAACTGCATATCTAAATTGCCGGGCCTGCTCATGCGTTCCCAGTCAAGTATCCAGGCTTCGGGACTTACCCGTGCGCGCAATTCTTCTGATAGTCCAGCATAATACTGCTCCTTTGTGCCTTCCTCGCTTAAAAATGCATAGACTTTTTGTTTCTTCTCTTCCGTAGGATGTTCCCAATAGTCTATCATTTCACTCCATATCGGTTCTATTATATAGGTATTACCGTTTTGAACAATAATCCGTTCTATCTTTTCAGGATGATTCACGCAGATTCGAAGGCCAATAGGACAACCATAATCATGAAGATAGATGGTTGAAAGATTTTAAATCAATCTCTTCGGTAAATCTGTAAATGTATTCCGATATATTTTTAAATGTGTACTCAAAGCTACCCTTGTCCGGGAAGGCGCTGAATCCAAAGCCGGGATAATCGGGGGCTATGAGATGAAACTTGTCGGCAAGTGCGGTCATTAAGTTTTTAAACATCACCGATGAAGTAGGAAATCCATGGAGCAGCAACAGTGATTGATTTTTTCTGTCTCCGGCTTCGCGATAAAAAATATCCACTCCATCCACAGGTATTGTTCTATTAAAAATCCGTCTATCCATATCTCCTTTGTTAATGCCTCAAAATATTCACAAATTTAATTTGGCTCAAACAATAACTGTGCAAGGACTGTTTTAAACTCACGCGGAGAACTGCTCACGATCCGAATTTTTAGCGGTAAATAAACTGTTAGTAATATCTGTCGCTTTTAGTCCTACCGATTGTCGCATTTGCACGGCGAGTGGTATAGTATTGTTGCCGAGATTTGTATCGTAAAAAAAACGCTCGATATAAATAAGCATATTATAACTAGTCTCTCGATTGCTATTGTTGTGCATTTATGATAGTGTTCATTTATGCCCGCATTTAGTTACACTTAACTGTGGAATTGTAGAATTTTCACCCTATACAGATAAAGAGCCTTACAGCGTTCTTCATTATCAGCGTTTATATCCCTGTCCGACGAAGTTATTTTTTTTTCTCGCTTGATTCTTTTATTTATCCATTAATCTAAGCCTTCCGTTTAATTAAGGCTGGTGTGAAAAACTAGTTCAAGCACTTAGCATTATCAGCGCATCTATTCTTTTCCATTCGTGTGCAAAAAAACCGGTGACTAGAAAAAGGGACCCTATGTTTTTATCAGAGTCTCAGGAAATCGCAATGGGAAAAGAATCTGATCCGGGCATTATTAAATTCTTTGGCGTCTATGAGGATCAAATCCTTCAAAAGTTTATTGAAGATAAGGGGCCAGCAGATGGCTGCCATTTGTTCCCTCCTTCCCTGAAGGTACGCTTGCACGCGTTCATTATTATGTGATCTCTTTTCTTGTACGTAATCAATCATCAGAAACGTCAAAGAATGTTAATGATGAAATAATAAAGGGAAAGTCGATAAAGAGTCAGTAAAGATTTTTTCGACAAAGCCTTGGGGCGATCACCTTTTGTCAAAGGGTTCTACTTCGATCATGCCACTTCACGCATGTGGGCCATGAGGTCCAGATCATCTTGTGTGAGTTCAGTCGTTTTGACTGTGTTGTCCTGTGACTGAAGAAAAGCCTCGAGGCTTGCATGGAATTTCAACCTGTACTTCCATACCAGTTTACTTCCTACAGCCTCTTTCATTTTACGCAATTCGGTCTGATCATTAAGCCAGTAAAGATCACGAGTAACGGTAATAGTGTTGTCAACGTAGCCTGGCATGAAATCAAGGGTGGAGTGCTTTAGCTTTTTACGCACTTTCGGTTGAAACTCCGGTCTTCCCGTAATGTAAATTGTTGTCCAACTCATTGTCTTTGATATAAAAAAATGGCTCGAGAGCCTAAGTGGTTTAAAAAATTCTGTCTGTATCACTGATAACCTACTAAACTTTCTTTTGATACTGACAGTAAAAGATGGATCATCCTTCATATCACCTCGTCATTTATTTACGAGGTTCACACTGCAAAGTTTCACAATCCGCTACAATAATCATATGTGATGTAATGATTAATCACCGCGAACGATTCCTGCAACGGTGTTCAAAAAGTAGAAAATGAAATGCCAACGAATGGGATACTGCATGTTGGATGTTTGAATTTAAAAATTATAGGATGGAAAACTGGCTGTGTCGCAGGTTGAACAAATATTCGATGGGTAAATGACCTTTTGCAAGAATAGAATAGTGTAAGGATTGAATCAGAATATAGCCTCCAACAATGGGTACTGAGTCCCTTACGCTTCGTATTGCGGATTGCCTTGTTGCACTTGCATGTATGATTTTCAATCAATACCACTTACAATCTCAATTTTCATCTTTCTTCCTTTTCTTTTTCAGAACGTCATCATCCCAATAGGTTGGTGACTAGTCGATATGATTCTTCCGGGCATGGCTGGCCAATAACTTTGTAGGATGGAGGACTTTAATATTTTGATAACTGTGTTGATGACATTGTCAAACGCTCTGCCAAATTCTTGATCAGCTTGTGAAGCTTTGCAATTGGAATAAAGGCCAGAATACAATTTTTCAGCATTAAGACAGGGCGCTCATAGGTTGATAACACGTAACAATAGGCATTCAGTTACTTCTACCTCCATCCTTTGTCTATTTTAATACATCCTATTAGATACATCGTAATAAGACTGGACGCTGTAATGACGGACTGATTATTACAAGCTTTTGCTTCTGTTATTATAACATTCAAGTCATTCAAAGCCTTGTTAGCCGTTCAGGTATTCCCGCCAGGGCCTGTTATCCATTTCTATAACGAAGCATGGAGTTTATCTAATCAGTATTACTTCTATCTGTCATCCTATATTCTCCTTGATTAAATGAACATCACTGAATGTATATAAAAAAGGCCCCTTCGGATTAATCTGAAGGAGCCTTTTACTTTAAAATCGAGATTTTATCTAGTGATGGCCATACGTTTTGTGTCTTCCGTCTTCCCGTCAACCAAAAGGGAATAGAAATACATTCCGTTATTCATACCGCTTCCAATGGTGACACTTGTCTTTCCGCGTTCCGTCACTTCAATATTATTCAGTAACCGACCACTCAGATCATTGACAATAATATGCACTGCTCTGGCTGTATGCGGAACATAAAGCTCGATTGTCGTTTCAGATACAAACGGATTCGGATAGTTTTGGAAGAGTTTTGTCAATTCTTCTGCCTGCTCCGGTAATACTGTTTCAGATATATACCGTGCAACAGACGATGTGTTACGGGGGGTAACGGCGATATTTTCTTGCTGAACGTTAATAATTTCTGACAGACTTAATGCTGAACCGAAGATATGAATATCATCCATGAACCCTCGGAACATTCTATCATATGTTGATGAATTCCGTGTCGCGGAATTGAAGTTCCCCAATGCGAGTTTACCGATGTTGGATCCCGTAGTCCCGGGTCCTGCATATGATCTGGTCACATCCAGCGTTGCAAGGGCATCAGGTTTGCCAAAGTAATATTCAACTGTACCGTTGGATCGATACGTCACTGCAAAAAAGATCCAGTTTGTCGATTGCAACGTTGCATTGTTAAGTGTCGTTACTTTACTCGGCGAACTAAACGCCGGTGAGTTATCAGGCCATTGGTCTACACCAAGCCTAAGACTTCCATTGCTTTGGTAGACCAGATCTACACCGTCACCACCATTATTGATCCACGAAACGATACGGTTACCACCGCTACCGGTCACCGCTGCCTGATTGTTGATCCAGCCTGTAATTGTAAATGCACTTAGATTTTTTAATCCGTCGATTACACCCTGGCTTTCGACATAGTAGTTCCCCGCATTCACACCGAATCCAAAAGAACCAGCTCCGCGAGCTATCACCGCTGCAGAAATCGGAATGGCGGAGGATCTGTTGAAAGAACTGCTTAACGATCCAACGTTCACGGGATTAACTCCACTGTTTTCATCCAGGGATAGGTTAATCAAGGGGGATTGCACTGATAATGTAGTCAAAGTAATTGTATTACTTGGAGCAGAAAGGTTACCTGCATGGTCCTTCGACTGGACGAAAAATGTATACGTTGTGTTAGCGTTCAATCCCTGAATATTAGAAGTTGTCAGGGGAGTCGAACCACCAAACTGCACGGCACCATTGCTGCCCGTAACAACGTACACGGCGATGTCGCTTTGATCTTGTGGGGCCTGCCAATGAAGTGCAACGCTTGACGACGTCACACTCTGGGCGACAAGTGAGGTTGGGGCGGGCGGAGGAGTCGTGTCAACTGGTTCAAATGGCAACGTTGTGGTCACCTCGGTTGAATCAGAATTTCCGGCGGCGTCAAATGCGATTAGAATAACTCTTTGCGTCGAACCGGGGAGCAATGGAACAATGGTGGTATAGGTATTGACCAGGCCAAGAGATATTCCACTCATTGGGCCATTGGTCAAATCGTAATTATAGAATTCGTACCTGGTAATGCCAGAATTAGGTGGTGTTGACCATGTGGCTGTAAGGGTGGTCGGCGTGGTGTTGACGATTTTGAGGTCTGTTATTTTGTTTGTACGCACTCCGATTGTGTTTGAGTGTGCGGAATAGTTATTCGCAGCATCTTTTGCCCTCACACTAAAGCTGTATTCGGTATCGACACTAAGTCCATCCAATGTGATGGAGTTGTTTGTTGTCGTTCCCAGCAGTTGGGTTAAATTATGATAAACTTCATATAGCGTGACACCAACATTATCCGTCGCTGCAGTCCAGTTAAGTGTAACGCTAGTAGACGTTTTTGAATGAAGTGCCAGGTTAGGGGTAGTTGGCGGAGTAGTATCACCACTTCCAGAGCCCCCACGTTGTATGGCGAGTATATTCTCGTGATTAAGGCTTGCATTGAAAATTTGTACACCATCAATCAAGCCTCGGAACATTCGATCATAGGTGCCGCCATTTCGGGTAGCGTCATTAAATGCACCGATGGCAAGTTTACCGATTGTACTTCCCGTTACCCCTGGTCCGGCGTAACTTTTGGTGACATCCAGTGTTGCATCCGTTGTTGTGTTGCCGAAATAAAACTGCACCTGACCATTCGATTGATAAGTGACAGCAAAAAATACCCAGTTGTTTGCAGCGCCTGATGAACTTGTCGGAACTTTTCCAGCGGAACTGAATGCAGGGGAATGATCCGGCCAACCGTCAACACCCAGTCTAAGGCTTCCGTTGGTTTGATAAACAAGATCAACACCTTCTCCTCCGTTGTTAATCCAGCTGATTACTCTGTTTCCTCCGCTTCCAGCCGTGTTGGATTTGCAATTCAACCAGCCTGTCAACGTAAATGCGCTTAAATTCTTTAATCCATCAATGGGAGCAGCACTTTCCACATAATGGTTACCTGGTGCTGTTCCGAAATCAAATGAATATGGGCCGCCTACGTTCGCTGGGGAATTCGTGCTGGATAATGGTGTACCCGAAGATCTGGAAAAATTCGCGCCCAATGTACCCGAGTTTACAGGTGCTATCCCAGTACCTTGATTAAAGTCTAATGCAATTACCGGAAGTGTGGCCGCGGGATTGGTGGTTACGGACAATGGAGCGCTTTCTATAAAGTTAATAGGGTAAACTTCAGCTCTAACCACAAAAGTGTAGGCCGTGGCTGGAGAAAGCCCGGTAATCACCGTGGACGTCATGCCCGCTCGACCACTTAACACGCCATTTTTATAGACGCTATATGCCTTAGGCCAAGGGCCAGTCGTTGGCTCCGCCCATCGCAAAGTGACAGACGTCGTCGTTTTTGATGCCACGACCGGATTTGGTCTTGCTGGCAATACTACTACTCCTGTGGCGTGTTGTATGGCGAGTATCTTCTCATAATTGAGACTTGCGTTGAAAATTTGTACATCATCAATCAAGCCTCGGAACATTCGATCATAGCTGCTGCCATTTCGGGAAGCGTCATTAAATGCACCGATGGCAAGTTTACCGATTGTACTTCCCGTGACCCCTGGTCCGGCATAACTTTGGGTGACATCCAGTGTTGCATCCGTTGTTGTATTGCCGAAATAAAACTGCACCTGACCATTCGATTGATAAGTGACGGCAAAAAATACCCAGTTGTTTGCAGCGCCTGATGAACTTGTCGGAACTTTTCCAGCGGAACTGAATGCAGGGGAATGATCCGGCCAACCGTCAACACCCAGTCTAAGGCTTCCGTTGGTTTGATAAACAAGATCAACACCTTCTCCTCCGTTGTTAATCCAGCTGATTACTCTGTTTCCTCCGCTTCCGGCCGTGTTGGATTTGCAATTCAACCAGCCTGTCAAAGTAAATGCGCTTAAATTCTTTAATCCATCAATGGGCGCAGCACTTTCCATATAATGGTTACCGGGTGCTGTTCCGAAATCAAATGAATATGGGCCGCCTACGTTCGCTGGGAAATTCGTGCTGGATAATGGTGTACCCGAAGATCTGGAAAAATTCGCACCCAATGTACCCGAGTTTACAGGCGCTATCTCAGTACCTTGATTAAAGTCTAATGCAATCATCGGGGCAGGTGGAATAGGAAGCGGTGTGCCACATTCACTAAGTTGGTACATATGAAACCCACTACCTTCTATGTGAACACGGGTGGCATCAAAATCAGGAGCCATGTCATCAAGGATCTTGTGAATCCCACAGGGTTTTGTCAGCAAAGGGTTGTGATCAAGGTTGATGTCCGCACCATCACGCGATCTCGCATCCTTGGTTGATGAATTGAGATTGGAAAGGCCATCCAAATCTTCCAGAACAGCATTGTTGGAAATGTTAAGATGCATTCCATGAATGTGTCTCCAATTCGAAAAGCCGTGAACATTCTTTAGCTTGCTATTGCCCGACAGATCCAGACCGTTCAGGGAATAGATCGCCAGGAATCCGTCTAAATTAGTCAGTTCAGGATTATTGTTAATCGCAAGCATACCGTAGGGATATCTAAGATAGTATACCACTGATGTGAGCTGTTGAAATCCAGTTATGCCGGTTAACTTGCTATTGTTAGCAATTGTGATGTCAGCTGCCTTCGTAATTGCATTGAAACCAGAGATGGTGACTAAGCTCTGATTGTTTTGCACTATTAACACCCCGGGGGCGGTGTCTTTGTTAGGCCCCATCGCCAAAAGCGCATTTAAACCACCGATCGAAGCTAAACTGCCATTGTTTGCAATGGTTATTCCATTAATATATTTTAAAGATGAAAACCCATCAATGTTACTTAACACTGAATTTCCTTCGATCCGCAATTTTCCTTTCACCGAGTCGACATTATTCAACGGTGCAAGCGAGGTCAGCAATGGGTTATTTTCAATGACGAGTCCGTTGACCCGAACCAGGTTTGTGAGCTGGTTAATGTTTGAGATATCAGTTCCGGAGATCACAAGATTCTTTCCCTGAAGTAGGCTTGGATCAAACGCATCGACCTGAGCCTGAGTCGAGAGGACATAATCGTTCGGTCCATACTGACCGAAGGAAATTCCAGGTAGTAACAATGCCTGCGCAAAACAAATGGCAAGCAAGACTGTGAGTTTTGATAAAATTCTTTTCATAACGTAACGAGAGTTAAGGGCGTAATCATTTTTGCTTGTTTATACCACGTAATATCCGTGCGATCTGAAAAGATCATGCTCCCCTTCGAAAAATATTTTTGAATTAACATAACGCTCGGAGAGGCAACAACAAATCCATTGCCTGCGAACCATAATCTTTTCTAAGACACGTAATTCTCAACAGCAATACAATTCGTTGCTCTATAAGTTTTTTAAAAATTAGACATCCATTGACATTGATATCCAGCCCTTATGACAGTAAATCTTTACTGAGTCCATTTCAAACTACGCTAACATTGCCAATGGATAAAGTCAAACTTTGGAGGCGTTTTCCGGTAGGTTGAATTAGTCAGACTTAAGCCCATCAGAACAGTGTGGGATAAAGATGTAAGTAAATAAAAAATGTCTACGTCTATGACCATGGACGGATCTACGGAATTTCCTCTTCAACATTATGCAAGAATTGTTGATAAGAAAGTGAGTGATATGAAATTTTTGAAGAAGAATTACAGTCAGGGTCATTTGATTGAGCTGCTTTGGTAAGATTTTGATTGTCTAATCATTATTCCGCGGGACGATTATAGGTTGGTTAACAAATTAACGAAAGTAGTAGGTAGACCATCCGTTATTTTTATCTCTCGAATTGCTCACTTTTTATAATCAGCGAGGAACATCAAAGTGATAAAAGGTAATGATACTTTGGGTTGCTCTATTTCCTTGAGTATGTTCGTTACCTGCTCGAGCTGATCGATTGCTGGTCTGGATCTAAGATTTGCCTCCCTTCGCTAAAGCTTGCGCTATAGCTTTAGCGCACGCGGTAGACTGGCACGCGTAAATTGTTGTGCGATCTCTTTCTTGTTCATCGTTGATTCTATTTTTAATAGATGACTATTCGAAATCATTTCCAAGCTTCGCTCCGGTGATAATCATTCCGCAATTCGATTGAAGTGCTTACTGTGAAGCTTAAGCATAAATTTGCCGTCAACAAAGCATTGGAATACGTTCGATCTTTAAATGATATAGGAAGTTGAGCGGCAAGGGAAGAGTAGCAAGGTGTCGAAATCTTTTTAGTATATTGATGATCTCCACGTCGGCTATGAAAAGTAAGCTACTTCTAATTTCATTTTCAGTAGTAATGCTGGCTTGCTCCGATAAAAAGGACAGCGAAGTGGAACATAACATTTCTGTCGAGCATATGAACTCAAATAATATACCTCAAAATAACATCGAAAAATATACAGCAGACTATATTGCAATACGCCAATTGATTGATTCCTATAATGATCTTGTCAACCATAGGACTTGGGACAATATCGGTCAAATCTTCTCCCGGGAAGCTGTTTGGGAGGCATTAGATCCAATTAACCTGAAATGGAGTGGGCTGGCTGAAATTAAAGTTAAACTTCCTGCAAGCGTCGGCAGAATGGAAGTACTTGTTCAAAGTACTTCTGGTATCGTCATCAATGTAACCGATAATTCACATGCATCAGCACGGTCTTTATTGAATGAATTTGGAAGAAATAAAGAAACCTCCCAAGGTATGCACGCGGTAGGTTCCTATGAGGATGTGCTGATAAAGGAAGGCGGAAACTGGAAATTTCTTAGTAGAAAACTCACATTGATCTATAACGATACATTACCTGTGCCTGGCATTTTAAAAGATTACAAGTATTAACAATTTGCTGAATCTATTGGAAGCGGCGTAAACCCTTAAACTTTTTATTTTTGTATAGATCAGGTACTGGTTAAAAAGGTCTTTTCTATTTTCTTGTTTCCCTTGCAGGCTTTGCTTACATCTTCTGCACGAACATTCTGAGGTAAAATCAACACGTGGTGATGACGGATGATCTCGCCTTTAATGGCTATGAGTTGGTGGCTACTGTCTGATCCAGTTTGCCGGACTTAAGCGGCTCGCTTCCGCATACAGACTTGCTTTTTTATATTCGTCTTCAGTTAAACCCGAAAACCTAAGGATGAGGCATCTCAAAGGTTATGTATGACGGCATCATTTGAAAATTCATTTTTTTAAAAAGCAATAGGAAGCTGGCCGCTCGACCACTACGTAAAGAAATTATTACCTTAAATAATATTTGACACATTGACTGCGTTGCACAACAGCCTAATGATCTGTTCACAACAAAAAGGAATACTGATTTCTTTGAACATTCGCTGCCCTATTAAGTGGAAAGCCAAAACAATCCCAGGTTGCGGCGATGATCGCGAAACCCGTAAGCAAGTTTCTCATCCGCGGGAACGGTGGATTCACGAAATTAAAAAAACAGTATCTTGCCCGATGGATCAATTGAATACGGTTAAACTTGGAGGTATGTACCACACGCCGGCCGTTACTTCAGTCCGTAACAATATCTAGATTAGTATAAAACGACCCGATAAAAAAAATGCTACCCAAAACACCACTGATAGAGGCCATCACGAAAGGCAGCTTGGATGAAGCTGAAAGCCTTATAAAGTCAGGAGAACGAATCCCCGATTCGCTACACTATTATGATCTCAATCAATTGTATGAGAAACTGATCTCTAGAAAAGCGTTTGCCGTTCTGGAAGCCTTGCTGGCTACCCGCCAAATCGCCAACGATGTTTATGAGCTCAACAGAATCGATGAGAGTATTTTTAAGCCGTTGATCACCAGGCTACCCGTTGATGAAGAGTCACTATCCTTTTTGGTGAATTTCATATCCCAGACGCAGAACGTGAACGAGGAGCCGGGTGGCAAAACATTGCTCAATTTTGCGTTCGAAGAGAAGGCAGATGTAGCGATCATCCAGGCGCTGATCAAGGGAGGTTGTAACGTCAATTTAAAAAACAATGCCGAGGATACGCTTTTGTCACAGGTGGTTAGAATCAACATGATGCAGCCGGAGAGACAATTGGCATATTTGGATTTACTCATCAATGAGGGCGTCGATGTCAATGAAGTTAATGTGGCGAAGCAATCGGCACTCCACATTGCCGTTGAGCGTGATAAGAACGGTCTGGTCGATATGCTGCTGGCGCATGGTGCCCAGCCGAACGAACCCGATTCGCAAGGCAATACCGCTTTCTATTATGCCTTGGCACACAAGTTTAACGGTCCGTTATACAAAAAACTCGCGGCCCATACGCCAATGGATTTTACAGTGATAAATCGGAACGGACAGACTGCCCTGTCTGAATACCTGCGTATGATGCAGGCAGGCGATAGCGACCTGACCTTATTGGAAGAACTGATTCAGGATGGCGCGGATCTTAATCATTCAACTCCATACTATGATGAACTTAAGTCCGGTTGGGATTGGATTCTGGCCAAGGATCTCGACATGTTTAAAATGGCGTTGGAAAAGACGGGCTTTGATGTCAACACCCAAGACAACAACGGAAACACATTCCTGCATAAGCTTTGCCGCGTTGACTCCAACCATTCCCAGGACGCAGCAAAAAACACGTATCGAAAGGTGAAATTTCTGCTCGACGCCGGAGCCTATCCATCCATTACCAACAATAAAGATGAAACGCCGGTGATGCTCGCCTCCAAAGATAATTTGAAGGCAAAAACAGTGGAGTTATTGCTATCTTTCAAGTCCTGATTTTTTGTAACCGAAAATAAAGCGCCATGTCATTATCATTTATCATAGCCTGTGAGGGCGGGAAACGGAAAATTGCAGAACTATTGCTGGAAAAGAAGGAAGTCGACGTTCGGTACACGGATGAAAAAGGGCGCACCGCCTTGCATTTTGCGGCGCACCGTGGATACCTCGACATCGTTAAGCTTCTGATAAGCGATGGCGCCGATGTGAACTACGGAGATCACCAAGGCGAAACGCCATTGTACTTTGCCTGTCTTCAGAAACAAAAACAGACGGCAGGCTATTTGTTGGAAAATGGTGCACGCGCTGATCTGAATGACTTTAACGGGAACAGTATTCTCCATCTTACCGCACAATCCGGACAGATCGAAATTGTAAATCGACTCCTGGACTTAGGTGTGGCGGTTGACCTTGAAAATAACAACGGTGAAACACCACTGCTGATCGCGGCGTCATGCCGTAACACAGAAGTTGCCAAACTTCTGATCGTCAAAGGTGCCAATGTAAACGCTACAAATAAACATGGAGACACACCGCTCTTGATTGCCGTGAAGGCGAAGGTCCAGCCGATGGTCGATGTTCTGATTTCCAGCGGTGCCAACATCGATCATACCAACCATGATGGCGAGTGTGCCCTGCTGCTGGCATGCTATGAGACAAACAGGATGCTTGTGAAGTTACTCGTAAGTCATGGAGCCAATTTATTTGTAACATCCAAAAGTGGGGTGTCACCCATCTGGTACGCCTGCGCGAATAATCAGAAGGAGATTGTCGCGCTATTTCTGGATAACGGACTTGATGTAAACCACAGCAGACCCATTAGCGGACAAACATCCTCTATGAACTCGTACCTGGATTGGGTGGAGACGGCCACGAGCCTTTCAATCCAAAGCAGTTTTACGTTAAATACGACCTATGAATATGGTGGTGAAAGTTTGCTTCATCTTGCCGTCAAGAGTGGACATATCAGTATGATCAAACTGTTGATCGAAAGGGACGCGTCGGTGAACATCCAGGACGAGTCAGGAAATACAGCGTTACATTACGCCGCCGCCAATGGAAAGAAGGATGCAGTGAAATTCTTACTCGAGAAAAGCGCTGACCCATCGATTGTAAACACGAAAGAGCAGAAAGCGATCGACTACGCGAACATCAAAGGTTTTAATGAGATCACTGCATTGTTACTGAACGCGTCACCGTCTGGTGCAGTTACGTCAACGAAAAGCAATCAGGAAACCACCCATGCGTCGTTCGATAAAAAGCAGGCGTTGCTCGATCTGAAGGAGTTGCTGGATTCCGGCGTATTGTCACAAAATGAATTTGATGCGGAGAAGAGTAAGATTCTGAAAGCGTGATTGTGTTGCGGATTACTTGGAACGAGTTCCCTATCCGCTTAGATGCTATCAATACATTAACTATGAGGGACATGTCGCCAATTAATTTACATTGCGGCAAAGGCGATTTTTTACCAACATCTCCCTGACTAAGTAACCATGAAAACACCCTTAATTACCCCAGAAGGTTTAGAAAAATTAAAAGCTGAGTTGGATCATCTGTGGCGCGTTGAACGGACAGACACCACGCAAAAGGTATCGTGGGCCGCAAGCCTTGGGGATCGTTCTGAAAATGCAGATTATCATTACAATAAAAAGCGCCTGCGCGAAATTGACCGGCGCGTGCTCTATTTACGCAAATGTATTGATGATTTGAAAGTCGTGAATTATTCACCCTTCCAGGAAGGCAAAGTATTGTTTGGCGCGTGGGTAGAAATTGAAAATGACAAAGGCGAACAAAAACGGTTCCGTATAGTCGGCTATGATGAGATTTTTGATACCAAAGATTACATCTCTATGGACTCACCTATGGCGCGTGCGCTGATGAAAAAAGAAGTGGGTGATGAAGCAGTAGTGAAAACAGATGCGGGTGAGTTTGTTTGGCATGTGACCAAAATTGAGTATCAGAAATAACGTTCGGTTTGTTGTAAACAGTCTAACATTTTTTTCAATGCTTGCGTGATTGCTGATACGGTGATGCCCTAAGAAGTTATTAGTTTATCCGTTATTAGTTGAAGGCCTGAACGCGCATCGTTTTATTGCATTTTATAAAACATCAGAATTTACATCACACGATCTTCGAGCTTAACTTCAAACCCGCAACCTCAAACTTCAAACTTCATTCGCGCTGCGCAAAACAAAAAATTCGTTCAACAAAAGTTAAATCACTATGCAATAGCGTCATTTACGATCTCGAGCCTGTAGCCCTTACCATGGATATTGGTTATGCGAAGATCAGGATCAGCGCTTAATTTTTTTCTAAGCTTTGATATGAACATGTCAAGGCTGCGACCAGTGATAACACCCTCATCGGTCCATACTTCCTGAATTAGTTCTTCGCGTAATGTGAGTCGCCCGATATTTCTATTAAGTAATGCCAATATTCTGCATTCCTTATCTGTCAATGAAATTGTTTCTTCGCCCATTCTCAAACTCTGATGGGTGGTGTCGAATACAAATCTTCCTATTGTAAGAACCGGGTTGATTTCATTTTGAATAGAAGCATTCTGCTCCACTAGTGGCTTTGATTTTTTAGATCCAAGGTTCCTGCTGATCAATACAACGGCCAACACCGATAGAATACCGCTGATCATCATAGCAATTTGTGAATTTAGAACAGTCGGGTCAGGAAAATCTGCAAAAGCAATTTCAATGTTGTAGCAAGCTTTCGGTTGACTTCTACCACGACAAGGCTTAATGCTGTTGTCGGGAGGATTAATTTCAAATCCATAAATAATAATTGGCCTATAGCATTCGTGAACAGTAACGGTATATCTGGATAGTCCTGTTTTGACAAGAAACCGCTGAACAATCTCCACTAATGTGTCGGGCTGAAACACAAACTCGTTTTCAAATTCAAGCAGAAACACACCGTTGGATTTTTCGATGACAGGACGAACCACCGAAGTTGAATCACCCGGCTCGAAGAAGCAAATCATGTCCGATGGCACGCACCGCTATATTCACTCGTTTGGAAATTACTTCATCTCCCGACCTGTCAGTAATGAAAGCGGCCAAAAAGAAAATAGCGCAAAAGGCGATCACGATTGTAGTGAAAAGTTTAATTGTCGGGCTTCTGAGGGCTCTATTGAAAGAATTTACGTGCATTTACATTCTTTTTACAAACAGTTTACAATTGCCCACACTTTCGATGCGTACGTTTAGTTACACAAGACAAAGTAACTTTTTTATGAAACATTTGAAAAAATCGTTCACCCTATTGATGCTTCTAACGTCAATTATTGGTTCACGGACATTTGCCCAGGATTTTTTTAATTTCAATGCGATACTCAAGGCACAGTTAGCAAAGCAAGAACGAGCAAAGGAAGTAATGCAAGACAATGAATACGCTAGTACTGGGTATGAAGAGGGAATATTTTTATGTAATCCTCTCCTGTTAAACGGAAAGCCGTTAGACTACGGCGAATTTAACCTGCAATCAAAAGGCGAATTGACGGTAAGTAAAGGAGCAGCTACAAACGGGCAAACAACGGAAATTCCCTTTTATGTGTACTTGAGAAGAAATGGAAATGAAGTTCTGATCCCTGGTAAGGAACGATCTGCTCCGGAGCAGATTAATATTGAGATATCGGAGATTTTAAGACACGCAGCACCTGGAGATCAACTTGTCATTGAGGCGGTCAATAAAGAAGATGGTCTTGTAAAAAGAATTTTGAAATTACTTGGCGGCGGTTGCTAACATCTGATTTACAAATCTTTAAGGGCGCCTTCATTCGAATGGGTTCTTTCTGAATCTATATTCTGAGCAAGCTTAATGCGATCGGCCTATTCTGCTGAGACTTCAAACACACAAAACATTTAGGCTTGTCGAAATTCTTTGTAAGAAAAAAGAAAAAGTGATGAAACACGTAAATCCAAATTAGTAATGCCGATTGAAGTGATTTTAGAAGCTAATGATGGAAATATTTGGTTCGGCTCTGTTGGCTGTATCGTTATGATGGAAATACCATTACCGACTTTAAAAGTAAGAGGGTCAGGAATGAGGGTATAGCCGACAATTTGAAAGACCCGAACCGTTAGCGGCTAGTCACGGACAACAATCTAACTATCTAACTTTCAAAATAAAATTATGAAAAAAATAGCAACTCTTTTAACAGCGCTGCTCCTTATACTTTTTATATCTACTGCAACCGTTGCTCAATTAACATCTCAAAAAATTGATTCATTAATGGAAGATGCCTTGGTAAAGTTTAAGGTAGCGGGCGCATCAGTAGCCGTTGTTAAAGATGGTAAAGTAATTCACCAGAAAGGGTATGGGCTTACTTCTATTACAACAAAAGAAACGGTCAATGAATACACCAATTTTCAGATTGCATCAAATAGCAAAGCATTTACAACGGCCTCACTTTCTATTTTAGAGGATGAAGGCAAATTGAAATGGACCGATAGAGTAAAAGACCACCTGCCTGAATTCAAAATGTATAATGATTATGTAACGGAGAACTTTAATATACAGGACCTGGTAACGCATCGCAGCGGACTCGGATTGGGTGTTGGCGATTTGATGTTTTTTCCAGATGGTTCAAACTTTACGATGAAGGATGTTTTGACATCAGGGTGGTTCTTTTTGATTTCATAATTCATTTTGGTTTAGTGACTATACAACACAAAGAGGTGGCAGACGAGAGGGATTCCAGACTACGTTCTTCTTTTACGATTTTTATTTTTCTATTGGGTTTTATTCGGGTCTAAACTTTTCTGAAAGGCGCACGATGAGGGGCACCTTATGCGTTTTATTGCTAACAACTACTTCAAGCGTATTCGGAATTGTTTTCGCTTTTTTCTCGAGATAGGCTATTACGGCAAACGTCTTTTTCCCCTGATAGCTGACTTGGTCAACCCCGATGGCATGAGCCCCAAGATCTCTTAGTTCATCAGAAAATTTTTCC
>CAZAHL010000153.1:0-16688 GCA_964484845.1 uncultured Chryseolinea sp. | reverse complement strand
CTCCTTCTAATCTAAATAGTTCTTCAGAAGGCTCACTACCAGGTGGTTACATTTCCCTTTTCGGCGACAAAAAAGGAAATATTTGGTTGGCATCTATTTTGAAACTGGAAAAATACAATGTTGAAAACCGAAAACTTTACAATATCAATACCTATCGGCGTCTCGGGGGCATTGAGCCTGGTGTTAGTTTTATGGATTCTCACGGTAATATATGGATTGGAAACGCTTGGGGTTTCGTGTGGAAATTTGATCCCATCACTGGGAATTTTGAATGGCACAGAGTACCAGGATATCAGGTTTATTCATTTCTCGAGGATGCCAATCAGAATATATGGATAGGATCTAGTGGGGGCTTAACGCGGTATAATTTGAAAAAAAGGCCGCTGCCTTTCAATGGTGCATCTTTTTATGGTACGCCGTCTAAGGATAGCGTTCTGACTTTTTTTAATAATCAAGCAGGTGACCCGAAAAGTTTATCCAACAATACCGTTTACCATTTGATGATGGATAACGAAAAGAATATTTGGGTTGGAACCGGCGGAGGACTTAATAAGATGATTAAAGGCACTGAAGATAGCGTCCCTCAGTTTTTAAACTGGCGGACAGCTCAATCCGGTTTGCCTAATGATGACGTTTATTGCATTGTGGAGGGTCGAGACGGAACACTTTGGATGACTTGTGGAAATATGATCTCGCACTTTTATCCGCATCAAAATATCTTTAATAACTATGATGATCGTAATGGACTTTCTGGAAGAACTTTCAGAGATGGAAAAGGGTTGCGGAGTCATGATGGTACAATTTTATTTGGTAGTACAGGTGGGTTGGTATTTTTCCACCCAGATAGTCTCCAGCACAATTCCTTTATACCTCCAATTACTATTACCAGTTTTTTCAAACGTAATCAAACTGTGCCCATTGAAGGAACGGATGCCGATACTTTAAGCTGGAAAACGCCACTGAAGCAACACATTTCCTATGCCGATGAAATTAGGGTAACATACGACCAGAACGATTTTAATCTTGAATTTGCAGCATTGAATTTTATTAACCCTGAACGCAACCAATTCAAGTACAAACTTGAACCTTATGAAAAGGAATGGACTGAGACAAATGCCAATAACCGATTTGCACGGTACACCAACATAAGCCCGGGAAAATATACCTTCCGCGTGATAGGTTCTAATAATGACGGCCTGTGGAATGAAGAGGGTGCTACGCTTGTGATTATTATTAGTCCTCCGTGGTGGCAAACCTGGTGGGCGTATAGCCTCTACGCAATAACATTAATCGGAATGTTTATTTATTGGAGAAAGTATGAGAATAAAAGAATCATCCTTAAAAACCGTGCTGAATATCTTAGTGAACTGGATAACCTCAAGAGCCGCTTCTTCACCAACATCTCCCATGAATTTCGTACACCCATCACACTCATCCTGGGTCCGTTAAAAGATATGTACAACGGGACCTTTAGAGGTGATCAAAAGCCAGTTCTGGCAGTGATGATGCGGAATGGGCAGCGCTTATTGCGGCTAATCAACCAACTTTTAGATCTGAGTAAACTGGAAGTCGGAAAAATGACCCTGCGCGCGACACCGGTAGATTTAGTCCAATTCATCAGAGAAATAGCATCTTCGTATGAATCTCTGGCAGTGGATAAAAAAATAAGATACTTTTTCTATCCTGAAGCGCAGGAACTCATTGCTTATATAGACCAGGAGAAAATCGAAAAGGTGGTGCACAATCTTTTATCAAATGCTTTTAAGTTTACACGCGAAGGTGGTGAGGTAATCCTGAATTTGAAAATACAAGAAAAACGGTCGGCAGCAATCAGGGTCAAAGATACCGGGATTGGTATAGCGGCAGATCAGTTGGATAAAATCTTTGATCGGTTCTATCAGGTAGACAGTTCGCAGACGCGTGAATACGAGGGCAGTGGCCTTGGTATGGCACTGGCAAAAGAACTGGTAACACTTCATCATGGGAGTATCGCAGTGGAAAGCATCGAAGGTAAAGGAACCGCATTTACGGTACTCCTTCCGTTGGGGAATGAGCATCTAAGAAAAGATCAGATCACAGAAGCCGAAAACACAAAGAAAAGTGAACTCTTTTCCGAAGACCTGATGAGATCGGAAAATTTCGTTGAAGCGGAAAATGAAAATGAAGTAACCACTGTTTCTTCTAACCACCAACATATTGTACTCATTGTCGAGGACAACACGGACATGCGAAACTATATCCGAAAGATATTATCCAGCCATTATCAGATCATGGAAGCTGAAAATGGTAAAGAAGGCGTTAAGAAGGCATCGGAGGTAATTCCTGATCTGATCATCAGCGACCTCATGATGCCTGAGATGGATGGGTACATGTTATGCGAAAAGATTAAAACCAAAGAGCTCACCAGCCACATTCCGATAATACTACTCACGGCAAAAGCAGATCACGAAAGCAAGCTCGCCGGATTGGAAACCGGAGCCGATGATTATCTGTCAAAACCCTTCGATGCCGACGAACTAAAGCTTATTGTCAGGAACCGTATTGAAGCGAGGAATAAAATGAAGGAACGGTTTAGCCGGGAGATAACACTTGAGCCCCGGGAAATTTCCATCACCTCTTTCGACGAAAAATTTTTACAAAAAGTACTTTCCATCATAGAAGCCCATATGGACGATGAAAATTTCTCAATCGAAGAACTTAGTCGCGAAGTAGGGTATAGCAATATGCACCTCTATAGAAAAATCAAAGCGCTTGCGGGTCAAACGCCAAGTCAGTTTTTACGGACGATCCGATTAAAACGGGCTGCTGCATTGTTATCAAAAGAAAGTGATAATGTAACTCAGATTGCCTACAGTGTTGGCTTTAACAGCCTCTCTTATTTTAATAAGTGTTTTAAAGAACAATTCGGCGTTACGCCTGGTAAATTTTCAGAACTAAATCAGGAGCAAAGCTAAGTTCTCTTGGTCGAAAAAATCTCTTTGTAATTTCCTGTTGCGTTTGAGCAAGCCAATGTTGGATAGATTATACGCTATCCCTGAAAATCCATTTCCAATCCCCAAGCAATTCGCTTTCAAGGTTTGATGATTACCACGCAATGTGTGATAAGGGGAAGTTTCAAATAACATTCTCGCGTATCCTTACGGACCGTTGCATCATCTTACCGCAAACAAGGATAAGAAGTTTTCAGCGGTAAATACTATCAGTTTTGGGTGGGCCCACCTGATTGAAATTCTTCCGAAGACGGAAGCGACCAAATCAATCTTTCCACCTTTAACCCTGATCGTCATGAAGACCTATTGCCTTTTCATTACTATGTTCGCCATTACCTGGAGTAATTTGTTCGGAGAAATAAAAAACGGATATGGCACCGAGATTTTTAAAATGCGAGATTCCCTGGAAACCCTTACTTCCATACTTGATATATCCAATAATCTACCGGCATCTCAAAAGCGGAAAATAGAAACTAAAATCAAGTTGCTGCTAATCGATATTTCGTATTACGAATTAACTGAAAAATTACTGGATCAATTTAAAATCATTTCACCTGTCTTGTACAATGAGATTGATACGATCAAGGATAGGAAAGGAAGAGCGGTAGATGTTTACGTGAAGTTTATCCCTACGCGTGCAACACCGGTTAAGGCATGGGGAACAACATATATGGCGCAATCTGCGAGAGATGAGGATACCTACTGCTCAGAATATGGAGGACTTACTGTCTCCATTAAGATATGGACGGTTAATAAGGCGTTGCTGGTTTTATCTCACGAGCTGGGACATGTAAAATATCAGGTCCCACATCTCGCCAGCTATATGGAGTACTACAAAGAACATTATTACACGACCATGGATCACTCCAACAACATGGGACATGACGCCAGTGATCGCAGTGGTGACAGCGCCAGAAAGTACGAAAAAATATTCCGGAAAGAATTTGCTTTTTTTTTAAGGATGAAAAATGGAAAGATCCAAAACCCCTTGGTGCTAATGAAAGAAATTAGAAAGAACCTAGGCAATGATAACTATACTTATGGATCAATACTGTTGACTGGAAGTTTGCGTAATTAATCCAGAAACTACACGAGAGCGCGTTTTTCCATCTGCGGCTTTTCTGTTCGTTGTCACATATAAGTAATTCTTTTGTTAGATATAGAATACTTTCCTTACACTTTTCTAAAAATCCAAATCAATTCCTTTTTAAGGTTAGATAATTTATAATCTATGTGCGATAAGTTGAAGTTTCGCGCACCATCCTATAGTACCATTACAGGACCACTGAACTTCATCGTTGCGCGCCATAGCTCAGAAGTTTCAAAGGTATTACAAAATTCTTTTAGGACTTAACATATAAGGCAGGGCAATATTTATTTATCCTCTTTACCCAGGGAGCTCCATAGGCCGGGAAAATTGGATCTGAGATAGATGAGTGGATTTTAGTAGACACAGCACTTCAGTACACACCTAGATAAATTTATTTCTTCAAATGCTAACTTGATATGAATAAACGTTTTGTTCTTTTACTTTTTACCCTTCTCTCATTTCATGCCTTCAGTCAATCTATCAAGGGGCGTGTGCAGCAGCGTGATGGGAAGCCGCTTCCCTTCGTAAATGTGTTGCTCCTTAACAGCAAAGATTCTACGCTGATCAAAGGAGCCGCTTCAGATACATCAGGAGTTTATACAATTAATAACATTTCCTTCGGTACATACCTATTATCGGCTTCTATGATAGGCTATAAGCAGGCTTATTTGCCGTTAATTAAAATCACCTCTCAAAATCCCGAACTGGAAGTAGCGGCTTTTACTCTTGCCGATGACATCACGCAACTTGGCGAAGTCGTCATCACCGAAAAGCGTCCGTTTGTTGAGCAATATATTGACCGCATGGTTGTTAATGTAGCAAACAGTATTATTGCCAGTGGCAGCACGGCACTTGAGATACTTGAAAAAGCACCTGGTGTTACCGTGGATCGGCAAAATGGGATGCTTCAACTACGGGGAAAAGAAGGTGTCATTGTTCAGTTAGATGGAAAGCAGACTTACATGACGATGGCGGATCTTGTTACTTTGTTGCGAACCATGCCCAGCGACAACATCGATCAAATTGAGTTGATAACTAATCCGTCAGCCAAGTTCGACGCAGCAGGCAATTCGGGCATCATAAATATCCGCTTGAAAAAAAATAATAACGTAGGTACAAATGGCTCCATGTCAATCGGTATTGGATCAGGACGTTATGAACGAGGAAGGGGGAGTATGCAGTTGAACCGCCGCACTGAAAAACTTAACTTCTTTGGCAACTATAGCGCCAACCGGGGCGGCAACTATTTTGACCTCAGAATTAAACAAACTATTGATAAGGGAGAGGAACACAACCTGGCCGATCAAGATACCTATACACGTTTTCGCGATCGCGGCCAAAATTCAAAAGCGGGATTAGACTATTTTATCAGTAAGCATACAACCCTTGGGGTAGTATGGACCGGCTTCTGGAGCAACTTCGGCGAAGTGGGAACCGCTGAAAGCTCGTTCCGGAAGGAAGAAGGAGGTATAGTTTATTTGCGCGCACTAACCGATAAAACCAAATCGAGCATATCTTCAAATCAGATTGGCAATCTTAATCTTCAGCATTCCTTTGGGGAAAAGGGAGGACAGCTCTCCGTTGACTTTGATCTCGGTCATTTTAAACGCCACTATTCAAACTCTTTACTTACGGAAACGATATCGTCAGATGCTCCTTCTCCCCTGTTTATGGGTCTGCTTACCCAAATGCCTACCAACATTACAATCCGTACTGTTAAAGTTGATTACAATCGATCCTTGTCTCCGAAGTGGAAGATGGAAGCAGGTCTTAAAAGCAGTTACGTCTATAGCAATAATAACCTGACTTTAAGCCAGGGTGAAGCTGACCACCTAGAGCAAGACGTTGATTTATCCAATCACTTTCAGTACACCGAGCAAGTTAACGCAGCATATGCAAGCTTTTCAGGAAAACTCGGTACCAAAACTGAAATGCAATTCGGAGTGCGGTCCGAACACACTCATTCAGTAGGCGAATCACTTTCTTTTAATAACATCGTTACCCGTGATTATCTGAACTTTTTCCCGAGTTTATTTCTGTCTCGTCCCTTGTCGAAAAATCATTCCCTTACGTTTTCATACAATTACCGGATAGATCGGCCCAACTATCAATCACTCAATCCCGCACGTTCCTATGCAGACCCGTATCTATACACCCTGGGAAATGAATATCTCAGACCTCAATACACTCATTCCCTTGAGTTGAAACATGGGTTCAAGGACAAACTTTTTATCGCAATGGGAGCGGGTTACGTTCATGACTTAGTTTTTTTTGTCATTCAGCCTGTGGACAGTATTCGAACTGAGCGCACTCCCCTTAATATTGGAAAATCTATGTCTTATAATCTTACCCTTAGTTTTCCGATAACGGTCATGAAGGGTTGGAACTTGCAAACGAATTTTCTAGCGGTGTATAGTCAATTCAAGTATAATTTTCAGGATACTCCACTCACCGTACAGCAGGTATCCGGACGCTTAAATGCCTCCAACACAATTGTCGTTGGCAAAGGGTGGACGGCTGAACTAACGGGATGGTTAAGCACTCCAGCAGTCGATGCCCTTTTTCGCTCTCCCTGGATAGGGACGTTCGACATCGGTCTACAAAAATCGGTGACCTCAAAATTCCAGGTTAAACTAAGTGCGCAAGATGTATTCCATACGAACCGGTTTATTAGAAAGATAGACGTTCCAAACTTTAAGTCTAAACGCATTCTTGCTTTTGATACCCGCGTGGTGATGCTGACCTTCACCTATTCCTTCGGTAATCAACAACTCAAGGGAGTACGCCAACGGAAAATTGGTTCGGAAGCCGAAACCCAACGAGCAAACTAATCCCCATCCTCCAAACTTAATTTTATGGAGATGAAAGTATATTTCTAGATCAATTCCTTTCGTGCCAGTATTGTAAGGTCCTTTTTTGGCCGGAATTTCTTTCCCGCTTACCCCTGATCGTCACCTGTACTCCGTGTACGGACCACTTCCTTTGCCACTATGGACGATGCCTAGGCGCCCCGGAGATTTTTTTGCCCACGAGGATTCTTTCCCCGGTCAGATAATAATGGGCAAATTCAACGCTCACACCTTCCAAAACCTGTTCTGGATGGCGCTTGTAGTCATAATAGCTACCGCTGTTCGTAACTATTTGACTACCAGTAACCCTTATTTAGAATTTTTCTACGAAAGGACATTTCAAAAAGGAAACTTGTCGTTACATTTGCTGTACGAAATTCGATTCATTGGAAAGTCAAATAACAGATACGCTTGCACTAACACTCTCACGTTCTGGGGGTAGATTCGAACTTGTTGTCGGCGAGCAGAAATTTAAACAGACCACCTGTGAGTTTATGCTTACTTTTTCCTCCATGCAGGGGAAGAACATGGATGAGTATATGACCAATCTGGCAAATGAGTACGATCGAGTCCGTGTCCCTGTGTCAGGCTGCGGTAAATCGGTCACTTTATTGCTTCCTGATTTTGCCAGACTCCGTTCATTGTACGGTCAGCGGATGTTTGAGCTCAAGCTGGAAGATCTGTTGATGCGCCAGCGAATTACCACGGCAGAAACTGTTATCAGGCACTCTGCCTGGATATAGACTTGTTCTAAATTACGTCTATTTCGCACCATTTCTTAGATCAATGTGTTTTAACAACATACTTTTGTTAGCACATCAGGGCGTCAAAGCGCCGGAATAAACTTGAAAAAAGAAATGGAAACAATCTCAATACTCCGTCAGAAGACATCTCTCCAGGAAAGCGTCCTGGATATTCTCAATAAACAAATGGGTGTTGAAGCCCAGTCTTCAGCAACATACCTCTCCATGTCGGCATGGTGTTACGCACAAGGCCTTCGGGGTTGTGGCGAATTCTTCAGAAAGCAAGCTGCCGAAGAGCGGGAGCACATGATGAAGATCTTCAGCTACATTGTCAATGCGGGAGCACTGGCGGTATCTCCCGAGGTAACGAATGTGGAGCGCGGATTTGAAGACCTTCGCTCCATCCTCGTGATGGCGCTTGACCAGGAGATCCAACTCACGGAGAACTTCAACAAGATAACGGAACATTGTCAGAAGGTACGTGATTTCCAGACAGCGAAATTCCTGCAATGGTATCTGGATGAGCAATATGAAGAAGAGCAACAGGCACGTCGTTGCATCGAAATATTTGATCTCATGAAAGCAAAAGATGCGCTGTATGACATCGACCGCGAAATCCATAATCTGAAAAAGAAAGATTAAGATATCTTGTCGATTGACCGTCTTTGAAAAATAACGAAGCTGCTTCATTTGAAGCGGCTTCTCTTTTTAAATCAGATTCATATCCCGCACGGAATTAGCAATACCCTTGATTCTTTTCCTCATAATGGATCCGCACAGACAATTTACTGGATCCGCACGAGGTAAAACGCATTCCTTCGACATTCGACATTCGGTGTTCGACATTCGGTATTCAAATTTGCACGAGTATAGTGTATTTAATGAATAAGTTCTCGCGCCTTTCATAGCACCCTCCGGGGCCGGGTGGCCCCGCATGTTTCATCCGGGCTGCACCCAATCCGCGCAAACCCACGACCAGAACAAAGATTGGCTGAGGCCCTGCTGAAACATGCTGGAAGTTTAGACTGTTTGGAAGCCTGAATTCTTACTCACCATAATGGATCCGCACAAGCAATTTGCTAGCTGCGCAAGAGGTAAAACGCTCTCCTTCACCATTCATGACATCAGAAAAGGGATTGATACAGAACTGCAGGCGGCGATCAGGGAGCTAATGCAATAGGAGCTGAATTGAACTGCGCACGGAACCGTGGATGAACAACCTTTCGCGATGAGTCCATAAATATTTCAAATACACTCTGAACGATCTCCTTACTATCTTCTTTAGCCAACACTATTTATTAAACTTTATTTCCAAGAAAATCTACAATCTTTTGCTTCACACCAACAATCCAAACAATATCCCCTTCATGTAGCTGAACGGTTGAATCTGGATTAAGTATCCTCTGCCCGTTCTTTTCTAACCCCACAACCAGTGCCTTTGCTTCTTCACGGATCCCAGACTTACGGATTGTTTGGTTGTACAATCTTGAGTCCTTGATCACGGTGAAATTCTGAAGTGTAATTTCATCTTGTTGTACATCTGGCTCTGTCAAATCCTGAATCTGATCCTCTAAAATCACTTCAATTTTTCCGAGCTGTTCATCTGTTCCGATAATTGATAGCTTATCGCCAGGATACAATCGTTCATATCTGTCTGGACTAATGATGGATAATTTGCCTCTTTCAATTAAGGCAATGTTTACGCCATATTTCTCTCGTAACTTAATATCCTGCAACTGTTTCCCGGCCAGCAAAAATTCTTTGGGCACATCGAAGGTGGCAAGATGCGCATCCCAGGGAGCAATTTCTTGTTTAACAGATTTTTGCATTTGCCTTTCATTTAGATTTGAAAGAAATCTATGTTCTAATCTTTCGTAAAAGGATTGTAAGTTTTTATTGAATAAAGTTATCGCGATACCCATTGAAAGTACGGCAACAATGAAGGCAACTGAAAGGGAAAAATAGAGATTAATTAAAATTCCGACATGTAAGACGGCAAGTGCTATTCGCGCAATCTCTATCGCAATAAGAGGTCCTCGATTAATTTTTCTATTCAACCATAGATTTGAATAGGCTTGTCTCTCAATTCTCTTTATAGCGAGAGCCCATATGAATGGGACCATTAAAAGCAAAGTCAATATGATGGACGTTATTGTACCAATCAAATCATTTGAGAAAACATCAGCTATGAAAGGTTGAATAAATCCTCTTGACAGATAAATCAATGCTCCTATTAATACGGAATGAATAACTGAATTAATAATGTATCCATGAAGCAATTGTTTCCATTCGCTGTAAGCTGATAGTTGTTGAGAACTACTGCTATATCTATTGAGATTCTTCAGCCATTTTTCCGGCAGGTATTTTTCCATAAATCCAAATACTGAACCAGAACTTTTAATTAAGAATGGTGTAGTAAAAGTTGTTAATGTTGAGGCGGCTACCGCGATGGGGTAAAGAAAACTGCTTGTCACATTGAGTGATACCCCCAAAGATGCAATGATAAAAGAAAACTCACCTATTTGAGCAAGACTCAAACCCGCTTGAACAGAGTGTTTCAACGATTGACCTGATAGAAGAGCTCCGAGAGAAAACACAAAACTCATTCCGAATATAATTGTTGTCGTAATGATTACAATATGCATCGTGTAATCCTTCAAAACGTTAGGATCAATCATCATCCCAACTGAAATAAAGAAAATTGCGGCAAATAAATTCTTTACTGGTTTTACAAGCGCTTCAATCCTTTCGGCCTGGGTGGTTTCAGCGAGAATGGAACCCATGATGAAAGCACCCAATGCCGCAGAGAAACCTACTTCAACTGCTAACATTACCATCAAAAGACATAATGCAATTGAAACAATGAGCAATGTTTCATCATTGAGCAAGGATCTTGCTCTCTTCAGAAATGTGGGTATAAAAAAGATTCCTCCAAGAAACCATAAAGTCAGGAAAAAAAGTAGTTTCAAAATTTGAATGAGCAAATCTGTTCCAACAAATTGTCGGCTCACAGCGAATGTTGAAAGCATGACCAGTAATAGAATGGCAACTAAATCTTGAACAATCAATACACCAAATACAAGTGTGGCAAACTTTTTAGTACGTACACCCAATTCGTCAAATGTCCGCATGATAATGGTGGTAGAGGATATGGAAAGGATAGCGCCTAAGAATAAGCTGTCCATAAAAGTCCATCCAAAAAGGTTTCCTATTAAAAATCCCAGACCATTCATTAACGTAATGCCAACCATCGCGGTAATAAAAGCCACTCCACCTACCTTCACCAATTTTCTAAAACTGAATTCAAGACCGAGTGAGAATAAAAGAAAAATGACCCCGATTTCAGACCATATTTTTATTCCCTCTTCATCGACAACCGTAGGTATTAGAGAAACATGTGGACCTACTAGAACTCCCGCAATAACATAGCCCAAGACAACCGGTTGATTTATTTTTTTAAAGACAAGAGTTGTTAGGCCGGCCACGGCAAGAATTAAGGCAAGATCTGTTATAATATGTGGTAGGTGAACCATAATCCTAAACAGTTAAAGTTAGTTAATTCTTTCTGGTCACTAGGTGGAAAGTCCGTTCAAATAAAGAATGCAATTAATTTTAGAATGTCATTGAAGTTAAACCAACCAAAACGTGAGTTCTAAAAGAAGGGGTAAGAATTCATAATTAATAATATTTATAGTTATAATTGACAATATAATTTGTGTACTGAAATCCATCTTCTTCGTTGCCTAACCGTTTGAACACGAATAAAAACTTGTACAATCTATATTGTGTATATTCTCATCCTTTTATGTTGAAGTACTTCGGCTTGGAAATTTTGATTTGAGCTTGGTGTTATGGAAGATTGTATGACTGTGACAAATTATGTTCTTGAGGCAAGAAATATTTCAAAATCTTTTCCCGGAGTCAAAGCCCTGGATGATGTAAATCTTTGTATTGAAAAAGGAAAAGTTCATGCTTTAATGGGTGAGAATGGTGCAGGCAAGTCAACGTTGATGAAAATACTAATGGGGTTACTCCTTCCTGATTCTGGTAAGATATATTTGAAAGGCAACAGTGTTAGCTTCTCATCAGCTCGTGATGCTTTAAAGGCTGGCATTTCCATGATACACCAGGAATTAATGCCCTTCCCCCATCTTTCAGTTGCAGAAAATATTTTCATGGGAAACGAACCAACGAAGTTCCTGGGCTGGATAGACAAAAGAAAAATGTATCGAGACGCCATGTTGTTAATGGAAAGATTAGGCGCCGATATTAAGGTTACAAGAATGATGAATGAGCTAAGTGTTGCTGAGATGCAATTGGTGGAAATCGCCAAAGCAGTTTCAAATAAATCACAGATCATCATCATGGACGAGCCGACCTCAGCAATCTCAGAAAAAGAAGTCGCCACTCTTTTTAAGTTAATCCACGATTTAAGGCAGCAAGGCCTTTCAATTGTCTACATATCACACAAAATGGATGAGATTTTGAAAATTTCGGACACGATCACGGTAATGAGGGATGGGAAGTACATAGGCACATATGATAAATCTAAAATAGACGAGGCTAAACTGATTTCGTTAATTGTAGGTAGAGAATTGAGTACTGTTTTTGAAAAGAAAGATGCCCGGTTCGGAGAAATACTTTTATCTGTTCAAGGATTGACAGGTTCAAAATTTAAAAATATAAGCTTTCATGTTAAAAAAGGTGAGATAATCGGATTAGCAGGACTTATGGGTTCAGGAAGAACAGAAATAGTAAATGCACTCTTTGGCCTTGAAAAAATAATTGAAGGAGAAATCAAAATAAGAGGGAAAAAGGTGAAAATAAATTCTCCTCGAGTGGCGATAAAATACGGATTAGGCTTAGTTAGCGAGGACAGGAAAAAATTTGGATTGGTTCCCAAATTATCCGTAAAGCACAATATTAGCCTGTCAAGTTTGCGAAAAATTAAGACAGGGGTGTTTTTAAATTTTAGAAAAGAAAATAGGATCGTTGAACAACAGATTATAAATTTTAGAATTAAAACTCCCTCCAGGAATCAAATTGTCAATCACTTAAGCGGTGGGAATCAGCAGAAGGTTGTTTTAGCCAAAGTTTTATTGAATGAGCCAGACATTATAATTCTTGATGAGCCAACTAGAGGAATTGATATTGGCGCGAAAGTAGAAATCTATAGCCTCATAACTAAACTTGCATCGGAGGGAAAAGCTATTATTATGGTCTCTTCTGAGCTTCCTGAAATAATTGGAATGAGTGACAGGATTTTAGTCATACACAATGGTGTTTTGAAAGCTGAATTGACAAATGCTGAGGCATCACCAGAATTAATAATGAAGCATGCAATGCTATGACAAATACTTAGGCAATGAACGAAAGAAAAAAAAGCGGTAAAGTAGTAACCAGTACAATCTTTTTGTTGGACTATCTGACAAAGTATGGAGTACTTATAGCCTTTGTTATTATATGCATAGTATTAACAATACTATCACCGAATTTTCTAACGGTGCAAAATATTTTGATAGTGTTACGCCAAATTTCTATCAACGGAATTTTAGCGATTGGTGTCACATTTGTAATACTAGCAGGTGGAATTGACCTGTCTCTTGGTTCCGTTGTTGCCTTAACAGGTGTAGTTGCAGCGATCTTTGCGCAAGACGCATCATATGCTGTGACCGTTGCTTTAAGCATGGGTATTCTTAGCGGCTTAGGGATCGGCGCTATTAACGGGTTAATTATTACAAAAGGGAATACAGTTCCATTTGTCGTCACGCTTGGAATGATGACCGTTGCCAGGGGTTTGGCACTTGTTATAAGCGATGGTCGGCCTATTTCAAATCTTTCCGAGTCATTTAATTTTATCGGGGGAGGTAATTTGTTTGGCTTACCGTTGCCCATTCTGATATTTATTATAGTCATCATCTTATCGATTCTGATCCTAAACCATACTAAAATTGGACGATATATCTATGCGGTTGGTGGAAATGAAAATGCAGCAAAGGCTTCCGGTATAAATATTCATCTCGTAAAAACCTTTACCTATATTGTGTGTAGTGGCCTGGCCGGGTTGGCGGGTATAATTCTGGCGTCCAGAATTACAACGGGTCAGCCCAACGCAGGTATTGCTTATGAACTTGACGCTATCGCCGCGGTTGTTATAGGCGGGACGAGTCTTTCGGGAGGAATCGGAAAAATTACAGGGACAGTAATTGGCGCCTTGATCATCGGGGTTATCAATAATGGACTGGACTTGTTGAATGTAAGTTCTTATTATCAGCAAATAATTAAGGGAATAATTATTATTAGTGCCATATTAATTGATAGAAAAAATTCACAACACTAACAAACTCGTTATGGGTATGAGTATTAAACTTTTGGTCATATTTTTTGTGAGCTGTATATTCCTTGGATGCAAGGAGAAGGGTTCTGCCAAAACAGAAACGGAACAATCCATTGGCGTGGTTGGTGTTTCCATGCTAAGCTTGCAAAATGAGTATGTTGTCAATCTGAAAGATGTCCTTGTCGAAAATGCAAAAAAGAGAAACATTAAGTTAATTGTAACAGACGCACAACGATCCGCTGACAGGCAGGTCCAGCAGGTTGAAAGTTTTATATCTCAAGGGGTGGATGCAATAATACTTAATCCGTGTGAAGTAGAGGCAAGTTCTCCTGCAATTGCAAAAGCTAAGGCTGCAAAAATTCCTATTATCAATATCAACTCGGAAACAAGGTTAGAACCGGATGCTTTCGTGGGTTCAAGAGATGAGGAGGCAGGAGAGATTGCAATGGAACATATTGCCAAATTAATTAACCATTCAGGCAATGTAGTAATCATCGAAGGTTATATGGGGCAGGCTGCCCAGATTAAGAGGGCTGCCGGAGCAAAAAAAGTTTTGCTAAAATATCCCAATATGAAAGTCATTGCTGATCAGACGGCTGAATGGGACAGAGCGAAAGGAATGACATTGATGGAAAACTGGATTCAATCTTACGGAGATAAAATAGATGCAGTTTTTGCACATAATGATGAAATGGGAATGGGTGCGTTGCAAGCATTAGAACAAGCAGGTATGAAGAGCAAAGTAGTTGTTGTAAGTATTGATGCCATTGCCGACGCCTTACAGGCAGTTAGAGATGGAAGATTGGATGGAACTATATTCCAGGATGCCAAAGGTCAGGGAGAAGGTGCCATAGAGATCGCTTATAAAATCATTAAGAAAGAGAAACTAAATGGAGATAAAGTGTTCTTGCCCTTTCATTTAGTTACGAAAGAAAATATAAGTGAGTTTTAAAAAAGATTTTTTGCAATAAACGGCATTAACAATTTTATCTAGTCCTACTTTGTTAATTTGGTTTTTCGTCTTTACATTTTTGGATGGAGCACGAAAGGGAATGGCTGATAAAATAGCCGACAGGGGTCTTGCACATCCCTTTTATGATCTAAGAGTTACTTTAAAATATTCATTTTGTTCCTTTCTAAGTTTATCAGAGAATCTGCCCGCGGGAACAATGACATCAGCATAAGTTATCACCTGATCACGCACGATATCGCGTTTCAATATGCAGCCTTCTGCTAAACCCATAGGTAATAATTCTTGCTCAGCGGTAATTTCAGACGTTTCACATTGGCCGTATACGTGATATCCCCCGATGCCATCCAGCGTTTCTCCTGCTTTCAAATTAGTTTTGGCGGTTGTCACCACTTCAACAGTGGGTGCGCCTAATGGAGTGACCGATGCATCGCCGAATAATACGGCCCTCGCACAGGTTAGCGGAACTTCAAAATGACAAATATGGTAAGGGTTGTAAAACACATACAAAGGGCCTTCACCTAATTTATAAAGATTAAGAAATTGTTGTTGGAAGGGTTTATCGTGCGTTGCAAGTACGAATATCCCCGCGGGAGGCGATGCTCCAACTACATAATCTACTATGCCTGGACCTGACGTGAGCACCTCCAGAGGATACAATTTCATTACCTCCGATAAGGGCGTTCCGACGGGAACCGAAGGAGCATACATTCCACGTTTACCCACGGTCATCCCGGTTGCATTGGCTACGATGGCTTGTTCATAAGAGATTTTAGTTCCATCTGCGAACGAGGTAACCATGTGCGCATTTTGGTTCCATTTTTTCGCAAAGCTTTCTTGTGTCGTGGGTGTACGATAAGGATCTTGTAGTCCTTTAATATTTCCGCATAACACAGGTTTGAGTCCTATAGCTTTTACATATCGGTATAAGTTCATTTCCATGCCAGGCTGATCGCCATCTGCGTTGGTAAGAATTACACCGGCTTTGTCTGCATAAATTTTTAAAATTCCACCTACCGTGCCATCGAGCTCAGCATTCATGAGCACAATATGCTTTTTATTCTTTATGGCCTCAAAGACGATGCGTGAGCTGAATTCCACTGCTCCGGTGGCCTCAATTATGACGTCAATATTTTCTGCCGCACCAATCAAAAATGGGTCTTCCGTTACCGAAAATTTACCACGGGATATTCTATCTTCCAAATCAGTCTGGGTTGTAACAACTGCAAAATCCTCTATCCCGGCATCCAAATAAGCCTTCTTCGCTTTGTCGAGTGTCCTGTTATAGACCGCGACAATTTTCATTCCTGGCACGGCGGTGGCTATTTGAAACACTATTCCTCGTCCCATGAATCCGGCTCCAATCAATCCTACCCGTATTGGATTTTTTTCCTCGGCTCTCTTGGCAAGAGCTGTGTCAACGATTATCATATTAAAAGATTTAAATGCAATTTTGCGATAATAATATTGTCCAGTAGCCATAGCGATAAAATTTCTGCTTCCGCTAGGAAGCTATTTATTCGCCGTCAAATATCCAGACTTCATCAATCCTACATGTGTGGGATTGTTTTAAGCAGGGTCTTTGAAAGGCCGCATCTAAAGTACAATATTTTTGAAATTAAATTAAAGTATAGTATAGTATAGTATAGTATAGTATAGAATAGAATAGAATAGAATAGAATAGAATAGAATAGAATAGAATAGAATAG